>NZ_JBFTMM010000020.1:0-193884 GCF_056396945.1 Pseudomonas sp. 05N432 | reverse complement strand
CTATGGGATCGACTCGGGCTGGTCTCAATACTGGATACGATAAACCGGCTTAATCGCATAACCTGAACCGCCGTATACGGAACCGTACGTACGGTGGTGTGAGAGGACGGCGGTTGTGAAGCCGCCTCCTACTCGATTCGGGAGTTGTGTCGGCAACCGAGGCTCTGGTTGCCTGGGCTGGCCCCATCGTCGGAACGCCACTTTCCTGGAGGCAAAAGAAAACCCCCGATCAATCCTGGGGACTGATCGGGGGTTTCGGGTAGGCACCTTGCGGCGCTTACCGGCTCAGCTTATTGGCAAGCTTCGCAATCCGGCTCGTCGATGGCGCAGGCCTTCGGCACTGGAGCTGGACCGGCTGGAGCCGCCAGGACCGAGTCCTCACCGTGGTTGCCGCCGCTGGAAACAGCGTTCAGCTTGCCGGTGTTGATGGTCGACTTCTCGGTGCTGGTCGCGGCCAGGGCACGGAGGTAGTAAGTGGTTTTCAGGCCACGGTACCACGCCATGCGGTAGGTCACGTCGAGCTTCTTGCCCGATGCGCCGGCGATGTACAGGTTCAACGACTGAGCCTGGTCGATCCACTTCTGACGACGGCTGGCCGCGTCAACGATCCACTTGGTGTCGACTTCGAAGGCGGTCGCGTAGAGCTCTTTGAGTTCTTGCGGGATGCGTTCGATCTGCTGCACGGAACCGTCGTAGTACTTCAGGTCGTTGATCATGACCGAGTCCCACAGACCACGAGCCTTGAGGTCGCGAACCAGGTACGGGTTGATCACGGTGAATTCGCCCGACAGGTTCGATTTCACATAGAGGTTCTGGTAAGTCGGTTCGATCGACTGCGAGACGCCAGTGATGTTGGCGATGGTTGCGGTCGGTGCGATGGCCATGATGTTGGAGTTACGAATACCTTTCTGTACGCGAGCACGCACCGGCGCCCAGTCCAGGGTTTCGTTCAGGTCAACGTCGATGTACTTCTGGCCACGCTGATCGATCAGGATCTGTTGCGAATCCAGCGGCAGGATGCCTTTAGACCACAGCGAGCCCTGGAACGTCTCGTAAGCGCCACGCTCGTCAGCCAGGTCGCAGGAAGCCTGGATCGCGTAGTAGCTGACCGCTTCCATCGATTTGTCGGCAAACTCGACGGCCGCATCGGAACCGTAAGGGATGTGCTGCAGGTACAAAGCGTCCTGGAAGCCCATGATGCCCAGGCCGACCGGACGGTGCTTGAAGTTGGAGTTCTTCGCTTGTGGCACCGAGTAGTAGTTGATGTCGATAACGTTATCGAGCATGCGAACGGCGGTGTTCACGGTGCGTTCCAGCTTGGCGGTGTCCAGCTTGCCGTTGACGATGTGGTTCGGCAGGTTGATCGAGCCCAGGTTGCAAACGGCGATCTCGTCCTTGTTGGTGTTCAAGGTGATCTCGGTGCACAGGTTCGAGCTGTGAACCACGCCAACGTGCTGCTGTGGGCTGCGCAGGTTGCATGGGTCTTTGAAGGTCAGCCATGGGTGGCCGGTTTCAAACAGCATGGAGAGCATTTTGCGCCACAGGTCTTTGGCCTGGATGGTCTTGAACAGCTTGACCTTGCCTGGGTACTCGGTCAGGGCTTCGTAGTACTCGTAACGTTCTTCGAAGGCCTTGCCGGTCAGGTCGTGCAGGTCCGGAACTTCGGACGGCGAGAACAGGGTCCACTTGCCGTCATCGAAGACGCGCTTCATGAACAGGTCAGGGATCCAGTTGGCAGTGTTCATGTCGTGGGTACGACGACGGTCATCACCGGTGTTCTTGCGGAGTTCGATGAACTCCTCGATGTCCATGTGCCAGGTTTCCAGGTAAGCGCAGACAGCGCCTTTGCGCTTGCCACCCTGGTTAACGGCGACAGCGGTGTCGTTCACTACTTTCAGGAACGGTACAACGCCCTGGGATTTGCCGTTGGTGCCCTTGATGTACGAGCCCAATGCGCGAACCGGGGTCCAGTCGTTGCCCAGGCCGCCAGCGAATTTCGACAGCATGGCGTTGTCGTGGATCGCGTGGTAGATGCCCGACAGGTCATCCGGCACGGTGGTCAGGTAGCAGCTGGACAGCTGAGGACGCAGGGTACCGGCGTTGAACAGGGTCGGGGTCGAGGACATGTAGTCGAAGGACGACAACAGGTTGTAGAACTCGATCGCACGGTCTTCCTTGTTCTTCTCTTCGATCGCCAGGCCCATGGCCACGCGCATGAAGAAAATCTGCGGCAGTTCGAAACGCACGCCATCCTTGTGGATGAAGTAACGGTCGTACAGGGTTTGCAGGCCCAGGTAGGTGAACTGCTGGTCGCGCTCGTGGTTGATCGCCTTGCCGAGTTTTTCCAGGTCGAAAGTCGCCAGGACCGGGTTCAGTAATTCGAATTCGATACCCTTGGCGATGTAGGCAGGCAGCGCCTTGGCGTACAGGTCGACCATCTCGTGGTGAGTTGCGCTTTCAGCAACTTCCAGGAAACTCAGGCCTTCGGCACGCAGGGTGTCCATCAGCAGGCGGGCGGTCACGAACGAGTAGTTCGGCTCACGCTCGACCAGCGTACGGGCGGTCATCACCAGCGCGGTGTTGACGTCGGTCAGGGCCACGCCGTCGTAGAGGTTCTTCAGGGTTTCGCGCTGGATCAGGTCGCCGTCGACTTCTTCCAGACCTTCGCAGGCCTCGGTGACGATGGTGTTCAGGCGGCCCATGTCCAGAGGGGCAAACGTGCCGTCGGCGCGGGTGATGCGGATCGACGGGTGAGCCTGCACCGCTTCCTCGGCAGGCGCGCGTACTGCGCGCTCCTTGGAGCGGGCGTCACGGTAGATCACGTAGTCGCGAGCGACTTTCTGTTCGCCGGCACGCATCAGGGCCAGTTCGACCTGGTCCTGGATTTCTTCGATGTGGATGGTGCCGCCCGATGGCATGCGACGCTTGAAGGTCGCGGTGACTTGTTCGGTCAGGCGGGCAACGGTGTCGTGGATTCGCGACGAGGCAGCAGCAGTGCCGCCCTCAACTGCGAGAAACGCTTTGGTGATGGCGACGGTGATTTTGTCATCGGTGTAAGGAACGACAGTGCCGTTACGCTTGATCACGCGCAGTTGGCCTGGCGCGGTGGCGGACAGATCCGAACTCGAATCAGTGGCCATCGGCGCGGTGCCCTGCGGGTTCTCGCGAGTTGTGTCGGTTTGCATGGGTGTCTCCACGTTCTCTATGTTTGTTTGGGCACCATGAAGGCGCCCACCGTTCCGTCCTGAAGCACTACAACCGGCAAGCGCCGGGCATAACAACTTCGGGACAGTCAGGAAGGGGGCTGTTGAGCGCCGCTTCCTTGCCGAAGTCTTTGGTCTCAAGCCTGGGGCCGAAAACCGAATTCCGTTTGGGTGACAGTAATTGACTGCAACACCCGTACCGTTTTCGCCGTTGGCGGCTAAAAAACAGTCGCCATCCGCAGGTGCGGTTTGGGCTTCTGAAAATACGTTTGGTTCAACCAGACAGAGGCAATAAAAGCGCTTGAATTTGGTGTCTGATTTGTGTTTGGTTTTTTGCGTAAACCCCTACATGTAGGGTTTTTTTTAGCGCGAGCTACAAGATAATGCGTTTTGGGGGGTGATTGCAACGTACTACCTGTGGATAAAGCTGTGCGTAAAATGTGTATGAAACTGTCAATCGGCGTGTAGGCCGCAACCCTGCTGGGGCGGACCGTTTGTCATGGAATTTTGCCCTGAAAAATAGCCTTGGGCGTATTTTTGAGGGCGCGAACCCTATCACAAAAAAACGCAGTTACCGAGCGCATTTGCCAGCTTGTGTTCGCAAGGGAAGGCGTTGCTACAATCGGTCACTGCGTACGCAGACTTATCCACTCCAATCATTACAAAAAGACGAGTGGAGCCTTCCTTAATAGTGTTCGGCAAAGAGGTCACCCGTGGAGCAAGAAACCTGGCAGGTATTGATTGTCGAGGATGACCAGCGCCTGGCCGAGTTGACCCGTGAGTATCTCGAAAGCCACGGTCTGCGGGTCACCCTCGAAGGCAATGGAGCGCTGGCGGCGGCGCGGATTATCGCCGAGCAACCGGACCTGGTGATCCTCGACCTGATGCTCCCCGGCGAAGACGGCCTGACGATTTGCCGCAAGGTTCGTGATCACTACGACGGACCAATCCTGATGCTCACGGCGCGCACTGACGACATGGACCAGATCCAGGGTCTGGACATGGGCGCCGATGACTACGTGTGCAAACCGGTGCGCCCGCGTTTGCTGCTGGCGCGTGTCCAGGCCTTGCTGCGACGTAGTGAAGCACCCGAGCCGGCGGCACCGGAAAAACTCCGTCGCTTGCAGTTCGGCCCGCTGGTCGTCGACAACGCGTTGCGTGAGGCGTGGCTGCAGGACACCGGCATCGAGTTGACCAGCGCCGAGTTCGATCTGCTCTGGCTGCTGGTGGCCAATGCCGGGCGGATTCTGTCCCGCGAGGAAATTTTCACGGCGCTGCGAGGCATCGGCTACGACGGTCAGGACCGCTCGATTGATGTGCGCATTTCGCGTATTCGACCGAAGATCGGCGATGACCCGGACCATCCGCGACTGATCAAGACCATTCGCAGCAAGGGGTATCTGTTCGTTCCCGAAGCCTGTGTAGATCAACCCCTGTGAATTCGATCTTCCTGCGCATTTATGGCGGCATGTGCGCCGCGCTGATTCTGGTGGCGGTGCTCGGCGTGCTGGCCTTGCACCTGCTCAATCAGGTGCGCAGCGAGCAATACCGCGAGCGCCTGGCCCACGGCACGTTTTCCTTGATGGCCGACAATCTGCAACCGATGAACGAGACCGAGCGTCATCGAGCATTGCTGGTATGGGAGCGTTTGCTGGGCATTCCCTTGAGCTTGCAGACGTTTGCCCAGACCGACCTCGACCTGAGCCAGCGCACGCGGGTGCTGCACGGCCAGGCATTGGTGGAGCAGACCGGCCCGCACGCGGCGAAGGTCTACCGTTTGGTCAGTGATAAAGAACAGCTGGTGCTGACGGGGGAAGTGCAACAGATCAGCGAGCAACTGGCGCGGGCGACCATTTACCTGTTGGCCGATGAATTGGTGCGTTACCCGGTGGCCGAGCAGCCCAAGCGTCTTGAGGCGTTGAAGAAGGACAAGGGCTTTGGCTTCGAGCTGCAACTGATTACGGTCGATCAGGCGGACATGGACGAGGACCAGAGCCGTCGGGTCTCTGAAGGCGACACGGTGATGGCGCTGGGCAAGGGCGGCGATTCGATCCGGGTGTTTGCCGGGATGGTCGGTACGCCCTGGGTACTGGAAATCGGCCCGCTGTATCAGATGAACCCGTACCCGCCGGAGTGGCTGGTACTGATTGCTGCATTGGGCCTGAGCCTGATCGGGTTGATCGTCTATTTGCTGGTGCGCCAGTTGGAGCGCCGCTTGCGAGGTCTGGAGTCGGCCGCCACACGGATCGCCAAAGGCAGCCTGGAAACCCGCGTGCCGGCACGCGGTGCGGATTCGGTGGGGCGATTGGCGGCGGCGTTCAACGGCATGGCCGAGCACCTTCAGCAACTGTTGGCGATTCAGCGTGAGCTGGTGCGCGCGGTGTCCCATGAGCTGCGCACGCCTGTTGCGCGGTTGCGTTTTGGACTGGAGATGATCAGCACGGCGAGCACGCCACAAGCGCGGGAGAAATACCTGGAGGGCATGGATCACGATATCCAGGACCTCGATGGCCTGGTGGACGAGATGCTCACGTATGCGCGGCTGGAGCAGGGTTCGCCAGCGCTGAACTTCCAGCGCGTCGACCTCGATGCCTTGGTCAATCAGGTGATCGGTGAACTGGCGCCATTGCGCGCCGATGTGACGGTGCATCGCGGCCTGTGCCTGTCGGCTGCCGATTGCGATGGCGCCTGGGTCGAGGCTGAGCCGCGCTACCTGCACCGGGCGTTGCAGAATCTGGTGAGCAACGCGATGCGTCATGCCCAGTCCCAGGTGTCGATCAGTTATCAGGTGGGGCAGCAGCGTTGTCGCGTCGATGTCGAAGACGATGGGCCGGGCGTGCCGGAAAGTGCCTGGGAAAAGATCTTCACGCCATTTTTGCGTCTGGATGACAGCCGCACCCGGGCGTCCGGTGGGCACGGTTTGGGGCTGTCTATCGTGCGCCGGATCGTTCACTGGCATGGCGGTCGGGCACTGATCGGCAAGAGTAAAAGCCTGGGGGGCGCGTGTTTCAGTCTGAGTTGGCCACGCAATCAGGAAAAGCCCTGAGATCTCTACCGTCTGTAAGGCCCTCATCGCGAGCAGGCTCGCTCCCACATTAAATCTGCGGTGAACACATCATTTGCGAACACTGGAGATCCAATGTGGGAGCGAGCCTGCTCGCGATGAGGCCCTCCCAAACGCTGAAAGTTTTCAGGCCTTGATGCTGACCAGGCTCAACAACTGTCCATCGTGCACGCCAAATTGCGCATTCAGTTCCGTGCCGTAGTGCCATTCGCTGGAGAGGTCGGTCAACAAGCGCAGGCGCACGTGCCCGCTGTCGGTCCACTCCAGCACCTCGGCATGCTCGAAATAGAAGCGCTTCTGCACGATGGGGTAGAGCGCCTTGAACAGACTTTCCTTGACCGAGAAGGTCAGGGTTACCCAGAGCGCCAACTGATCTTGACGGCCCGCGACCATGCGTTCGAGCTCGGGCGGGGTCAGGATCTCGCCAGCCAGACGCTCGGCACGTTCGGCGCTCAACAGGTTTTCCAGGTCCATGCCCAGGCTGCGCCAATGCGTCTTGTGCGCGACAATAGCGGCGGCCCGGCCGGTGCTGTGAGTGATCGAACCACAGATATGCGCCGGCCATACGGGCGCGCGGTCCTCGCCAATCGCCGGAATGCAGTCCAGACCTTCCAGTTGCTGCAAGGCGGCCCGGGCGCACACCCGCCCGGCGAGAAACTCGGCCTGACGTTTGGCGACCGAGCGCTGAATGCTGGGGGGCGGTTCGATGATGCTGCGCCGGAAGTCATCGAACACCAGCAACGACGGATCGAAACGAGTGCTGAGCAGCACCGTGTCGGGCAGCGCATCAGGCAACGGCCAGTGGGCGTCGAGCGGCGTGCAGCAGGCGGGGAGAGCGGGGAGCGGGTTCATCCCGGCATTTTGCCGGGTTGACCTGGCGCTGGGTAGTGGCCGCCTAGTAATCATCTGGCGCGCAGCGCTGTTGTGGCGAGGGAGCCTGCTCCCGCTCGATGGCGTAGCCATCGCAAACCCTGCGCACTTGGTACATTCGAGTGAATGCATGTGCAGGTTTTGGGGGCCGCTTTGCGACCCAGCGGGAGCAAGCTCCCTCGCCACAAGGTGGGTGCAGTCAGCGATTAGCCAAAGACTTTTTTGAGGAGCGCCTTCATATCCGCCCACGAGCTTTCATCGGCGGCTTTGTTGTAGCCGATGTCCGGGCCGCCGTGATCGCCATGGCTCAGGCGATCGGCGTCCGGATTGCTGAAACCATGCTTGGCACCTTTCAGGCTGACGAACTTATAGTCGGCGCCAGCCTTGTCCATTTCGGTTTTGAACGCTGCCACTTGATCTGCGGTGATCATGCTGTCCAGAGCGCCGTGTTCCACCAGTACTTTGGCCTTGATGCTGCCAGGCGTCGCCGGGGTTTTGGTCGCCAATACGCCGTGGAAACTCACCACACCCGCCAGCGGTGCCCCTTGGCGGGCGGCATCGAGGACAATCCCGCCGCCGAAGCAGTAACCGATCGCCGCGAGTTTTTTCGGGTCGGTCTGCGGTTGTTTTTTCAGCAGATCAAGCCCGGCATTGAAGCGGGCACTGGCCGTTGCGCTGTTTTTCAGCGCTTCATTCATGAACGCCATGGCATCATTCGGGTGCTCGGTGTTTTTGCCTTTGCCATACATATCGATCGCCAGCGCGCTGTAGCCCAGCCCGGCGAGGTCGCGGGCCCGGCGCTTGGCATAGTCGTTAAGGCCCCAGAACTCATGGACCACCACCACGCCCGGGCGAGCCCCCTGAATGCTGTCGTCGTAGGCGTAATAGCCGATCATTTCAGTCCCGTCGGCACTCTTGTAAGGGATCTCCTGAGTCTTGATTGCCGCTTGGCTGAGGCTGCTCAGTGCGAGTAAAACGAGTGCGATCAATACGCGCATGGTTGATGCTCCTTTATAAAGACGTCCAGACAGCCTAGTCGATCCTGTTCAGTCCGAGTTCAGCGGGTTTTGGTTAACCTACAGTCACAACTGTGGTATCGGTTACTTCGTCAGGGTTGTCCGGGATGATGCAGCAGGTTTCGCCAAACCCCTTGGTAGAACCAGGTTACCGTTACTGGCGTATGAGCAATCGAGGTGCGAGGTACCTGTGGAGATGTTGATTTTGCCTGGGAGAGCGTTATGAAACTGCTGGTCGTCGAAGACGAAGCGCTGCTACGTCATCACCTGCAAACCCGCCTGACCGACAATGGCCACGTGGTCGAGTCCGTGGCCAATGCCGAAGAGGCCTTGTACCAGACCGGGCAATTCAACCATGACCTGGCGGTGATCGACCTCGGTTTGCCGGGCATGGGCGGGCTGGACCTGATTCGCCAGCTGCGTGCGCAAGGCAAGACCTTTCCGATCCTGATCCTGACCGCGCGCGGCAACTGGCAGGACAAGGTCGAGGGCCTGGCCGCCGGTGCCGACGATTACGTGGTCAAGCCGTTCCAGTTCGAAGAACTGGACGCGCGTCTCAACGCCTTGCTGCGCCGCTCCAGCGGTTTCACCCAGTCAACCATCATTGCCGGGCCGCTGGTGCTGGACCTCAATCGCAAACAGGCAACCCTCGACGAGCAGCCGTTGGCATTGACCGCCTACGAGTACCGGATTCTCGAATACCTGATGCGTCATCACCAGCAGGTGGTCGCCAAGGACCGCTTGATGGAACAGCTCTATCCGGACGACGACGAGCGTGATCCTAACGTGATCGAAGTGCTGGTCGGCCGCCTGCGGCGCAAGCTGGAAGGGCCGACCGGCTTCAAGCCGATCGATACCGTGCGTGGCCTGGGCTACCTGTTCAACGAGCGCTGCCGGTGATTCGATCGCTACGCCTGCGCCTGATGCTCGCCGCCACGACACTGGCGGTGCTGTTCATGCTGGCCTTGTTGCCGGCCATGCAGGGCGCGTTCAGCCTGGCGCTGCAAGATTCGATCAAGCAGCGCCTGGCCTCGGATGTCACCACGCTGATATCTGCTGCGCGGGTTGAAAACAACCGATTAGTGATGCCCACGCAGTTGCCGGATGAGCTCCTCAACCTCACCGACAGTCGTCTGTTGGGCTACATCTATGATCGCGACGGTCATCTGGTCTGGCGCTCGCGGGCGACGCATGACGAGGACATCAGTTACCGGCCGCGTTACGACGGACACGGCGATCAATTCGCGCGGATTCGCGAGGCCAACGGTCAGGAATTCTTCGTCTATGACGTCGAGGTCAAATTGCTCGGCGGTAAAAGTGCAGCGTTCAGTATCGTTGCGCTGCAGCCGGTGCGTGAGTACGAGCAGACGCTCGACGGCCTGCGGGAAAATCTCTACCTGGGGTTTGGCGCCGCGTTGCTGGTGTTGCTGTCGCTGCTGTGGATCGGCCTGACCTGGGGCTTGCAGGCCTTGAAACGCTTGAGCCAGGAACTCGACCAGATCGAGAACGGTGCCCTTGAAAGCCTCAGCGAAGAACACCCCCGCGAATTGTTGCGCCTGACCGGCTCGCTGAACCGTTTGCTGCGCAGCGAGCGTGAACAGCGCAGTCGCTACCGCGACTCTCTGGATGACCTGGCCCACAGCCTGAAAACCCCGTTGGCGGTGTTGCAAGGGGTCAGTGAAGACATGGCCCAGCGGCCGGAAGATCGGGAACAGGCGTGGGTGCTGCAATCGCAGATCGAACGTATGAGCCAACAGATCAGCTATCAATTGCAGCGCGCAAGCTTGCGTAAAAGCGGCCTGGTGCGTCACCAGGTGCGCTTGCGGCCGGTGCTGCAAAGCCTTTGCGACACACTGGACAAGGTCTATCGCGACAAGCGGGTACGGACCTCATTCGATCTGCCGGATTCATGCTACGTGCCGATCGAGCAGGGCGCCTTACTTGAAATGCTCGGCAACTTGCTGGAAAACGCCTATCGCCTGTGCCTGGGCGAAGTGCGCGTCAGCCTGCGGCAAACCATGAGTGGTGTTGAGCTGTGCATCGAAGATGACGGCCCGGGCGTACCGCCGGATCAGCGCGCGCGGATTCTTCAGCGCGGCGAACGGCTGGACCGCCAGCACCCGGGGCAGGGCATCGGCCTTGCGGTGGTCAAGGACATCATCGAGAGCTACGGCGCACAGTTGACCCTGGGGGATTCAGCCTTGGGCGGCGCGGCATTCCGGATTCATTTTCCGGTGGCTTGAGGTAGTGGTCGGTGTTCCTTCGGGCCTCTTCGCGAGCAGGCTCGCTCCCACAGGGGATATGCTGTGAACTCATTATTTGTGAACACCTGAGATCAAATGTGGGAGCGAGCCTGCTCGCGAAGGGGCCAGTGGGCACATCAAAAAATCAGCCCTGAAACTCAATTCTCTTGGGCGCGATAAGCGCCTGGCGTCAACCCAGTCCACTTCTTGAACGCCCGGTGAAACGCTGACGGTTCGGAGAATCCCAGCTGTTCGGCGATCTGTTGCAACGACAGGTCGGCACGGCTCAAGTGATAAATCGCGATGTCGCGGCGCAGTTGGTCTTTCAATTCCTGAAAACTCGAACCCTCTTCGCGCAAATGTCGACGCAAGGTCTGTGGGCTGATGTGCAGGTGTGCGGCAACCGCTTCCAGGTCTGGCCAGCGCGCACTGTCGCGGCTGAGCAGGCGTCGTAGCTGGCTGCTGAGGCTGTCGCCGTCATCCGGGCGCGACAACAGGTCGGTGGGCGAACGTTCGAGGAAGTGCTTGAGGGTTCGTTCATCCTGCAGCAACGGCATGTGCAGGTAACGGCTGTGAAACAACAGGCTGCTTTGCTCGGACGAAAACACCATCGGGCAGGGGAACAACAGGTCGTACTCGGCAGCGTGCCCGGGTTTCGGGTAGCTGAAACAGGCCTGTTCCAGGCGAATGCGCTGACCGATCAGCCAACTGCCCAGTCGATGCCAGATCACCAGCTGACATTCGCTGAAAAAGTGATCCGGGTCCCACAGCCGAGAATCATCCAGGCTCAAACGAACCATTTCACCTTCACGGGTCAGGGTCAGGCGCGGAGCGTCGGGGAATAGGCTATAAAATAATAAGCCGCGACTGAGTGCTTTCTCGAGGGTGCGGCAGTGAATCAAGGCATGGCACATCATGGCGAAGGTGCCGCGTTTGCTTGGGCCGCGGGCAAAGCCCAGGTATTCATCATCCAGCGCTTGCCAGAGCCCTTGCAGCAGGCTGGTGAACTGTTCAGGCGCGATCCTGGCGCGAGGTTCGTCGAGCAATTCGGCGCTGATCCCCAACTGTTGCAGCAGGCCCGAATAGTCATAGCCGCGTCGGCGCGCGCCACCGAGGGCCGCACGAGCAAAATGACTGGCGATGGTACGTTCGCGCATTGGGGTCTGTCCGTCCATTGAGTGGCGGATCTTAGCCACGGCCTGGTGGCGGGACAAGGCGGATATCCGCCAAATTGCAGGGCGAGAGTCGGTTGATGGGCGGGAATCCGCCACTTCGGTCGGCGGGTCAAGGGATGAAGAAAATCCAGCAGCCCTGATGGCAAAAGGCTTTTGGGCGATTTTGGCAAGGTGGCACGAGCTTTGCGATAAGGGCGAGAGGTCTGCCAGCGCGCAGCTCGACAAAACAAATCCCTCCAGTGCAGGAGGGTTCGCACTTTAGGCGTCGCCTGCCTCAGATGGATGATTGCAGCGCGGTGCTCTTGAGGAACTTTGCAATGACGACTCGTCAGCCACTGTACAAATCCCTGTATCTTCAGGTGATCGTTGCCATCGCTATCGGCATCCTGCTCGGCCACTTCTACCCGCAGACTGCCGTGGCACTCAAGCCACTGGGTGACGGGTTCATCAAACTGATCAAAATGGTCATCGCGCCGATCATCTTCTGCACCGTCGTCAGCGGGATCGCGGGCATGCAGAACATGAAATCGGTTGGCAAGACCGGCGGTTACGCGCTGCTGTACTTCGAAATCGTTTCGACCATCGCATTGCTGGTGGGTCTGGTGGTGGTCAACATCGTGCAGCCAGGTAACGGCATGCATGTCGATGTCAGCACCCTGGATGCCTCCAAGGTGGCTGCCTATGTAGCGGCCGGCGCTGATCAAAGCGTTGTTGGCTTCATCCTGAATATCATCCCGTCCACCATCGTCGGCGCGTTCGCCAACGGCGATATCCTGCAAGTGCTGATGTTCTCGGTGATCTTCGGTTTCGCTCTGCATCGCCTGGGTGCCTACGGCAAGCCGATCCTGGACTTCATCGATCGCTTCGCCCACGTGATGTTCAACATCATCAACATGATCATGAAGCTCGCACCAATCGGTGCCCTGGGCGCCATGGCCTTCACCATTGGTGCTTATGGCGTCGGCTCGTTGGTGCAACTGGGTCAGTTGATGGCGTGCTTCTACATCACCTGCCTGTTGTTCATTCTGGTCGTGCTGGGCGGCATCGCGCGCGCTCACGGTTTCAGCGTGCTGAAAGTGATTCGCTACATCCGTGAAGAGCTGCTGATCGTACTGGGTACTTCCTCTTCGGAATCGGTACTGCCACGCATGCTGATCAAGATGGAGCGTCTGGGCGCGAAGAAATCCGTCGTGGGTCTGGTGATCCCGACCGGTTACTCGTTCAACCTCGACGGGACTGCCATCTACCTGACCATGGCTGCGGTGTTCATCGCTCAGGCGACTGACACCCACATGGACATCACTCACCAGATCACCTTGCTGATCGTGTTGCTGCTGTCCTCCAAAGGCGCCGCCGGTGTGACCGGTAGCGGCTTCATCGTGTTGGCCGCCACCCTGTCGGCGGTCGGTCACCTGCCGGTTGCCGGTCTGGCGCTGATTCTCGGGATCGACCGTTTCATGTCCGAAGCCCGCGCCCTGACCAACCTGGTGGGTAACGCGGTTGCTACCCTGGTTGTGGCCAAGTGGGTCAAGGAACTGGACGTCGACCAGATGCACACGGAACTGGCTTCCGGTGGTCGTGGAATCACCAATACCTATGGCGAAGACGATGTGCATGTGGCTGAAAGCCCAGCCCCGACTTCGGTGAAGTAACTCTTCGAGTTGATGAAAAACCCGCTTCGGCGGGTTTTTTATTGCCGCAGGTTTGAGCGCAAAGGTCAGTCCGGCTGATGGTTAAGGTGATTGCTGCCTGAGCATCGGCTGCCTAGGCTTGAGGTATCGCTTAGGAGAACGCACATGCACGGGCCACTGGCATCACTCAAGGTTCTGGATTTTTCGACGCTGTTGCCGGGGCCGTTCGCCTCGTTGTTGCTGGCGGACATGGGCGCCGAAGTGCTGCGGATCGAATCACCGACCCGGATGGACCTGTTGCGCGTTTTACCGCCCCACGATCAGGGCACTTCCGCCAGCCACGCCTACCTCAATCGCAACAAGCGCAGCCTGGCGCTCGACCTCAAGCAGCCAGCAGCGCTAGAGGTGGTCAAGCAACTGCTGCAAGACCACGACATTCTTCTTGAGCAGTTTCGACCCGGGGTGATGGAGCGTCTGGGGTTGGGGTACGAGGCTTTGAGGGCGATCAATCCGCGGCTGATTTACGTCTCGATCACCGGCTATGGCCAGACGGGTCCCTACAAGGACCGCGCCGGTCACGACATCAATTACCTGTCACTGGCTGGCGTATCCAGCTACACCGGGCGTGAGGATAACGGGCCGTTGCCGTTGGGTGTTCAGGTCGCGGACATTGCCGGTGGTTCGCTGCACGGGGTGATCGGCCTGCTGGCGGCGGTGATTGCCCGTCAGCACAGTGGCCAGGGGCAACACCTGGACGTGAGCATGACCGATTGCGCATTCAGCCTGAACGCCATGGTCGGCGCGGGTTATCTGGCTTGCGGTGTGATGCCGGGGCGCGAAGATCAAATGCTCAATGGTGGCAGCTTCTACGACTATTACCGCACTCGCGATGGTCGCTGGATGTCTGTCGGCAGCCTGGAACCGGACTTCATGCAGCAGCTGTGCATGGCGCTGGGTCAGCCGGAACTGGCGGTACTGGGTTTGTCTCCCGTCCCCGAGCAGCAAAAGGCGCTCAAGCTGGCGTTTCAGATCGAATTCGAAAAACATGACTTTGCCGAACTCTGCACGCTGTTTGCCGGGCTCGATGCTTGCGTCGAGCCGGTGCTGAGCCTGGCTGAGGCAGTCGAGCACCCACAGTTGAAGGCTCGGGATCTGGTCACCCGGGTGCCACGCGGCGACGGCACCGCGCAGGCGCAAATGGCTTGTCCGTTGAAATTTTCAGACGGGTTGCCCGAGCCTCGACATATCGGCGCGGCGTTGGGTGAGCATACCGATCAGGTGTTGGGTGAGTTGGGGTATAGCGCTGAGCGCATCGAGGAGTTGCGGCGTACAAAGGTGATTATCTAGCGCCGGTCAGGGCGCCATCGCGAGCAGGCTCGCTCCCACAGGGGATTTGTGAACGACGCAGATCAAATGTGGGAGCGGGCTTGCTCGCGAAGGGGCCGGTCCTGACACCAGAAATCTCACTACTCGACCCGCGACTCACCGGTAAACACCAGCGTCTGCCGGCAACGCCGGCACAAATACCGTCGTCCTTGACGCACCAGGCTATGGCGCTGGGCCGAGAACGGGAAATCGCTGTTGGCGCAGGGGCAGCGGTAGATGTAGCGGGTCACGCTGCGGCGTTTGATGGCGTAGGTGTGGCAGCGGTTGGGCGGCAGTTCGTACACCCCGCGCATGATCAATTGCCATTCTTCGCCATGCGGCTGTATGCGGTCGCCGAACAATTGATGGGCGATCAGGTGCGCGACTTCGTGAGCCACGGTCTGTTTGAGGAAGTCTTCGGCGTTTTCCCGATACAGCTGCGGATTGAAGCGCAGCAGGTTTTCATGCAGGTGCGCTACGCCGGCCTTCTGGCCGCGCAACTTGAGGCTGACCACCGGGCGTTTGAAGGAACGTTTGAAAAAGGATTCGGCTTGTTGGAAACAGTCTTCGACGCGGGAATTGAGTTGCTCGGGCATGCTTGGCGGATCTCCAGAGGCGTCGAGTATGCTGCAAACCGTGCTCATTGCGAATCGCTCAGGCGCCGAATGGTCGTCGCACTATAGAGAAGGCCGCCTTGCGGCGGCCTGTGTTGGCAGATCCCTGTTTGTTTTATAGGCAGTGTCCTTCGCCCGCTTCATTTGCTCGGTGTAAGTTGCCCGTACTAGTTGGTATAGACCGGACCGACGCCCAGGCCCCAGACAATCACGGTGAATGCCATGATCGCAACCAGCACCACCAGCCCTACGGCGAGCACTGAACTCGAGAACAGAAAACCTTCGTCCGACGGAATGTTCATGAAGGTCGGCAGCCCCACATACAGCAGGTACACGGTGTAGCAGATGGCCGCGGTGCCGACGACCATGCCCAGCCACATATGTGGGTACAACGCCGCCAGACCGCCGATGAACAGTGGCGTGGCGGTGTAGGTGGCAAACGCGACACAGCGTGCCAGGCTCGGGCTGGCGTCATACGTGCGAGCCATCCAGTGAATGAACGCGCCCATCACCGCAACCCCGCCAAGCATCGCCAGGTACGACATGATGGTCATCCAGAGCGCGCTTTCCTGGGTCAGCATGACCGGCGCGCGGCTACCGATGACCCAACCGACCTTGGTGGTGCCGATAAACGCCGAAATAGCCGGGATTGCCGCCAGAATCAGCGTGTGGGTGAGGTACATGTGGCCGATACTTTCCTCTTGGTCGCCACGGATTTCTTTCCATTCTTGATCAGGGTGGGTGAAAAGCCCCACGACGTGATGGATCATAGTCAGTCACTCCTTCGTGATTGCTATCGCCCCCCAACGGAGCGCCTACGGGCCAGCGGCCAAGTAAGTAGAGGCCTGAAATGCATGCGACCTTATGACGCAGTATAGAAAGTACTGGCTGTCAAAGGTGGGGAGCTTTAGAGCAAATCGCGCTGTAAACCCTGGGGCTAATCGCATCGCCGCATGACAACGCATCATTTATGGCCAGTCTGATCCCTGTGGCGAGGGGGCATCCGCTCGGCTCTTCGCCCCCGAAGCGTTTTTGCGTAAAATGTCGGTTTTTCGTCACACCTCGCGGATTTCAAGCGCCATGGGCATTCTTTCGGTCAACCAGAACAAACTGCAGAAACGTCTACGCCGACAGGCCGGTGAAGCCGTCGCCGATTACAACATGATCGAAGATGGTGACAAGGTCATGGTCTGCCTGTCCGGCGGCAAGGACAGCTACACCATGCTCGACGTGCTGATGCACCTGCAGAAGGTGGCGCCGATCAAGTTCGAGATCGTCGCGGTGAACATGGACCAGAAACAGCCGGGTTTCCCTGAGCATGTGCTGCCGGCCTATCTGAAAGAGCTGGGCGTGGAATACCACATCGTCGAAAAGGACACCTACTCGGTGGTCAAGGAATTGGTGCCGGAAGGCAAGACCACCTGCTCGCTGTGCTCGCGCCTGCGTCGCGGCACGCTCTACACCTTCGCTGACGAAATCGGCGCGACCAAAATGGCCCTCGGTCATCACCGCGACGACATCGTCGAGACGTTTTTCCTGAACATGTTCTACAACGGCTCGCTCAAGGCCATGCCGCCGAAGTTGCGTGCCGATGACGGCCGTAACGTAGTGATCCGCCCGCTGGCCTACTGCAATGAGAAAGACATTCAGGCTTACTCGGACTTCAAGCAGTTCCCGATCATCCCGTGCAACCTCTGCGGCTCCCAGGAAAACCTGCAGCGTCAGGTGGTCAAGGAAATGCTTCAGGAGTGGGAGCGCAAGACGCCGGGCCGTACCGAAAGCATTTTCCGTGGTTTGCAGAACGTCATTCCGTCGCAGTTGGCGGACCGTAACCTGTTCGACTTCACCAACCTGCGTATCGACGAAACCGCTGCGTCGCGTTTTGTGAACGTGGTGAATCTCTGATTGCTGGACCGTTCTGACTTAACGGCGCTCGCGGGCGCCGTTTTTATTTCATTGCTCAGGAGAGGGCATGCGCGATTACAAGTGGCTGCACGAATACTGTCTGAATCGTTTTGGTTCGGCAGCCGAACTGGAAGCCCATCTGCCCGTGCCCAAGACCCCGGCACAACTGCGCCAGATCAGCGATGATCGATACCTGTCGACCTTGGCATTGCGGGTCTTTCGCGCAGGCCTCAAGCACAGCCTGGTGGACGCCAAGTGGCCGGCATTCGAAGAGGTGTTCTTCGGGTTCGATCCGGAAAAGGTCGTGCTGATGGGCGCCGAGCACCTTGAGCGCCTGATGCAGGACGCACGGATCATCCGCCACCTGGGCAAGCTCAAGAGCGTGCCGCGCAACGCGTAGTTCATCCTGGACGTGGCGAAAGAGAAGGGCAGCTTTGGCGAGTTGATCGCCGAATGGCCGGTGACCGACATCGTTGGTCTGTGGAAGTACCTGGCCAAACACGGGCATCAATTGGGCGGGTTATCGGCACCGCGGTTTCTGCGGATGGTCGGCAAGGACACCTTCGTGCCGAGTTATGACGTGGTCGCGGCATTGAATGCGCAAGAGATCATCGACAAGGTGCCGACCAGCCTGCGCGATCTGGCGACGGTGCAGAACGCCTTCAACCAATGGCACGCCGAGAGTGGCCGGCCGATGTGTCAGATTTCGATGATGCTGGCTTACACCGTCAATCATTGAAACCGAGGCGCCTTCATCGCGAGCAGGCTCGCTCCCACAGGGGATTTGTGAACGACGCAGATCCAGTGTGGGAGCGAGCCTGCTCGCGATGGCGGTGTGTCAGGCGACGGAGATCTCGCCTTCGCCGGCCAGCTTACGGTTCAACTGAAACCGCCAGCGCACATACAGCAGCGCCGAGCAGAACACCGCCAGGCTCGCGGCCATTTCCAGCAGACCAAACACCTGTCGATTCGGGTCGAACGCGGCAGTCGCGCCCTTGATGAAATACAGGTTCACCACAAAGCACATCCATGAATGCCCGCGCGGGCTGCCGCTGAGCATGCCCGGTGCCAGCAACAACAAGGGCACCAGTTCAATCAGCAGGATGACCCACGGCCGTGCACCATGCAGGTCGGCGATCAGCAGGTAATAGGCGCAGAGCAATCCTGCCAGGCCGAAGTAGCACAGCAGGCTGATGACGCGCATCGCCCGAACTCGCGGTTCGAGCCAATCGATGGAGGGCAGCACCTTGGGCTTTTTGGCCACGTTAGTGCTCCAGTTTCAGGGCGGTTTTGGCCAAGCGCAGACCCAGGGCCCGGCACAAGGCGACTTCATGCTCGTTCAAGCCGCTTTTGCCGTCAGCACCGGCATGATGGCTGGCGCCGTAAGGCGTGCCGCCACCGCGGGTCTCCAGCAATGCCGATTCGCTGTAGGGCAGGCCGGTGATCAGCATGCCGTGGTGCAGCAATGGCAACATCATCGACAGCAAGGTGGTTTCCTGGCCGCCGTGCAGGCTGGCCGTCGAGGTGAAGACCCCGGCCGGTTTGCCCACCAGTGCGCCGGTCAGCCACAGGTTGCTGGTGCCGTCGAGGAAGTACTTCAGCGGCGCCGCCATGTTGCCGAAGCGGGTCGGGCTGCCAAGGGCCAGGCCCGCGCAGTTTTTCAGGTCGTCGAGGCTGGCATACAGCGCGCCTTCGTCGGGAATGTCCGGCGACACCGCCTCGCATTCGCTGGAGATCGCCGGCACCGTGCGCAGGCGCGCTTCCATCCCGGCCTGTTCCACGCCACGGGCAATCTGTCGGGCCATTTCATTGGTCGAGCCGCTGCGGCTGTAATACAGAACCAGAATGTACGGCGCACTCACGGCAGAATCTCCAGCAGGTTCTCTATCGGACGGCCGATGACGGCTTTGTCGCCGACTTCGAGAATCGGTCGCTCCATGAGTTTCGGATGCTCGGCGATGGCGGCGATCAATTGCGCTTCGCTCAGGCTGCTGTCAGCCAGGTTCAGGGCTTTGAATTCGTCTTCGCCGGTGCGCAGCAATTGGCGGGCGCTGATGCCGAGTTTGCCCAACAAGCTTTGCAGCTGCGCGGCGTTCAGCGGGGTTTCCAGGTAGCGGACCACGGTTGGCGTCAGGCCACGGGCTTCCAGCAGTTCCAGCGCACCGCGGGATTTCGAGCAGCGCGGGTTGTGATAAAGCGTCAGATCGGTCATGTGCGGTTCGCATCTTGCGTAAGGTGGCGGCTATTCTACCTGTGCAGCGAGCAGTCCTGAACCTTGGGAGGCGATGGGTCGCAGCAGAACCTGTTTTTTTTGAGTAAGGATGATCCCATGACAAGGCGACTGACAGCAGCATTGGCCCTCTTCGCAACCTTGCTGCTTGGCGGCTGCGGCTATGACTACGGCACCGACCAACTGGGACAGAAAGTGGCGTCCGAGCGGTTGGATGGCCGATGGTTTGTGCTTAATTACTGGGCCGAGTGGTGTAGCCCGTGCCGTACCGAAATTCCGCAATTGAACGTGTTGGCTGAACAGCTCAAAGGTCAGAAGATCAGTGTGTTCGGGGTCAATTTCGACAATGTGCAGGGCGAAGAACTCAAGAGCGCCAGTGAAAAGCTCGGGATTACGTTCACCGTGCTGGCCCAGGACCCGGCCGACCGCTTCGAATTGCCGCGCAGCGAGGCGCTGCCGGTGACTTACATCATCGATGACAAGGGCAAGGTGCGCGAACAGTTGATGGGTGAGCAGACGGCGGCGGGGGTGATGGCGAAACTCAAGGCGTTGCAGGCGATGTGACGACTACTTGTGGCGAGGGGGAAAACCCCCTCGCCACAGGTGCAATCGAGGGGTTTAACCCTCTTCAAGCCACCAGCGCAGCGGCTTGCCTTCGGCGGGCCAGAAGCGTATTTGCTCGATCGGCGAGATGTCCCAGCGCTGCACGGATTCCAGCGCTTGCAGGAAGCGTTTTTCCTGTTCCATCAAGGCCGGGGCGCACATTTTGCGGGTGCTGCCGACTTTGCCGAAGCTCAGTTTGTCGCCGTCCAGCGTGTAGGGCGCGAACCAGTGGTTGCAGCCACCATTGCCATAAGCGCGACCGTCTTCACCCAAAGTGATGGTCAGGTGGCTGTAGTCGATCAGCGGGCGTTCGCCGATCCACTCCAGCACATAGCTGTGATCCTGCTGCAGTTGCACCGGCTCAGCGGCGCAGCCCAGCAGACTGGCGCCCACCATCGCGGCCAGAACGAGGTGTTTCATTACACGGGCTCCTGGCATTTCGGGCACAGGTGCTTCTCGCTGGCGGTGGTCCAGCCCAGTTCGGCAATCCGTGCGGTGGCGGCCGGTTTTTCGGCCTTGTTACCCAGCTTGGCGTCGACCGCGAACTCGAATTTCAGCTCTTTGGCACAGCTGTCGCAGTTCACTTGCCAGTTGTGGATCGCCAGTTCACCAAACACCGGACCACTGGCCACGGCAACCCATTGGCCCATGGGCTTGAGCAGGTGACGAACGTTTTCAACGGTCAGGCGCATGGACAAGTCCTTGCTGCCTTTGAGGGTGACCAACAACACGTCATCGGCGCGTATCGAGCCGCCGTTGCCGGTGACTTGATAACGCCCCGGCGTCAACGCGCGGCATTCGGTGAGGGTGTGTTGCGGGTTCATCAGGCTGTAGCGGAAATCGTGTTCGACCATGGGTCCTCCAAATATGCGCGGTATGCTAGCACGCGAAAGAATCGGGCATGCTCCATGGTTGCGACCTTCGATCAGGCCAAATCAGCTTTCGACCTGATTGTGAGGTGTGCCAGCGGCCCAATCGGTGATGTTCTGCAAGGTGGTCGTGGCGATTGCGGCCAATGCTTCGTGGGTCAGGAAGGCCTGGTGCGCGGTGATGATCACGTTAGGGAAGGTCAACAGCCGCGCCAACACGTCGTCTTGCAGCGGCCGGTCGGAGCGGTCTTCGAAGAACAGTTGGGCTTCCTCTTCATAGACGTCCAGCCCCAGATACCCCAATTGACCGCTTTTCAGTGCGTCGATCAGCGCGGGTGTGTCCACCAGTCCGCCACGCCCGGTGTTGATCAGCATGGCGCCGGGTTGCAGATGTGCCAGCGACTGGCTGTTGATCAGGTGTTTGCTTTCGGCGGTCAGCGGACAATGCAGGCTGATGATCTGCGCTTCGGCCAACAGCTCCGGCAATGGCAGGTAACGGACACCGAGCGCCTGGACTTGCGGATTGGGGAAGGGGTCGTAAGCCAGCAGCTTGCAGCCAAACCCGGCCATGATTTTCGCGAAGACGGCGCCGATCTGGCCGGTGCCTACCACGCCGACGGTTTTGCCGAACAGGTCGAAACCGGTCAGCCCGTGCAGGCTGAAATCGCCTTCGCGGGTCCGGTTGTAGGCGCGGTGCAGACGTCGGTTCAGTGCCAGGATCAACGCCACTGCGTGTTCGGCCACCGCATGAGGCGAGTAGGCCGGCACGCGGACGATGCTCAAACCCAGGCGTTTCGCGCAAGCCAGGTCAACGTGGTTGTAACCGGCCGAGCGCAGGGCGATCAGGCGCGTACCGCCAGCGGCCAGTTGTTCGAGCACCGGCGCGCTGAGGTCGTCATTGATAAAGGCGCAGACCACTTCATGCCGCTCGGCCAGCGCCGCCGTGTCCAGGCTCAGGCGCGCGGGCTGGAAGTGCAACTCGATACCGGCGGGCACTTTGGCGGCGAGAAAACTCTCGCGGTCGTACGTCTGGCTGCTGAAGAGAATCGTGCGCATCGTGTCCTCCTGGAAGTTTCACCCGTATCCGTATCCGTATCCGTAGCAGCCTTCGGCAGTTGCTACGGGTAGGGGTAGTGGATTGAGTTTAACCCTCAACGCCCACCACGCTATTGCGCTGGGTCAAGCGCCAATACGCGCTTGCGAGGCCAGGCGGTTGATCGCCCGCTCAAGCTCTTCCAGTGCCATGACGGCTTTGGGGTCTTGTTGCTTGAGCAGGGTTTCACTGCGCTGACAGGCCGCACGCAACTGCGGAACGCCGCAATAGCGTGTCGCCCCGTGCAGACGGTGGACCCGTTCGATCAGGGCATTCTGGTCATTGCTTTCACGAGCGACGCGAATCGCCTCGCGATCAGCTTCCAGCGAGGCCAGCAACATCGCCAGCATGTCGGCTGCCAGATCGGCTTTGCCGGCCGCCAGGCGCAGGCCTTCATCGGGATCGAGCACCAGCAGGTCGCTGTTGCTGCCATAAACGTCGGCCCGCTCCGGACCGTGGTTACGCAGGGCCAGCCCGGTCCACTTCAACACCACCTGCGCCAGTTGGCGTTCGCTGATCGGTTTGGTCAGGTAATCGTCCATGCCGCTTTGCAGCAAGGCGCGTTTTTCGTTGGCCATCGCATGCGCGGTGAGGGCGACGATCGGCAACGGCGTGCAATGCCGTTCACTTTCCCATTGGCGAATCGCTTCGGTGCTCTGGCGTCCGTCCATGCCTGGCATCTGCACGTCCATCAGCACCAGGTCGAAGGCTTCGGTCTGCACCGCCTTGATCGCCGCGTAACCGCTTTCGACTGCCAGTACCTTGGCGCCCATGTCTTCGAGCAGTGTCTGCACCAGCAGCAGGTTGGCCGGGTTATCGTCGACGCAGAGCACTTTGGGCGCGCGGCTGGAAACCGGCTCGCCCGGTTCGTTGCGCAACTGGCGCGGGTTGACCAGGTCCGACAGCGCCCGACGCAACTTGCGGGTGCAGGCCGGTTTGGCCTGTAACTGGCTGTGAGGGTTGGGCACCGAGAGATGAAACAGCGTCTGTTCGGTGGTCGGGCACAGCACCAGCACTTTGCAACCCAGGTGTTCGAGGTCCCAGATATGCTGATTCAGCCGCTCCGGCGGCATGTCGTTGGAGGTGATGCCGAGCACGGCAAGGTCGATCGCCTGCTCGGTCTGATGCGCGCCCGTGACGCCGTTTGTCAGGCTTTCCAAGGTGTTGAACGGGGTCACTTCAAGGCCGCAGTCTTCCAGCTGATGCTGCAAGGCCTGGCGTGCCAGCTCGTGGTTTTCCAGCACCGCAACGCGCCGTCCGAGCAACGGTGGTCCTGGCAGGTCTTCGGCATCGTCGCGGGTTTTCGGCAGGCTCAGGCTGATCCAGAATTCCGAGCCTTCGCCCGGCGTGCTGTCGACCCCAATCTCGCCACCCATCTGTTCGATCAATCGCTTGGAAATCACCAACCCCAGGCCGGTACCGCCCGGTTGCCGCGACAACGAGTTGTCGGCCTGGCTGAAGGCCTGAAACAACGCGCGTACGTCCTGATTCGACAGGCCGATGCCAGTGTCTTGAATGCTGATGCGCAGTTGCACGCTGTCTTCGTGTTCTTCTTCAAGCATGGCGCGGGCGACGATGGTGCCTTCGCGGGTGAACTTGATCGCGTTACTCACAAGGTTGGTCAGGATCTGCTTGAGCCGCAGCGGGTCGCCGACCAGCGACAGCGGGGTGTCGCGGTACACCAGGCTGACCAGTTCGAGCTGTTTGGCGTGGGCGGCCGGGGCGAGGATGGTCAGGGTGTCCTGGAGCAGATCGCGCAGGTTGAACGGAATACTGTCGAGTACCAGTTTGCCGGCCTCGATTTTCGAGAAGTCGAGAATCTCGTTGATGATTCCCAGCAGGCTGTCGGCGGACTTTTCGATCGTGCCCAGGTAGTCGAGCTGACGCGGCGTCAGTTCGCTTTTTTGCAGCAAGTGGGTAAAGCCGAGGATACCGTTGAGCGGCGTGCGAATCTCGTGGCTCATGTTGGCGAGGAACTCGGACTTGATCCGGCTCGCTTCCAGGGCTTCCTTGCGCGCCAGGTCCAGCTCGATGTTCTGGATCTCGATGGTTTCCAGGTTCTGCCGGACGTCTTCCGTGGCCTGATCGATGCTGTGTTGCAATTCTTCCTGGGCGTTTTGCAGGGTACTGGCCATGCGGTTGATACCCGAGGCCAACTCGTCCAGTTCCTGGCTGCCAAGCGGGGGCAGGCGGGTTTCGAGATGGCCGTCCTTGAGTTGTGCCACGGCCTGCTTGATCAGGTTCAGCGGTGTATTGATGGTGCGGCCCATACGCAATGCCAGCAGCGCGGTGCCGACCAGGCCTGCGGCGATCAACAGCACGCTGGCAAACAGGCTGCGGTAACCGCGCAGCAACATGCCGTTGTGGGAGAGTTCCAGCTCGACCCAGCCCAGCAAGCGATCGGATTCATCGGGGATCAGCTCGCCGGCCAGGTTGCGATGCCTGCCAAACACCGGCAGCAGGTAACGGGTGGCGTCGTTGCCGGTGCGTTGCAGCATATGCGCGCTGTCGCCGGTGGGCGGCTGGTTGAGCATCAGCGGCCCGGCGTGCGCCAGTTGCGTGCGGTCCGGCGCCAGGAACGACACGGCGCGCACGTCCGGTTGCTCCAGTGACTGGGTTGCGATGCGTTCCAGCAGGTCGTCATTCTTGTGGCCCATGGCCGGGGCGACCAGAGGTGCCAGCTGTTCGGCGATCATTTCGCCGCGTTGCAGAAGTTGGGTTTGCAGGTCGGACTGTTGCATCCAGGTGAAGTAGCCGCCCAGAACCAAGGCCATCAGGCTGGTCGGCAACAAGGTCAACAACAATACGCGACCTTTGATCCCCAGTTTCTTCAGCACGTCACTCTCCTGCTATCACGCTGTTTATAGATGACTGTGCGTGCATCCGGCACGCGCTACCCGCGCAGTGTAGCGATTTGCTGGCGGGCAATCCCGGCAAATTATCCAGAGCTTTGTGACGGTTTGAACGTTGCCGGGGGCTGCGACGAAAGTCGCGGGTT
The DNA here is from genome assembly GCF_056396945.1 of Pseudomonas sp. 05N432. Classification (NCBI taxonomy): domain Bacteria; kingdom Pseudomonadati; phylum Pseudomonadota; class Gammaproteobacteria; order Pseudomonadales; family Pseudomonadaceae; genus Pseudomonas; species Pseudomonas sp. 05N432. Next base: position 169,005 of record NZ_JBFTMM010000020.1, on the reverse strand, counting down.
GCTCACAGTCGGGCAATCTTGAATAATCAGTGATTGAGAATGACTTGCAGAAGCTAATGACTCCCGTATCTGATGGCCCCCCTCGTATCCTGGCGATTGAAGACGACCTTGTACTGGGGGCACATGTTCATGAACATCTGGGGCGCAGTGGTTTTCAGGTGACCTGGTGCCAGAACGGCGAGGACGGGTTGGCAATTGCTCGTGAGCAGACCTTCGATATCGTACTGATGGATATTGTGCTGCCAGGCATGGATGGCCTGGCGGTATTGACCGACCTGCGGACCCGCGATTCCATCCCGGTGCTGCTGATGTCGGCATTGGGCGCGGAAGCGGATCGCATCAGCGGTTTTCGCCTGGGTGCCGACGACTATCTGCCCAAGCCTTTCAGCATGGTTGAATTGCGGGTGCGCATCGAAGCCATCCTGCGGCGGGTGGCCCTGGACCGTCGACATACATTGCCAGTGTTCAACGGCGAGGTTCACAACCTGCGTTTCGACGATGAACGGTGTGATGTTCATTATGGTGAGCAGTGGGCCGGGCTGACTCGCAGCGAATACCGGCTGCTGGAAACCCTGAACCGCAATGGCGATGAGGTGCTCGGCAAGGCCTTCCTTTATCAGCAGGTGTTGCAGCGCGGCTACGCGCCCCACGACCGCAGCCTGGACATGCACATCAGCCAGATCCGCCGCAAACTCAAGGCCATCGGCTACGGCGAACGCGAAGTGCGCACGGTCTGGGGCAAGGGTTATGTAATGAGTGCCATTGATGAAGTGGTCTGAGCGGGTGGTGCCTTTGAACAACCTTGATGAACAGGCCCGCGCTTTCGAGCAAATGCCCGAACGCCGGCAAACCGCCGTGGCTGTGCAGCAGCAACTGCTGCGCGACTTGTCTCATGAACTGCGCACATCGTTGAGCCGTCTACGCGTTGCCAGCGAAGGCGAAGAGGATCTGCTGCAACTACGCGAACGCGTCAGTCGCGAAGTCGATGGCATGCAACGGTTGGTAGAAGACACTCTGCAACTGGCCTGGCTCGACACGGAGCACTCGCCATTACCGGACGAGGCCATCCAGATACAGGCGCTTTGGGAAATGCTCACGGAAAACGCCTGCTATGAAAGCGGCTGGCCCACTGGGCAACTGCACTGCGCAGTGGAGGCTTCGTGCCGGGTTCGCGGCCATCTGAATACCTTGGCCCAGGCACTGGAAAACATCCTGCGCAATGCCATCCGCCATTCTCCGGTCGGTGGCAGCGTTCGCCTCGATGGCCGGCGCGACGGCGATTACTGGCTGCTGTGGCTCGAAGATCAGGGCGGCGGTGTCGCCGAAGACGACCTGGAGCGTATGTTCGACCCGTTCACCCGACTCGACGGCTTACGCCCCGGCAATGGCGGCTTTGGCCTGGGGCTGAGCATCGCGCGCAACGCGGTGCAGCGTCAGGGTGGGCGCTTGTGGGCGGAGAATACGGGGGCAGGGTTGCGGCTGAATATGCGGTTGTTGGCTGATCTTGATGGTGTCAGTGACGACGCCTTCGCGAGCAGGCTCGCTCCCACATTGGTACGGTTCCAGTCGCAAAAAGAGTGAGTCCCCCCCGATCCCCTGTGGGAGCGAGCCTGCTCGCGATGGCAATCTCAAACCACCACAAAACCAGCGCTTATTCCCATAAGCCATAAGCACCACACTTTGCGTGATATGGCCTGCGCACGTTTGCCGGTATGATGGTCGCCCCCGCAGTCTGGATTGCGAATACGCCATGACCTTGCAGTACCCCACCATCGCCGATTGCGTCGGCAACACTCCGCTGGTTCGTTTGCAGCGCCTGCCCGGCGCCACCAGCAACACCCTGCTGCTCAAGCTCGAGGGTAATAACCCGGCGGGTTCGGTCAAGGACCGTCCGGCGCTGTCGATGATCACCCGTGCCGAACTGCGTGGGCAGATCCATGCTGGCGATACGCTGATCGAGGCGACCTCCGGCAACACCGGGATTGCCCTGGCCATGGCCGCGGCGATCAAGGGTTACAAGATGATCCTGATCATGCCCGACAACTCCAGCGCCGAGCGCAAGGCCGCGATGACCGCCTATGGTGCCGAGCTGATTCTGGTCAGCAAGGAAGAGGGCATGGAAGGTGCTCGCGACCTCGCCGAGCGCATGCAGGCTGAAGGCCGTGGCAAGGTGCTCGACCAGTTCGCCAACGGCGACAACCCCGAGGCGCATTACACCGGTACCGGCCCGGAAATCTGGCGCCAGACCCAGGGCACCATTACTCATTTCATCAGTTCCATGGGCACCACGGGCACCATCATGGGTGTCTCGCGTTACCTGAAAGAACAGAATCCGGCCGTGCAGATCGTCGGCCTGCAACCGATGGAAGGCTCGGCGATTCCGGGTATCCGTCGCTGGCCGCAGGAATACCTGCCGAAGATCTATCAAGCCGATCGGGTTGACCGCATCGTCGACATGGCCCAAAGCGAAGCCGAAGACGTGACCCGTCGTCTGGCGCGTGAAGAAGGCATCTTCTGTGGCGTGTCCTCGGGCGGTGCTGTAGCCGCGATGCTGCGCCTGTCCAAGGAAGTCGAAAACGCGGTGATGGTCGCGATCATTTGTGACCGTGGCGACCGTTACTTGTCGACCGGCATTTTCGACGCACCCAACTGATGGCCAAGCAAGAGAGAGGCCTGCGCTTCCAACCCACTGGCGGCAGCAAGGCCCCGCAAGTCCCGACCGGCAAAAAGCAGCGCTTGACCATCGAGCGCCTGGCGAATGACGGTCGCGGTATCGCGTTTTTCGAAGGTCGTACCTGGTTCGTCATCGGTGCTTTGGCCGGTGAAGAAGTCGAGGCGCGCGTCCTGGGTGCCCATGGCAAAGTTGTCGAGGCACGCACCGAGCGCGTCTTCGTCGCCAATCAAATGCGTCGTCCGGCACCGTGCGCCCATGCCGGGCGCTGCGGTGGTTGCAGCGTGCAGCATCTGCCCCACAGCGAACAACTCGCCCTGAAACAGCGCATGCTCGCCGAGCAGTTGTCGCGGGTAGCGGGTGTCGAACCCGAGCAGTGGGCAGACCCCTTGAGCGGTCCTGAATTCGCTTACCGACGTCGCGCCCGGGTGGCGGTGCGCTGGGACGTGAAGACGAAAAAACTCGACGTCGGTTTTCGTGCCGCCGGCAGCCAGGACATCGTCGGTATCAACGATTGCCCGGTGCTGGTACAGCCCTTGCAGCCGATCATGAGCGGCTTGCCGGAAATGCTCCGGCGTTTGAGCAAGCCTCAGGCGTTGGGGCATGTTGAATTGTTCGCCGGTTCATCTCAGGCCTTGTTGCTGCGGCACATGGCGCCACTGTCTGAAAACGACCTGAGCATTATCAAGGAATTCTGTGCATTCCATGACGCCCAATTGTGGCTGCATGGCGAAGGCGAACCGCAACCGGTCGATGCCGATCAGGCACTGGGTTACCGACTTGAGCAATGGAATCTTGAACTGGCGTATCGCCCGGGTGACTTCATTCAGGTGAACGCCGGGGTCAACGAAGCGATGGTCGCCCAGGCGCTGGAATGGCTGAAGCCTGCCGCTGACGAGCGCGTGCTCGATCTGTTCTGCGGCCTGGGTAACTTTGCCTTGCCGCTGGCGCAGAAAGTCCGTGAAGTGGTGGCGGTGGAAGGCGTGCAGACCATGGTCGAGCGCGCTTGCGCGAATGCCGCTAGCAACAATCTGCATAACGCGAAGTTTTTTCAGGCCGATTTATCCCAGCCTTTAGCTGATGCCAAATGGGCCAGCGAGGGCTTTTCTGCGGTACTCTTGGACCCACCGCGCGACGGTGCTTTCGAGGTGGTGCGCACACTCGCATCGCTGGGTGCCAAGCGCTTGGTTTATGTGTCGTGCAACCCGGCAACTTTGGCCCGCGACACGGTCGAATTGATCAAGCAGGGCTACCGGTTAAAACGTGCCGGGATCCTCGATATGTTTCCTCAGACGGCACATGTCGAGGCCATGGCGTTATTTGAAGCGAGCTAGGATGGCTCGTCTGGTCCGACCAGACCGCTCATGCATCAGCCGTTCAGCCCGGCAAGGGCGCATGAGCACCGAAGGTCAGCGATTTGACGCATTGAATCTGCGTCGTAGGGAAGGTAAGCAAGATGGTACAGGTGAGAGCACACCAGCCGATCAATACCGACGGCAGTATCAATCTCGAGGCTTGGCTCGATCATGCGGTCAGTGTCGATCCGGCACTGGATCGCGAAGCCTTGAAAGAAGCCTGCGAGTTCGCTCGTCAGGCCGAACAACAAGACAAAGCGGCGAAGAATCTCTGGTCCGAAGGCACGTCGAGTTTTCGTACGGGCCTTGAGATCGCAGAGATTCTCGCCGACCTCAAGCTCGATCAGGATTCACTGGTCGCGGCAATTCTTTACCGTGGCGTACGCGAAGGCCATATCCAGCTGCCGGCCGTCAGCCAGCGCTTTGGTCCGGTGGTCGCCAAACTGATCGACGGCGTGCAGCGCATGGCGGCCATCAGCGCCAGCCTGAGCCCGCGCCAATCGTTGGTGCTGGGCTCTCAGGGCCAGGTGGAAAACCTGCGCAAGATGCTCGTGGCCATGGTCGACGACGTTCGCGTTGCGCTGATCAAACTGGCCGAGCGCACCTGCGCGATCCGTGCGGTGAAAACCGCCGATGACGAAAAGCGCAACCGGGTCGCCCGGGAAGTCTTCGACATCTATGCGCCGCTGGCTCACCGTCTTGGCATCGGTCATATCAAATGGGAACTGGAGGACTTGTCCTTCCGTTACCTGGAGCCTGAACAATACAAGCAGATCGCCAAGTTGCTGCACGAGCGGCGCCTTGATCGCGAGCGGTTCATCAGTGATGTGATGAATCAGCTGCAGGCCGAATTGCAGGCCACCGGCGTCGATGCCGACATCAGCGGCCGGGCCAAACACATCTATTCGATCTGGCGCAAAATGCAGCGCAAGGGTCTGGAGTTCAGCCAGATCTACGACGTGCGTGCGGTGCGCGTGCTGGTGCCGGAAATGCGCGATTGCTACACCGCGCTGGGCATCGTCCACACGTTGTGGCGGCACATCCCGAAAGAGTTCGACGACTACATCGCCAACCCGAAAGAGAACGGCTACCGCTCGCTGCACACTGCGGTCATCGGCCCTGAAGGCAAGGTGCTGGAAGTACAGATCCGCACCCACGCGATGCACGAAGAGGCCGAGCTGGGCGTTTGCGCGCACTGGCGCTACAAGGGCACCGACGTCAAATCCGGCTCCAATCACTACGAAGAGAAAATCTCCTGGCTGCGTCAGGTGCTCGAGTGGCACGAAGAACTGGGCGATATCGGTGGCCTGGCGGAACAGCTGCGGGTCGATATCGAGCCGGATCGGGTGTACATCTTCACCCCCGACGGTCATGCGATCGACTTGCCAAAAGGCGCCACACCGCTGGACTTCGCCTACCGCGTACACACCGAAATCGGTCACAACTGCCGGGGTGCGAAGATCAACGGGCGGATCGTTCCGCTCAACTACAGCCTGCAGACCGGTGAGCAGGTCGAGATCATCACCAGCAAGCACGGCACGCCGAGCCGCGACTGGCTGAACCCGAACCTGGGTTACATCACCACCTCGCGGGCGCGGGCGAAAATCGTTCACTGGTTCAAATTGCAGGCGCGCGACCAGAACGTCGCGGCGGGTAAAACCCTGTTCGAGCGCGAACTCAATCGTCTCGGTCTGCCGCAGGTGGATTTCGAAAAGCTGGCCGACAAGGCCAACATGAAAACCGCCGAGGACATGTTTGCCGCCTTGGGGGCCGGCGATTTGCGCCTGGCGCAACTGGTCAACCTGGCACAGCAACTGGTCGAGCCGGAACGCGGCAACGAACAGCTGGAACTGATCCCGCGCAAAGCCACTGGCTACAAGCCGGGTAAACGCGGCGACATCCAGATCCAGGGCGTCGGCAACCTGATGACCCAAATGGCCGGCTGCTGCCAGCCGTTGCCGGGCGATGCGATCGTCGGCTACATCACCCAGGGCCGCGGTGTCAGCATTCACCGCCAGGATTGCGCCTCGGTGCTGCAACTGGCCGGGCGCGAGCCTGAGCGGATCATCCAGGTCAGTTGGGGCCCGGTGCCGGTGTTGACCTATCCGGTGGACATCATCATTCGTGCCTACGACCGTTCCGGTCTGCTGCGTGACGTGTCGCAAGTGCTGCTCAACGAGCGGATCAACGTGCTGGCGGTCAACACCCGCTCGAACAAAGAGGACAACACTGCGTTGATGTCCCTGACCATCGAGATTCCGGGGCTGGACGCATTGGGGCGGTTGTTGGGGCGTATTTCCCAATTGCCGAACATCATCGAAACCCGGCGTAACCGCACCCCGTGATGATCGGTGTGGGAGCTGCTTTATGTGGGAGCGAGCCTGCTCGCGATGGCGGKTGTCCAGTCAACAGTTATGCTGGATATGCCGGCCCTATCGCGAGCAGGCTCGCTCCCACATGGGTTTTGTGAAGAGATTGATAGATGTATTCACTTCAAGACTTGCTACACCTGATGAACCGGCTGCGGGATCCGCAGTTCGGCTGTCCGTGGGATATCAAGCAAACGTACCAGACCATCGTCCCGCACACCCTGGAAGAAGCCTATGAGGTGGCCGACGCCATCGAGCGCGGCGACTTCGATCATTTGCAGGGTGAGTTGGGCGATCTGCTGTTCCAGGTGGTGTATTACAGCCAGCTGGCGCGGGAAGAGGGGCGTTTCGAGTTCGACGGCGTGGTCGACAGCATCACTCGCAAACTGATTCGTCGTCATCCACATGTGTTCCCGACGGGCGATCTGTACGCACCACTGGATATCCCGCGGCTCAGTGAGGAGCAGGTCAAGCAGCGCTGGGAGGAGATCAAGGCCGAGGAGCGGGCCGAGAAGTCCCACGCCCCCGAACAATTGTCCTTGCTCGATGATGTGCCGGCAGCGCTGCCGGCGTTGTCCCGTTCGGCCAAGCTGCAAAAGCGCGCGGGGCAGGTGGGTTTCGACTGGCCGGACGCGTTGCCGGTGCTCGATAAGGTCCGCGAAGAGCTTGATGAAGTACTCGAAGCCATGGCGGATAACGATACGACAGCGATCAGTGACGAAGTCGGCGATCTGTTGTTTTCCGTGGTCAATCTGGCGCGTCACCTCAAGGTCGACCCCGAAACCGCATTGCGCGGCGCCAACAGCAAGTTTGAAAGACGCTTCCGATTTATCGAACAGGCATTGCGCGACACCCGCCGTCCCATAGAAGATTGCACCCTCGAAGAGTTGGACGCCTTGTGGGGCGAAGCCAAACGTCAGGAAAAGAATTTGCCCAGCTGCGGCTGAGCTGTTGCCTAAGTGAGTAAGCACCATGAGCCTTTCCCTTCGCGACCAGTTGCTCAAAGCAGGGCTGGTCAACCAAAAGCAGGCCAAACAGGTCGGCAAAGAAAAACAGAAGCAGCAACGCCTGGCCCATAAAGGTMAGATCGAACTCGATGATTCCCAGCAGCGTGCGGCCCAGGAGGCCATGGCCGAGAAGGTCAAGCGCGACCAGGAACTCAATCGCCAGCAGCAGGAGAAGGCTGAGCAGAAGGCCCGCGCCGCACAGGTCAAGCAATTGATCGAAGTCTCGCGCTTGCCGAAGTTGACCACCGAGGACTACTACAACTTCGTGGACGACAAGAAGGTCAAGCGCATCTGCGTCAACACGCTGATGCGCAACAAGCTCAGCAGCGGTTCCCTGGCGATCGTGCATCATGCCGGCGGCTACGAAGTGATCCCGCGTGAAGCGGCCCTGAAGATCCAGGAGCGCGATCCACGGCGCATCGTGCAACTGAATGTGAAGACAGAAGAAGTCAGCGCCGAAGACGATCCGTACGCGGCCTATCAGATCCCTGATGATCTGATGTGGTAAGCCTTTAAAGGTTGCCACAACAACAAACCCCGCTCATTGGCGGGGTTTGTTGTTTTCAATGCTGTCATTACACGGAGCGGGCGTCTCGTTGCTGTTMCAGATTTTCCAGTTCGGCCTTGTAGCTGTGGGCATCGCTCTCGGAGTGGAACATCCCCACCAGCATGTCTTGTTGATAGACGTCCCAGATCCGGATGCCGGCGGCTACGCCTTCGTGGGATTTATGTGAATCGTCGCGTTCAGTTACTTTTACAGTCATCTGCTGGCTCCAATCTCAATTGTTCTGCAGCAAGGCGTGTGCAGGCCTTTGTTATATATTTTGTTAGCTTGCTAAGTAAATGCTCGCGCTCGGTAATGATCTTTTGCAGAAACTGAAAAAATCCCGCAGCCCTTGCGGGCCGTGACATTCGGTCGCAGGGCGCCGGGTTTCATGACAGAAGTTTCATGTTTCCAACGGCTTGGGCACAAACCGGCAGGCGAAAAAAAGCCCCGCAATGGCGAGGCTTCTTCATTTCGAGCTGCTTGCTTAGCTGCCTTTGACAGCCTTGCCGTCAACCGTACCGTCGAGGAGCATGATGTTGTACTCCTTGCCGTCGGTCTCGACCTGGCGCAGGGCTACGAGGATGTAGCCCCAGTCCTTGGCGAACCACATTTCGGTGATGCGCTTGTTCTGTGTCGGGTCGCGAACGCGTTCGACCTTGATCGCATCGACCGAGCCCGCTTTGGTCTGGACTTTCTCCTGGCCAATCACGCGGAAGTCGTAGGTGTCGGTGTCTTCACCTTCGACCACTTGGTAGCTCATGCTTTTTTTGCCGGCGGCTACATCGCGCTGCAGGGCCAGTTGGTAGGTGGACTTGTCCAGCATGCCGGTGTTGAGCGGTACCTTGACCGGGTCGCCGCGATCAGTGCCGGTGACCATCTTGGTGGTCCAGTCGAAGTCCAGATTGACCTTCTTGGCTTTGCCCAGGCCGCCGCGTTCGAAGCGATATGACTGGGGCAGCAAGGCGTCCTTGTCCAGCTTCAGGGTGCTTTCTTCGGTCAGGCTGGCGACCAGCATGGAGGCCTTGAAATTCAAGGTCCAGGAGCCGTTGTCATTTTTCGACAGGCTGCGTTCGGCTGAGCCGCTCATCGGGAGCTGCTTCCAGTCGGCGGTGTAGCTGGCGGAGAACGGTTGAAGGTCTGCCGCCTGCGCAAGGGGCAGGGCGAACAGAGCACAAGCGAAGAGCAGGGCGCGACGCATAAAATCTCCTAGTTTCGAATCAAGTGACCGCTGGCCGCGAGTAACTGACCATCCAGTAAAGCACCCTGTTCGCCAAGGCTCAGTCGGCCCTCGGCAAACCAGCGTACGGCCATCGGGTAAATCTGGTGTTCGCGGGCGTGAACCCGTTGCGCCAGACTTTGCGGCGAATCGTGCAACTCTACCGGTATTACTGCCTGTACGACCAGTGGTCCGCCATCGAGTTCCTCGGTGACGAAGTGCACGCTGCAGCCATGTTCGGTGTCGCCGGCTTCCAGCGCTCGCTGATGAGTGTGTAACCCTTTGTATTTGGGTAGCAGCGAGGGATGGATATTGAGCAGGCGACCCTGATAGTGACGGACGAAATCAGCGCTGAGAATACGCATGAATCCGGCCAGTACCACAAGCTTGGGTTGGAAGGCGTCGATCAATTCGATCAAGGCGGCATCGAAGGCCTCGCGACCTTCGAAAACCTTGTGATCCAGGGTGCGGGTGTCGATGCCCGCGTCCCTGGCGCGCTGAAGGCCGTAGGCATCAGCGCGGTTCGAGATCACCGCGCGAATGCGCACAGGGTTGTCCGCGTTCTGCGCGTCGTCGATCAGAGCCTGCAAGTTACTGCCGGTGCCGGACAACAGCACCACGACATCACAGGTTGCGGGCATTTGCTCTTGCATCAATGCGCCTTGAGGTTCTTCAGTTCAACCTGCGCAGCACCTTCGGCAGCGGTAGCGATCTGACCGATGACCCAAGGTTGTTCGCCGGCTTCACGCAGTACGTTCAGCGCGGTTTCGACGTGTTCCTGAGCAACGCAGATCACCATGCCGACGCCGCAGTTCAGCACGCGGTGCATTTCGGTTTCGTCGACGTTGCCTTTCTCTTGCAGCCAGTCGAATACGGCCGGACGGGTCCAGCTCGCTACGTCAACCACSGCTTGMGCGCCTTTTGGCAGWACGCGCGGGATGTTGTCSAGCAGGCCGCCACCGGTGATGTGGGCCATGGCCTTGACCGCGCCGGTGTCTTTGATCAGCTTGAGCAGCGGCTTGACGTAGATGCGGGTTGGCGCCATCAGCAGGTCGGTCAGCGGCTTGCCATCGAGCTGGATGTTTTCGATGTCTGCACCGGACACTTCGATGATCTTGCGGATCAGCGAGTAGCCGTTGGAGTGCGGGCCGGAAGACGGCAGGGCGAGCAGGGCATCGCCAGCGGCGACTTTCGAACCGTCGATGATTTCCGACTTCTCGACCACGCCCACGCAGAAGCCGGCCAGGTCGTAGTCTTCACCTTCGTACATGCCAGGCATTTCAGCGGTTTCGCCGCCCACCAGCGAGCAGCCGGACAGTTCGCAGCCAGCACCGATGCCGGTGACGACTTGAGCGGCGGTGTCGACGTTCAGTTTGCCGGTGGCGTAGTAGTCGAGGAAGAACAGCGGCTCGGCACCGCAGACCACCAGGTCGTTGACGCACATGGCAACCAGGTCGATGCCGATGCTGTCATGCTTGTTCAGGTTCAGAGCCAGGCGCAGCTTGGTGCCGACGCCGTCGGTGCCGGATACCAGCACGGGCTGCTTGTAGCCAGCCGGGATTTCGCAGAGGGCGCCGAAACCGCCCAGGCCGCCCATGACTTCCGGGCGCGCAGTGCGCTTGGCGACGCTCTTGATGCGTTCGACCAATGCTTCACCGGCGTCGATGTCTACACCGGCGTCCTTGTAGCTCAGGGAGGGTTGCTTGCTCATGATCCAGGCCTTTAGGGGGGATTCAGGGGTAACGACCGAGTTCGGCGAGTGCGCTGAAATACGTGTGACGCGATTGCCGCGCAAGTATTTCAGAGTACCCAGCCGTTGCCGGTCTACGAAGGCGCGCGATTTTATCAGGCTTGAGGGGCAGCGGCCATCCTCGGGCCGACGGGCAGAGGCATATCGTGTTAAAAAAACCGAAAATGCCCGTGCTGGTGACCTCGCTCGTGGCTGTATAAGGTATAGCCGTTAACCGGCTATCGTTATGACAGAGTGAAAACTTCCATCGATTGCGTGAATGTTTTGCGCAGGCCGGCAGTCACAGCCTTGCTCAAGTCTGTTCATGCGGTCTGTTCCAGCCGCTTTTTGTCGACGGGAATCCTCCATGCGTTTGTGTAAATTTCTTTTTGTGGGCTGTTTGTCGTTGGTCAGCCTGGCGAGTCATGCCCAAACCGTTAACGGTCTCTATCAAGTGCGCGAGCCGGTCAGCAGTCAGACCCCGGAGGAGCGTGACCAGGCCACCCAGCGTGCGCTGGATACCCTGGTGCTGCGTCTGACCGGTGACGCCAAGGCGGCGCAGAGCCCGGGGCTGGCGGCGATTCGCAAGGACCCGCAGCAGATCATCAGCCGATATGGCTACGACGCCGGACCGCCGGAAAGCCTGCAAGTCGATTTCGATCCGGTCAGCACCGATCGGGCGCTGCGTCAGGCAGGCCTGGCCTTGTGGGGCGCCAATCGGCCGTCGATTCTCGGTTGGTGGCTGAACGATTCGACCGAAGGCTCAAGCCTGGTGGGAGACGGTCAGGCCAGTGCCGCGCCGCTGCGGCGTGCTGCACAGCATCGGGGGCTGCCGTTGCGCCTGCCGCTGGGTGACTTGAACGAGCAGATCGTCGCTACTGCGCCGCATCTGGAAGGCAATGATCCGGCGCCGTTGCATGGCATTTCCGAACGTTACGGCGCGGACGCTCTGTTGGCCGTGCATGCGCGGGAGGAGGGCGGTCAGTGGCAGGCCAAGTGGCATTTATGGCTGGGTGACCAGCGCGAGCAAGGCAGCGTGCAAGGGGCCGACAGTGCGGCTGTGGCCGATGCGGTATTGCTGGCGGTGAGTCAGCGCCTGGCACCACGTTTCGTTGCCAGGCCGGGAGCGTCCACCGAGCAGGTGCTTGAGGTGCAAGGCATGAATCTGGAGCGTTACGCGGTGCTGGGGCGCTTGCTTGAGCCGTTTGGTGCGCACCTGCAAAGTGTCAATGGCGACCAGATTGTGTATCGCGTCAACGGCAGTGCCGATCAACTGCGAGCGCAGTTGAGTCTGGCGAAGTTGCAAGAAGTGCCGGCGGGCGTTGCGCCTGCACCGGTTCAGTCTTCGGTCGGCGGTGCAGTACCTGCGGTCGCCCCGGCACCCGCGCCCAAAGCGCAGTTGAGTTTCCGTTGGTAGATTTTCTTTCCTTATATAGAAGCTGGAGTGATTCATGGCCGATACACGGCGTTGGGTATGGCTTGGTGGGGTAGCCCTGCTGTGCGCATTTGTGTACCTGTTGCATCCGATCCTTACACCGTTCCTGGTGGCGCTGTTACTGGCCTATCTGTTCGACCCGCTGGTGGATCGCCTGGAGGCATTTGGCCTGTCGCGAACCTGGGGTGTGGTCGCGGTGTTCGCGCTGTTCACCCTGGTCGTCATGACACTGTTACTGGTGTTGGTGCCGATGCTGGCCAAACAGCTGTTCCGCTTGTATGAACTGGCACCACAAATGCTCGATTGGTTGCAGCACACGGCGATGCCCTGGGCGCAGTCGAAGCTCGGGTTGGCGAATGGGTTCTGGAAGTTCGACAAGGTCAAGGCTGCGATTACCGAGCATATGGGGCAGGCCACTGACATCGTCGGTATCGTGCTGAGCCAGGCCACCGCATCGGGTTTGGCATTGATCGGTTGGCTGGCCAATCTGGTGCTGATCCCAGTGGTGAGTTTTTACCTGTTGCGCGACTGGGACCTGATGATGGCGAAGCTCCGTAGCCTGTTGCCACGTAATCGCGAAGAGCAAGTGGTAGCGCTGGCGGACGAGTGTCACGAGGTGCTCGGCGCATTTGTTCGTGGGCAGTTGCTGGTGATGCTGGCGTTGGGAGTGATCTACGCGGCGGGCCTGATGCTGGTCGGGCTGGAGCTGGGGCTGTTGATCGGCCTGATTGCCGGGCTGGCAGCAATCGTGCCGTACATGGGCTTTGTGATCGGGATTGGCGCGGCGCTGATCGCCGGGTTGTTTCAGTTTGGTGGCGACCTGTATCCGATGATCGGGATTGTCGCGGTGTTCATGGTCGGTCAGGCGCTGGAAGGCATGGTGCTGACGCCGTTGTTGGTGGGAGACCGGATTGGTCTGCACCCGGTGGCGGTGATCTTTGCGATTCTGGCGGGTGGAGAGCTGTTCGGTTTCACCGGGATTCTGCTGGCGTTGCCAGTCGCGGCGGTGATCATGGTGCTTGTTCGGCATGTCCATGATTTATATAAAGATTCTGGCATGTACAGCGGTGTGGATAATTCGGATTGATCAGCCCTGTCGACTGAGTACTCAAGGATGCCCGGCACATTGCCGGGCACGCCTGTAAAACTCTCCCGGCTATCACATACGCCGTCAAACAAACCTCGGCGATCCTCGCAAGTTAACGCAAACCTTTGATTTTGCTTATGGTCTGCTGCATTGTGCGGCTGGCGTCACGGGTATAAACTTTGCAAACTTTACACAGAGGCCACTAACGGTTCGTTTGGAACTGTTCAGTCAGCATGAAACCGATTCAGCTGCCCCTAGGTGTGCGTCTGCGTGATGACGCTACCTTTATCAACTACTACCCTGGCGCCAATGCCGCTGCACTCGGCTATGTCGAGCGGCTGTGCGAAGCCGACGCCGGCTGGACCGAAAGCCTGATCTATCTCTGGGGCAAGGACGGCGTAGGGCGTACGCACTTGTTGCAAGCCGCGTGCTTGCGCTTCGAGYAGTTGGGGGAGCCTGCGGTGTACCTGCCGTTGGCCGAGTTGCTGGATCGCGGTATCGAAATCCTCGACAACCTTGAGCAGTACGAACTGGTCTGCCTGGATGACTTGCAGGCAGTCGCTGGACGGGCTGATTGGGAAGAGGCGTTGTTCCATCTGTTCAATCGCCTGCGAGACAGCGGTCGGCGCCTGCTGATCGCCGCTTCGACCTCGCCACGCGAGTTGCCGGTAAAACTGGCTGACCTCAAATCCCGCTTGACCCTTGCGCTGATTTTTCAGATGCGGCCGCTGTCCGATGAAGACAAGTTGCGTGCACTGCAATTGCGTGCGTCACGCCGCGGTCTGCACCTGACCGACGAAGTCGGGCATTTTATTTTGACGCGCGGTACTCGCAGCATGAGCGCGTTGTTCGAGCTCCTTGAGCGCCTCGATCAGGCCTCCTTGCAGGCTCAGCGCAAGCTGACGATCCCCTTTCTCAAAGAAACCCTGGGCTGGTAAAACCGCGGCCTGTAGTGCGTTTCGGCATCTTTCAGGCGTCAGGAAACCCGCTTCCGGAAGGGTATTCACGGCGCGTGCAGATTAAAATGGGCTTAAGCGCTTAGATGTTAACGAGAAACCGATAAGTCACATTTAGATCGATTGAATTTGCAAATGAGGACGATAGAAGGCATAGTCTCGCCTTCTTTACAACTTCAGCCACGGTCGTGCCCATGCTAAATCGCTTCGCACCCCTCGTGCCTCTCGCACTTGTCACCCTGCTTTTTGGTTGCGCGGTTCATTCCCCGGTCTCGCAACAACAAAACGATCAGCAGATTAAAAATTCAGCGACTGCCCAGTCTTCCGTTATTTATCAGGAAGAGCTGGCTACCGAAAAAGAACTGGCCGACTTTGCCAGCAACAAGCCTTACCAGCTTCCAGTTTTGGCCGACAGCATTCTCGAGCGTGGCTTGTCCCTGGTCGGTACCCGTTACCGCATGGGCGGCACCTCTGAAGCCGGTTTCGATTGCAGCGGTTTCATCGGTTATCTGTTTCGTGAAGAGGCTGGCATGAACCTGCCGCGCTCCACTCGCGAAATGATCAACGTGAATGCCCCATTGGTCTCACGCAACAACCTGAAGCCTGGCGACTTGCTGTTCTTCGCCACCAATGGTCGTCGCGGTCGCGTCAGTCACGCCGGGATCTACCTGGGTGATGACCAGTTCATCCATTCCAGCAGCCGCCGCAGCGGTGGTGTCCGGGTCGATAACCTGGGCGACAGCTACTGGAGCAAGACCTTCATTGAGGCCAAGCGAGCACTCGCCATGGCACCAACGACAGTCACGGCACGCAAGTAAGCGGACTTTTTGTAAGGCCAACTTAAAGTCTTACTTGAAGTTTGGCGCGTAGCCGCTAGAATCCTGATCTATTGTTGACTAACTAACCGCGTAAGCCCTGCTTACGCGGTTTTGTTTTCAGCCGCTCGGCAGAGAAAGCCGCTGCCAGATCAGGATGTTCTGCACATGACGATGTCGGCCCGCCTCGCACTTATCTTCCTCGCAGCGCTGCTCAGCGCCTGTGCCAGCCGTACTCCGCCGCCCGTCAAAGTCGTTCGCGCCCCGGTTTTCGCTCCCGCCCAATCGTTCTCGCCTGCCGCTGAAGACGTGCTGATTCGCGCGCTGGGTCTGGTCGGCACGCCTTATCGTTGGGGCGGCAATACGCCGGATTCAGGTTTCGATTGCAGCGGTCTGATCGGCTACGTCTACCGAGATGCGGCGGGTATTTCCCTGCCGCGCTCAACTCGCGAGATGATCGGCATGCAGGCACCGAACGTTGGCCTGGAGGCTCTGCAAACCGGTGACCTGATMTTCTTCGCCACCAATGGCGGCTCGCAAGTCAGCCACGCCGGGATCTATGTCGGCGAAGGTCGCTTCGTGCATGCACCCGCCACGGGTGGTACGGTGAAGCTCGACAGTTTGTCCAAGGCCTATTGGCAGAGAGCCTACCTGAGCGCCAAGCGTGTCATCGAGCCTGAGCATCTGGCGCACAATTTCTAGTTCGCAGAGGTTGTCATGACCGCTCGCACGCTCAATCTCGACGATTCCCTTTATAACTACCTGCTCGACGTTTCCCTGCGCGAAACGCCGCTGCAGCGCCGCTTGCGTGACGAAACCCAGGCGCTGCCCATGGCGCGCTGGCAGGTGGCACCCGAACAGGGCCAGTTCCTCGCCTTGCTGGTCAAGCTGACGGGCGCCAGGCGCTTGCTTGAAGTCGGCACCTTCACCGGTTACAGCGCCTTGTGCATGGCGGCCGCCTTGCCGGATGACGGTTCGTTGATCTGCTGTGACATTCCCGGCGACTACAACGCCACGGCGCGTCGTTACTGGCAAGAAGCCGGGCTCGCCGGGCGCATCGATTTACGTTTGGCTCCCGCGTTGCAAACCCTGGCTCAACTTGAGCAGCAAGGGCAGGGCGGTTGCTTCGATCTGATCTTCATCGATGCCGACAAGGCCAACTATCCGGCCTATCTGGAAAGCGCTTTGCGGCTGCTGCGAAGTGGTGGGCTGGCGGTATTCGACAACACGCTGTGGAGTGGGCGAGTACTGGAAGAAAATCCCGCGAGCGAAGACACCCGAGCCATCCAGGCACTCAATCGCGCCTTGAAGGACGACTCGCGTGTCGACCTGTCGTTGTTGCCGTTGGGCGATGGTTTGACGCTGTGTCGCAAAAAGTAATGGGTTGATGGAAAAGATCGTCCGGACGCGGCTCGATCTTTTAACGTTTATTTAGCTGCAGACACGCGCCAGATCTTGTTCCCCACGTCATCGGCCACCAGCAAGTCACCCTGTTTATCGATCACTACGCCCACCGGGCGACCCATGGCTTCTTCATTCTTGTTGAGAAACCCCGTCAGCACGTCGACCGGTTGCCCTGCCGGCTTGCCAGCGCTGAACGGCACGAAGATGACTTTGTAGCCGCTATGTGGTTTGCGGTTCCAGGAACCATGCTGGCCGATAAATGCGCCTTCAGTGAACGGAGCTGGCAGCTTGCTGCCTTCGGCGAAGGTCAGGCCCAGCGAAGCGGTATGCGGTCCAACCGCGTAGTCCGGGGCGATGGCCCTGGCGACCAGGTCGGGGTTTTGCGGTGTGACGCGCGCGTCGATGTGCTGGCCGTAGTAACTGAATGGCCAGCCGTAGAAGCCGCCGTCCTTGACCGAGGTGATGTAGTCCGGCACCAGGTCGCTGCCGATTTCGTCCCGTTCGTTGACAGCTGTCCAGAGTTTTCCGCTGCGCGGTTCCCAGTCCATGCCGTTGGGGTTGCGCAGGCCTGAGGCAAAAATCCGATGATTGCCGGTCGCGCGATCGACCTCCCAGATCGCTGCGCGTCCTTCTTCCTGTTCCAGGCCATTTTCACCGACATTGCTGTTGGAGCCGACCGTGACGTAGAGCTTGCTACCGTCCTTGCTGGCGATGACGTTTTTGGTCCAGTGATGATTCAGCGTGCCACCGGGCAGGTCGATGACTTTCACCGGTTTGGTGGTGATGGATGTTTCACCACTTTCATAGTGAAAGCGCAGCAGGCGGTCAGTGTCGGCGACGTACAGGTCGTTGCCGACCAGGGTCATGCCGAACGGCGAGTTGAGGTTCTCGATGAAGGTCGTGCGGGTTTCAGCGACGCCGTTGTGATCCTTGTCACGCAGCAGGGTGATCCGGTTCGCGCTTGGTACGCCAGCACCGGCGCGGCCCATGACTTTGCCCATGACCCAGCCACGAATGCCTTTGCTGTCGTCGGGCTTGGGTGGCGCATTGGTTTCAGCCACCAACACGTCGCCGTTGGGCAGTACATAGAGCCAGCGTGGATGATCAAGTCCTTCGGCAAATGCCGCCACCTGAGTGCCTGGCGCGGCAATCGGCTTTGCGCCCGCTGGCCAGCCGACCGCCGGTGCAATGTTCACTGTCGGGATCAGGGTCTTGTGCGGTTCCGGCAGCTTGGGCGATGGGCCCGTGCCGTCCGACACTGGCAAGGTGGCGGACTCCCCGCAGGCGGCGAGCCCTCCGGCGATGGCGATAACAATGACGAATCGAGGCTTGAGCATGCTGATTTCCCTATGAGTGCATCACCTCATCATAGAGGAGCCTGATCGATGGAAGGTTCAACCCGTCAGCCGCGAGCCTCTTTGAGCAATACCGCGATGCCCGGATGGTAGTTGCCGGCTTCGTTGTGCAATTTGCGGTAGGCGTAGGGGAAGTACCAGGCCACGGCGCAGGAGTGTTCCTTTTGCAGGTCGTCGACCATGTCCTGGAGTTCTTCCGGCGTAGGGCTTTGCTGGGCTTTTTGTGGGGCGACGAACAGGCAACCAAGCTTCAGGTCGCTGGCGTAGCTGATTTTTTTCGCATCGCTCACGGTATCTTGCAAGGCCTGGGTGAGGTTCAGGTTATTGACCCGCGGCCAGCGTTGGCTGGCCTGAAGATAGGCGCGTTCTTCGCCACTGGCGATAAACAGGTCGGCGCGGCCATTGCGTTCGCCTTCCTCGATCTGCTTTTTCGTCGGAGTCTGTTCGAGGGTGACCATTTCAGCCATCCACGCTGCCGCCGAAAGCAGGCTCACGTTGGCGCGTTCGTCAAACCAGTAAGGGCTTTCGTTATCGCCGCGTACTGCGTTGTAACGGTCGATGCACTCGAACCAGCGCTCCAGCACCGGGCGCAGGAATTCCAGCTTCGGGTTACTGATGATCATGCCTTGCATGTTGCCCCCTCTTTGTTCTTGTAATGTAAGGTTGTGGCTCTTTGATATCATTGCTTTCAGTGTGGCACAAGATTGGCGCCAGATTATTGATCTGGGTCGGTTTCTATCTGTCGATGAGCCCCCGGCTTTAATTGACGCTCCACCCCCAACCCTCTAACCTTCGCGACTTGTTTCAGGTGCTCTGTGACCCAGTGGTCGACCGAGTGAAACAGGGAAGCCGGTGAGGGCGCGTTCTTTGACAGAGCGGGCGACGATCCCGGCGCTGCCCCCGCAACGGTAAATGAGTAAAAACTGCGCTTTGAGCCACTGTGTCGAAGGTCGATATGGGAAGGCGTGCAGTCAGGCGAAAGCCGCTCATGAGCCCGGAGACCGGCCTGATCCATCCAGCGGCATCACGGTGGGCGATGCCAGGCTTGTTGCCGTCTATTTCTATGCCTGCCCGCCGTTATCCAGCCTCAACGGAGAGCTCCCCCATGACTGATTCCCCTGATCGTGACGAACGCCACCTGGCACGCATGCTGCGCAAGAAAGCGGTGATCGATGAGCGCATTGCCAACTCGCCGAATGAATGCGGCTTGCTGCTGGTCCTGTCCGGCAACGGCAAGGGCAAAAGCAGTTCTGCGTTCGGCATGCTCGCCCGGGCAATGGGCCACGGCATGCAGTGCGGCGTGGTGCAGTTCATCAAGGGGCGTAGCAGCACTGGCGAGGAGCTGTTCTTCCGTCGCTTCCCGGAGCAAGTGCGCTTCCACGTGATGGGCGAAGGTTTCACTTGGGAAACCCAGGATCGCCAGCGCGATATCGCCGCCGCCGAGGCCGCATGGGACGTCTCCCGCGAATTGCTGCGTGACCCGGCCATTGGTCTGGTGGTGCTCGATGAACTGAATATCGCCCTCAAGCACGGTTATCTGGACCTGGATCAAGTGCTCAGCGACTTGCAGGCGCGTCCGCCGATGCAGCACGTGGTGGTCACCGGTCGTGGTGCCAAGCCGGAAATGATCGAGCTGGCCGACACCGTCACCGAAATGGGCATGATCAAGCACGCTTTCCAGGCCGGGATCAAAGCGCAGAAAGGCGTTGAGCTGTGAGTGAGCCGCGTTTTTGCCCGGCGGTATTGATTGCTGCGCCGGCTTCCGGTCAGGGCAAGACCACCGTCACCGCCGCGCTGGCCCGTTTGCATCGCAATCAGGGGCGCAAGGTCCGGGTGTTCAAATGCGGCCCGGACTTTCTCGATCCGATGATTCTCGAGCGCGCCAGCGGTGCGCCGGTGTATCAATTGGACATGTGGATGGTCGGCGAGCAGGAAAGTCGTCGGCTGTTGTGGGAAGCCGCCGCTGAGGCTGATCTGATTTTGATCGAAGGCGTCATGGGCCTGTTCGATGGCACGCCGTCCAGCGCCGATCTGGCGCGGCACTTCGGCGTACCCGTACTGGGTGTGATCGATGGCACCGCCATGGCCCAGACATTCGGCGCGTTGGCGTTGGGGCTGGCACGTTATCAGCCGGACTTGCCGTTTGCCGGTGTCTTGGCCAACCGCGTCGGCACCTTGCGTCACGCGCAACTGCTTGAAGGCAGTCTCACTGAAGGCTTGCGCTGGTACGGAGCCTTGTCCCGGGAAACCGGAATCGAATTGCCTAGCCGTCACTTGGGGCTGGTCCAGGCCAGTGAATTGAATGATCTCGATCTGCGCCTCGACGCCGCCGCCGCCGCGTTGGCCAGCAGCTGCGAAGTGGCGTTGCCGCCCGCCGTCGAGTTCGCTGCGCCTGATGTGATTGCCGCCGAGCCGTTGTTGGCCGGTGTGCGAATTGCCGTGGCTCGCGATGAAGCGTTTGCCTTCACGTATGGCGCGAGCCTCGACTTGTTGCGGGCGATGGGGGCGGAGTTACGATTCTTCTCGCCGATCCATGACCGTGAATTGCCAGAAGCTGACAGCCTGTATCTGCCCGGTGGTTATCCGGAATTGCACCACGTGGCGTTGGCTGAAAACCGCACAATGCTCGATGCGATTCGCGCGCATCACGGCGCTGGCAAACCGTTGTTGGCTGAATGCGGCGGCATGCTGTACCTGCTCGACTCACTGACCGATGTCGATGGCACGCGTGCCGAGTTGGTAGGGCTGCTGGCCGGTGATGCGGTGATGCAAAAGCGTCTGGCCGCGCTGGCCCTGCAAGCGGTCGAGTTACCCGAAGGCCCGTTGCGTGGCCACACCTACCACCATTCGTTGACCAGCACCGAGCTTGAGCCGATCGCTCGCGGCCTGAGCCCTAACGGCGGGCGCGGTGCCGAGGCGGTTTACCGTGACGGGCGGATGACGGCGTCTTATGTGCACTTTTATTTCCCGTCCAACCCATCGGCGATCGCCGCGCTGTTTGCGCCAGACCTGAACCTTGTGGGAGCGGGCTCGCCCGCGAAGCGGCCATGACCGACAACACATTTTCCGAGGCCGAGCGCGAAGCGGTTTATCGCGCGATTGCCGAGCGTCGCGACATGCGTCACTTCAGTGGCGGCAGCGTCGAGCCCGAACTGCTTCGGCGTTTGCTCGAAGCGGCGCATCGGGCGCCGAGTGTCGGTTTGATGCAGCCCTGGCGGTTCATCCGCATCAGCGACCGAGCGTTACGCGGCAAGATCCAGCAACTGGTGGAAGAGGAGCGGGTACGCACCGCCGAAGCGCTGGGCGAACGCTC
The DNA here is from genome assembly GCF_056396945.1 of Pseudomonas sp. 05N432. Classification (NCBI taxonomy): domain Bacteria; kingdom Pseudomonadati; phylum Pseudomonadota; class Gammaproteobacteria; order Pseudomonadales; family Pseudomonadaceae; genus Pseudomonas; species Pseudomonas sp. 05N432. The sequence goes on along the minus strand of NZ_JBFTMM010000020.1, from coordinate 147,746 downwards.
CGACGAATTCATGAAACTTAAAGTCGAAGGCATCAACGACTGCGCCGAAGTACTGGTTGCCGCGCTGATGGATGATCGCGAGCGGCATATCTTTGGCCGTCGTACCTTGCCGGAAATGGACATGGCGTCGTTGTCCTGCGCAATCCAGAATCTTTGGCTGGCGTCCCGTGCCGAAGGTTTGGGCATGGGCTGGGTCTCGTTGTTCGAGCCGCAGGCATTGGCGGATCTGCTGGGCCTGCCGCCTGGGGCCAAACCGCTGGCAGTGTTGTGCCTGGGACCGGTCAGGGAATTTTACCCGGCGCCGATGCTGGTCCTTGAAGGCTGGGCGCAGGCGCGTCCGCTGAGTGAACTGCTGTACGAGAATTTTTGGGGAGTGAGTCAATGAGTGTGGCGTTGCTGAGTGTCGCCGGCGTAGCGCTGGATGCGCTGCTGGGCGAACCCAAGCGCTGGCATCCGCTGGTGGCGTTCGGCCGTTTTGCCGATCGTATCGAGCAGCGTTTCAACTCTGCCGGTCGTGGCTGGCGCAGTCATGGCGTCACGGCCTGGGTGATGGCGGTGCTGCCGCTGACCCTGTTGATCACGGCATTGTCCTGGTTGCCGTACATCGGCTGGGTCGTCGATATTCTCGCGTTGTATTGCGCGCTCGGTCTGCGCAGCCTTGGTGAGCATGTCGAGCCGGTGGCTCAGGCCCTGCGCAGCGACGACCTGGATGAAGCGCGCAAGCGTGTCGGCTATCTGGTCAGCCGTCAGACCAGTGAGCTGGACTCGACCGAAGTGGCCCGCGCGGCCACCGAATCGGTTCTGGAAAATGGCAGCGACGCAGTATTTGCTGCGCTGTTCTGGTTTGCCGTCGCGGGTGCGCCGGGCGTGGTGCTCTATCGACTGAGCAATACCCTGGACGCCATGTGGGGTTATCGCAACGAGCGCTTTGAACGCTTCGGCTGGGCGGCGGCGAAAATCGACGATGTGCTCAACTATATTCCGGCGCGCCTGGTGGCTTTGACCTACGCACTGCTGGGTAAAACCCGTTTGGCGCTCAAATGCTGGCGCACGCAGGGGCCGACCTGGGACAGCCCGAACGCCGGGCCGGTGATGGCCGCTGGCGCGGGTGCTCTGGGCGTCGAGTTGGGCGGGGCGGCGATCTATCACGGTGAGCTGCATCAGCGTCCACAGCTGGGCGAAGGCGTACCGGCAGACGCCAACTCCATCGATCGCGGCTGGCAACTGGTTCAGCGCGGGGTATGGCTGTGGTTGCTGATCCTCTGTGTGGGAGCCGAGATTTATGCTTGAGCACGGTGGCCGCTTGCGCAAGGCGGCGTTGCAGTACGGCATCGCCGAAACCGACTGGCTCGACTTGTCCAGCGGTCTGGCACCTTGGCCGTGGGCGATCCCGGACATCCCGTTACGGGCCTGGGCGCGTTTGCCGGAAACCGATGACGGCCTGGAGCAGGCTGCACGCGAATACTATGGCGCCTCGCAGGTGCTGCCGGTCGCGGGCTCCCAGGCGGCTATCCAGTTGCTGCCACGTCTGCGTCGCGCCGGTAAAGTCGGCGTGCTCTCGCCCTGTTATGCCGAGCACGCTGAGGCCTGGCGTCGCAACGGCTACGTCGTGCGTGAAGTGCTGGAGCAGGAAGTCGACTTTTTCCTCGATAGCCTCGACGTGCTGGTAGTGGTTAACCCGAACAATCCCACCGGCCTGAGCCTGACCCCGGAACGTCTGCTCGACTGGCATGCGCGGCTGGCGCAGCGCGGTGGCTGGCTGGTGGTCGACGAAGCCTTCATGGACAACACCCCGCAGCTGAGCCTGTCGTCTTATACCGATCAGGTCGGCTTGATCGTCTTGCGTTCGTTCGGCAAGTTTTTCGGTCTGGCCGGGGTGCGATTGGGTTTTGTGCTGGCTGAGCGCAAGTTGCTCAAACTGCTCGCCGAGCAGGTCGGTCCTTGGGCGGTCAGCGGGCCGACCCGGGTATTGGGTCAGGTCTGTTTGCGTGACACCCAAGGTCACGCTCGCCAGCGTCTGCGTAGCGAAGAGGCCAGCCAGCGCCTGGCTGAAGTCCTCGAACGCCACGGCTTCAAACCGCACGGTGGTTGCGCGTTGTTTCAGTGGTTGATCACTGATCACGCAGAGCATCTGCACGAATTCATGGCCCGGCGCGGCATCTTGCTGCGCCTGTTCACCCACAACAGCAGTCTGAGGTTCGGCTTGCCGGCCGATGACGCCGATTGGCAGCGCCTCGAGCACGCTTTTGAAGCCTACACCGAGGAAACCTCATGACCACGTTGATGGTGCAGGGCACCACCTCGGACGCCGGCAAAAGTACCTTGGTAACCGCGTTGTGCCGCTGGCTGACGCGCCAGGGTGTTCGCGTGGTGCCGTTCAAGCCGCAGAACATGGCGCTCAACAGTGCGGTAACCGCCGACGGCGGCGAAATCGGCCGCGCTCAAGCCGTGCAGGCCCAAGCGGCCAACCTTGAGCCACACACCGACATGAACCCGGTGCTGCTCAAGCCCAATAGCGATACCGGCGCGCAAGTGATCATTCACGGGCGTGCCGTGACCACCATGAACGCAGTCGCCTATCACGACTACAAAGCCATCGCCATGCAAGCGGTACTCGCCTCTCACGAACGCTTGAGTGCAGCCTATCCGGTGGTGATGGTCGAAGGCGCGGGTTCCCCGGCCGAAATTAATCTGCGCGCTGGCGACATTGCCAACATGGGATTCGCCGAAGCGGTGGATTGTCCGGTGGTGCTGATCGCCGACATCAATCGCGGCGGGGTATTCGCGCATTTGGTGGGCACGCTGGAGTTGCTGTCAGCCACTGAGCAGGCGCGGGTCAAAGGCTTCATCATCAACCGTTTTCGCGGCGATATCGCCTTGCTGCAGCCAGGCCTCGACTGGCTGGAAGAGCGTACCGGCAAACCGGTGATCGGCGTGCTGCCGTATGTCGTGGATCTGCATCTGGAAGCCGAAGACGGCATCGATCAGCGCCAGGCCGATAAAGCCGATCAGGTGCTCAACGTGGTGGTGCCGGTGTTGCCGCGTATCAGTAACCACACCGATTTCGATCCGCTGCGTCTGCATCCTCAGGTCGATCTGCAATTCATCGGGCCCGGTCAGCCGATTCCGCCTGCCGACCTGATCATCCTACCGGGCTCGAAGAGTGTGCGTAGCGACCTGCACTACTTGCGCGCCAACGGTTGGGACGCAGCCATTACCCGCCATTTGCGTTACGGCGGCAAGCTGCTCGGTATTTGCGGTGGCCTGCAAATGCTCGGCGAGCACGTACACGACCCGCTAGGGCTGGAAGGCGCTGCGGGCTCCAGTACCGGTCTCGGCTTGCTGGCGTTCGAAACCGTGCTTGAAGAAGAGAAACAGCTGCGCAATGTGCGCGGACATCTGGCGTTGGAAAACGCTGAAGTCAGCGGTTATGAAATTCACGCCGGGGTCACCACCGGTAGTGCTTTGGAGCAGGCGGCGGTGTTGCTGGATGACGGTCGCAGCGACGGAGCGCGAAGTGCTGATGGACAGGTGCTCGGCACGTATTTGCACGGCCTGTTCGAGTCTCCGGCGGCATGCAGCGCGCTGTTGCGCTGGGCCGGTTTGCAGGACGTACAGGAAGTCGATTACCACGCCTTGCGCGAGCGCGATATCGAGCGGTTGGCGGATCTGGTGGAGAAGCATCTGGATACTGGGTTGTTGCGTGAGCTCTGTGGGTTTTGAGGCGGCTGTGCAGGCCTCATCGCGAGCAGGCTCGCTCCCACATTGGAGCGTGGTCAACTGTGGGAGCGAGCTTGCTCGCGATAGCGTCGGTTGTCACACCGCCATTTAGAGGTTTATGACCATGTTGCAACTGATCCTCGGCGGCGCCCGTTCCGGTAAAAGCCGTCTGGCTGAGAAGCTCGCCAGCGAAAGCGGCCTGGCGGTGACGTACATCGCCACCAGCCAGCCGCTGGATGGCGAAATGAATGCCCGCGTGGCCCATCATCGCGAGCGCCGTCCGCCTGAATGGGCGCTCATTGAAGAGCCGCTGGAACTGGCCCGGGTGCTACGCGAAAACGCCAGTGCCGAGCGTTGTTTACTGGTGGATTGCCTGACCTTGTGGCTGACCAATCTGCTGATGCTGGAAGATCCCGAGCGTCTGGCGTATGAGCGTGAAGCCTTGCTGGAGTGTCTGGCATCGCTGCCGGGAGAAATTGTTTTTGTCAGCAACGAGACCGGTCTGGGTGTCGTCCCGCTGGGCGAATTGACTCGCCGCTATGTCGATGAAGCCGGTTGGTTGCATCAAGCCCTGGCTGAGCGCTGTCAGCGTGTCGTGTTGACCGTTGCCGGCCTGCCCCTGACTTTGAAAGGTATTGCGTTATGACTCATTCCTGGTGGTTGAACCCGTGCAAACCGATCGATGCGCAAGCGCATGAGCAAGCGGCGGCCCGACAGCAGCAACTGACCAAACCGGCGGGCTCCCTCGGGCAGTTGGAGTCGGTGGCGGTGCAATTGGCGGGGTTGCAGGGCCGGGTCAAGCCAAGCCTGAATCAGCTGTGGATAGCGATTTTTGCCGGTGACCACGGCGTGGTCGCCGAAGGCGTTTCGGCGTTCCCGCAGGAAGTCACCGGGCAGATGCTGCATAACTTTGTCAGCGGTGGCGCGGCGATCAGCGTATTGGCGCGGCAGCTTGAGGCGCGGCTGGAAGTGGTCGACCTCGGCACTGTCACGCCTTCGTTGAATTTGCTGGGCGTGCGCCACCTGCACATCGGTCCAGGCACTGCGAACTTCGTTCATGGCCCGGCGATGACGCAAATCCAGGGCGAACAAGCCTTGCAGGCTGGCCGTGACAGCGTGTTGCGGGCGATTGCTGAAGGCTCCGAGCTGTTTATCGGTGGCGAGATGGGCATTGGCAATACCACCGCTGCCAGCGCGTTGGCCTGTGCATTGCTCGATTGCCCGGTGGCGCATCTGGCCGGGCCAGGCACCGGTCTGGACGCGGCAGGTGTCAGCCATAAAACCCAGGTGATTGAACGCGCCCTGGCATTGCATGCCGCTCAGCGCGGTGATGTATTGCAGACATTGTTCAACCTCGGTGGTTTTGAAATCGCCGCGCTGGTCGGCGCCTATCTGGCCTGCGCTCAAGAAGGGTTGGCGGTGCTGGTCGACGGCTTTATTTGCAGCGTGGCAGCATTGGTCGCAGTGCGTCTGAATCCGGCATGCCGCGAGTGGTTGCTGTTTGGTCATCGCGGGGCTGAACCGGGTCATCGGCATGTATTGGAAACGCTGAACGCTGAACCTTTGCTGGATCTCGGCCTGCGTCTGGGCGAGGGCAGCGGTGCCGCAGTGGCAGTGCCGTTGCTGCGTCTGGCCTGCAATCTGCACGGGCAAATGGCGACCTTCGCCGAAGCGGCCGTGGCCGATCGTCCGGCATGACGTTGCGTCTGGATCTGCTGCGTCACGGTGAAACCGAACTCGGTGGCGGTTTACGCGGCAGCCTGGATGACGCGCTGACCGCCAAAGGCTGGGAGCAGATGCGCGCGGCGGTGATTGATCAAGGTCCGTGGGATCGTCTGGTCAGCTCGCCGCTGCAACGCTGCGCGCGTTTTGCCGAGGAACTGGCCGAGCGGTTCGGCTTGCCGGTGGTGCTGGACAAGGATCTGCAAGAGCTGCACTTCGGTGTCTGGGAAGGGCAGAGCGCGGCAGCGCTGATGGAAACCGACGCCGAAGCGTTAGGCAGGTTTTGGGCTGATCCCTACGCATTTACGCCGCCGGAAGGTGAGCCGGTGACTGCGTTTTCCGCACGGGTGCTGGCAGCCGTCGAGCGCTTGCATCGGGCCTATGCCGGCGAGCGGGTGTTGCTGATCAGTCACGGTGGGGTCATGCGTCTGTTACTGGCCCGCGCACGCGGATTGCCGCGCGAGCATTTACTCAACGTTGAAGTCGCTCATGGCGCGCTGTTTTCGTTGCGCGTCGAGGCTGATGCCGTGCTCAGGGAAGAGGGCTGAACATGTTGCCGTTCTGGATCGCCTTGCAGTTCCTCAGCAGCTTGCCGATTCGTCTGCCAGGCATGCCGGCGCCTCAGGAACTTGGGCGCTCGCTGCTGTTTTATCCATTGGTCGGGCTGCTGTTTGGCGGGTTGTTGTGGGCGCTGAACGGACTGTTGCTCGGTACGCCAGCGTTGTTGCATGCGGCGTTGCTGTTGAGTGTCTGGGTGATGCTCAGCGGTGGTTTGCACCTCGACGGTCTGGCCGACAGCGCCGACGCCTGGCTCGGCGGTTTTGGTGATCGCGAGCGCACCTTGAGCATCATGAAGGACCCGCGCAGTGGGCCAATTGCAGTGGTGACGCTGGTATTGGTGTTGTTGCTCAAGTTCACGGCGTTACTGGCGTTGATTGAACAGCACTCCATGGCCGGTTTGATCCTCGCACCGCTGATCGGTCGCAGTGCCTTGCTGGGGCTGTTTCTGAATACACCTTACGTGCGCGCTGGCGGCCTGGGGCAGGCGCTGGCCGATCATCTGCCGCGCAAGACCGGTCAGCAGGTGCTGTTGCTCAGCGCGCTGGCGTGCGTGCTGATTGGCGGCTGGAGCGGTGTTGTTGCGCTGGTGCTGGCGGCTCCAATGTTCTTCTGGTTGCGCCAAGTGATGTTGCAGCGTCTGGGCGGGACCACTGGCGATACGGCAGGGGCGTTGCTGGAGTTGCTGGAAACGGCGGTGCTGGTGGGTTTGGCGCTGCTCTGAGAGTCACCTTCAACGTGCGCGGCCTTACGGCTGTTTGATAATCAAACTTGCTTTAACTTTATCGCGGGTATATACACGCACCATGCTAGCCTCTCAATGTTTATGCACCAACCTGCGTCGCGCCGCCCGTGGCGTCAGCAGGCATTACGACGGCGCCCTCGACGGCTTCGGGATCAACGTTGCGCAGTATTCCTTGTTGTGCAATTTGCAGCGCCTCGATCAACCGAGCATTTCGACCCTGGCGGAAGCCATGGGCCTGGATCGCAGTACGCTGGGGCGTAATCTGCGGGTGCTGGAGGGGGAGGGGCTGGTGATGCTGGTTGAAGGTGAAGACCAGCGCAACCGCATCGTGCAGTTGACCGAAACCGGGCGTGAGCGCCTGGCAGCGGCCTTGCCGGCCTGGGAAGCGGCGCAGCAGCGGCTGATTGATCGTCTGGGAGCAGAGAAACGCGCAACCTTGCTGGCCTTGCTGGATGAACTCGCCTGAGGCGGCGGGCCTTTCCAAGCGTAAGCCCGAACTTAAGCGGGTATATACCCGCTACTGGAGAACAAGAATGACATCAATGTGGCGTACCAGCGGTTGGGTTCTACTTGGGAGCGCACTGATTCTTGCGCTGTCGCTTGGCGTGAGGCATGGCTTCGGGCTGTTTTTGCCGCCGATGAGCGCGCAGTTTGGCTGGGGGCGCGAAGTGTTCGCCTTTGCCATCGCCCTGCAGAACCTGATCTGGGGGCTGGCGCAGCCATTCACCGGGGCCTTGGCGGACCGCTTCGGCGCGGCGAAAGTGGTGCTGGTCGGTGGTGTGCTGTACGCCGTGGGTTTGGTGTTCATGGGCTTGTCCGATTCGGCCTGGACGCTGTCATTGAGTGCTGGCTTGTTGATCGGTATTGGCCTGTCTGGCACCTCGTTCTCGGTGATTCTTGGCGTTGTAGGGCGCGCCCTGCCGCCGGAGAAACGCAGCATGGGCATGGGTGTCGCCAGTGCTGCGGGCTCTTTCGGCCAATTCGCCATGTTGCCTGGCACGTTGGGGTTGATCGGCTGGCTCGGTTGGTCGACAGCACTCCTGGTGCTGGGAATGCTGGTAGCGCTGATTGTGCCGCTGGTCAGCATGCTCAAAGACAAACCGCTGCCCGTGCTCGGTCATGAACAAACCCTGTCCGAGGCCCTGCACGAAGCGTGTTCGCACTCGGGCTTCTGGTTGCTGGCGTTCGGTTTTTTTGTCTGTGGTTTCCAGGTGGTGTTTATCGGTGTGCATTTGCCGGCCTATCTGGTCGACCAGCATCTGCCTGCCAGCGTTGGTACCACGGTGCTGGCGTTGATTGGCCTGTTCAATATCTTCGGTACTTACACCGCCGGCTGGCTCGGTGGGCGCATGTCCAAACCGCGTCTGTTGACAGGGCTCTACCTGCTGCGTGCGGTGGTGATCAGTCTGTTCATCTGGGCGCCAGTCACGCAGACCAGTGCCTATCTGTTCGGCATGGCCATGGGCTTTCTCTGGTTGTCGACAGTGCCTTTGACCAACGGCACGGTGGCGACGCTGTTTGGTGTACGAAACCTCTCTATGCTCGGCGGTATCGTTTTCCTCTTTCACCAGTTGGGCTCGTTCCTTGGCGGCTGGTTGGGTGGGGTGGTTTACGACCGAACAGGCAACTATGACTTGATCTGGCAGGTGGCGATTCTTCTTAGTCTGTTGGCGGCAGTCTTGAATTGGCCTGTACGCGAGCGTCCCGTGGCACGGTTGCAAGCTCAGGTGAGTGTGGCATGAGCAGGATTGCAGCCTGGTTCGCCGCTGCCGGGGCTGGCGCGTTGTTGTTGGCGCTGGCCTGGTGGGGCTGGCATCAGGGTGGGCTGGCACTGATGCAGCTCGGTATGGGTGCTTGCTGAGTCACACCCACTAAAAAGCCCCGCGTCTGTGCAAGAGCGCGGGGCTTTTTCAATTCAGCCAGTGAGCTGTTCAGGCTCGCAGTGAATCAGAAGCGGTAGGTCGCGCCGACACCAAAACCATTGGAGCTGTTTTCGTACTTGGCGCTGTAACTGTCTACTGCGTTGGAGTGATTCACCGTGACAGCTTCTTCCTTGAGGTAGGAATAGGCGACGTCGATGGTCAGATCATCGGTGACGTTGTAGCCAGCGCCAAGGCTGAAGATAGTGCGGTCACCTGTAGGAATGCGTGGTGAGCGGTCAGTATTGTTGGTAGGCGACTGGTCAAAGGTCAGGCCGGTGCGCAATATCCACTGCTTGTTCAACTTGTAGGAAGTACCGATGGCGTAGGCCCAGGTATTGTGCCAGTTCTGCTCTTCCGTAATGGTGCCGAACAAGGCTGGGGACAATACACCGCCCTGTGCCGCAGTGACGCCTTCGTTATTGACGGTGATGTTTTTCAGGCGGCTCCAGCGGGTCCAGGTGGAACCTGCATACACGGTCCACGCATCTGTCAGTTGTTGCGTCACGGAGAAGTCGACCGATTCAGGCGTTTCGATTTTCAGCGAAGCGTCGTATCGATTGCTTTGCAGGAAGGCGGAAGGAGCGTTGGCGCCTGCAGTGATATCGGTATGACCTTCGAGCTTGTAATTCACTTTCGAGTGATAGGTCAGGCCGAGGCGGGTGGTATCGGTTGCTTGTACCAGAACACCGAAGTTATAGCCCAGAGCGGTGTCGTCGCCTTTGATCTTGACGTGGGTATCGCCAAAAAGAGGTACATCCGACTCGAGAGTGCCGCCAATACGGTTAATGGTCGGGCCGAAACCGATCGATACTCTGTCGTTGAAGGCATAGCTGACGGTAGGTTGGAAGGTCACAACCTTGACTTCACTCTTGCTGCCGAAGCCGCCGCCCTGGAAGCCACTTTCATAGTTGGTAATCAGACCAAAAGGTGCATAGACGCCGAGGCCAAATGCCCAGTGATCATCGATCGGTTTGACGTAATAGCCCATCGGAACGGCTGTGAATGGCACCATGTCGCCCTTGTTGGTACCCGGATGGGCGCCGTGGGCGTCTTTGATATCACTCGAAGCGTCGATAGCTGCCAGCCCGCCAGTGACTTCCTGGCGCTTGATACGCGACATACCGGCAGGGTTGCCAAATACAGTACTCGCATCCTCGGCGGACGAAGAGCGTCCCGCAAAACCAGTCCCCATCCCACTGATGCTCTGTTCGTTGAGGGCAAAGCCACTTGCGAAGATCTGGGTGGATGCCAAGGTAACGGCGAGGCTAAGGGTGGTTTTGAGCATTACTCTTTTCATTATTAGAACTCCTGGTGATCACCGGGGCGAAAATTACCAACATTTTCGTTTGAGCGCTATAGGCTGGATGGCTTGAGATAGAGCGCTTTTGTAGGACAATCAGACCAGATTCGCACCTATAATGCGCGATCTTGCAAATTGCCCGGTTAGCAGGCGATCTGATTCAGCGGTGATACACAGGTTTGCCAGGCGCAGGTGAAGTCACGCAGACGACCTTGCGGCTGGAAGGTCTGGCGCCAGATTCTGGCCATGCCCAGCAGGTCATCGGCTTCGGGGAGCGGGGTATTCTGTTCTTCTATCAATAGCCAGGCGATGGCGGTGGCGTAACGCAGGTTGACGGTCAGTTCGAGGTGCGGACCGCTGAGGAACGCGTGCTGGCTGGCGAGGCCGCGAACCAGGCTGGCGCGTTCCGGGTCCAGCGCCAGGTAGTGATCCCAAAGCGCCTGGTGACGAGGTTCGGCAATCCGGTACAGACCATGCCCGCGGCGGTCATGCAGGGCGGAGCCGAGAGCGGACTGACTGGCTGCAACACCCAGTAGCAGGGATTCGGCAATCGTGCTGTGGCGTCCGAGGTAAATCAATGTCGGACGGATCACATAACGGCACAGTTCGCTGGCGGCGATACCCATAAAGCCCTCGAAACGTGAAGTGGGCGGCGATTCCTGACTGGGTGGGCTTGGCAGCTGTGGATCGACTCAGGATCGCCGGAAGCGGATCAAGCCGCTTGAGTTGAAGTGTAGTGTCATATTCGTGCCGTAAAGGCCTGTTTTTAAAATATTTCTGGCACCGAGTTATAACCGTTATATCGCTTGGTGCTTAAGCCGGTACAGCGAATGGAGAAATATCAGGCAATAAAAAGCCCTGCTTTTCAGGCAGGGCTTTTGATGTTTTCAGCCTTTCTGGCGTATCAGGCAACCAGTGCCTGACGGGTACGCTCGATCACGGCCTGCAGCGGCTCGGCGCTGGAGTATTGATCGGGGTACAGGCGTTCGCTGTGACGAGCGATGCCGTGTTCATTGACCAGAGTGAAGCTGAAGCAGCCTTTGCGAGCAGCCATGATCAGGCAGTTCATTGGAGCAAAAGCGTTGGTTAGGGTGCGAATGGCATCCTGAGTGTGGATTTGAGTAGACATGGTTATTGGGTGTTCCTACAAATGACACGGATAAGAACCGTGCAACGTTAAAACGTTCCAGTAACGACGATCACCATTGATCGAACGAAGAACCCGACTGGAACAAAGCAGCCAGTTGAAGCGCTATGATTTTTGCGCGCTTGGGCCGGCAGGTAGGTACTTAGGAGGGCAGGCAACACATCAAGGGCAGAGGTTCTGGGCCCGGGGTGAAGATCCTGATCAATTTGCAGGTTGGTTCGGTCAGAGTAAGTGAGCTTCGCAACACCCTTTGCTTTCGATTCAAAGGCAGTGTTGTCGCAAGCGTTACCTGGAAACCATCGAGGTGGTCGGTCCCGTGATGTCGGTAGAGGCTTCTCTTTAGGGAAGGTATACCGCAGGAGTTGTTCGACCAGAATTGACTTTCAGCTTGGTACTAACGCCGCGGATAGTAACGGATTGAATTCGAGAAAGGAAGTGTGTTAGGCAAAAACTTTTACTGATGCTTGAATCGCTCTGCTCGCTGGCGGGAAATTGCCGTGCCTGGCGCATCTGCAGTCGCGGGTAAAACGTCGCGGCAACAGTAAAGCACACAATTGGGTCGCCAGGTGTCCAGCGGTATGAGCCTCACCTCGCTTGAAACGCAGGTACAGTGAGGCTCGTTGTGACGGATTGACTGCAAAACGCACGAAAAAAGGGCGGTGATATAACCACCTCAAAGGGACTTGTGCACATTAGTTGCGTGGACTGTCACCGGCCTGTCATTTCACCTTCAAGCGCAGTGGGTGCCTGTAGTGGAAATTTAAGTCAATGAAAAACATCGCTTTTTTTTACTGGTGAAAAAATCGTCAGTTTGACTGCGAGCCCCATTCCACAGGGCTTCTGGCGAGTTCAGGGCGGGTTGTCCACTGAGTTATCCACAGCTTCTGTGGATTGTCCCGAGCGCTTGCTCTAGGACGGGCGTGCAGGCTTTTTTCGACTTTACCCGTACGAAAAAAAGAGTAGAGTGGCGCGCCTTCCGATTCGTCCCACAGTACTTTATGAAGTTTCGCTCAGTACCAACCTCTGTTACCTCCATCGCCTCAGATGTTACGCCACCCAAGCGCTTTTCGATTCGAGTCGCTGAATGGTTGCTTGACAGCCCACGTCTGGGCGACAACCCCAACATCAAACATTTCGCCGGACGTTTGCTCAAGGCTCCAGCCCGTGAAGGGGTGGTGGCTGCGCAAAGTCGTCTGGGGCTATTGATGTGCCGCGAATGCGGCAATGCCCGAGATCGGCGCATTGGCCAGGACCTGCTGCGTCAGGCCGCACGTGCCGGCGACCGGCGTGCCCGGCAGGAACTCGGTCAGATCGAAGACTGAGCTGTCCAAGCCCCGACGGCTTGGTTAACCTTCGCGCTTTAATTCATCGGCAGGAGTCGTCATGGCTATGGACGTGACCAGTGTGTTGCTCGGTCTGGCGGGTGCTGCGCTACCGTTATTGATGCTGGCGTGGCAGCTACAGCGGCGCCTGAGCACCGCGCAGTCCGAGCTGTCGCTGCTTGAAGAACGCTTGGGTACTGCACAACTGGCGCAGGACGGTCTGAATGCGCAACTCGATGCCTGCCGTGATGAAATCAGCGACCTGGGTCAGGCCAATGCCGCCAAGCAAGCCGATCTGGCTGCCGTGCGCCGTGAAGTCGAGCTGTTGCAGATCGAGCGCGACAACGCTCGTGATGCGGCTCATGCCTGGAACCTCGAGCGCAGCAGTAAAGAGGCCGAGTTGCGGCGGCTGGACGCTCAGGCCGCCTCGTTGAATGCCGAGCTGCGTGAGCAGCAGGAAAGCCATCAGCAACGCCTGAGCGACCTGCAAGGCTCGCGGGATGAGCTGCGGGCGCAGTTCGCCGAGCTCGCCGGGAAAATCTTCGATGAGCGTGAGCAGCGCTTTGCCGAAACCAGCCAGCAGCGTTTGGGCCAATTGCTTGACCCACTGAAAGAGCGCATTCAATCCTTCGAGAAGCGCGTCGAGGAAAGTTATCAGGCTGAAGCTCGCGAGCGCTTCTCGCTGGCCAAGGAACTGGAGCGTTTGCAACAACTGAACCTGCGCTTGAGCGACGAGGCGACCAACCTCACGCGAGCACTCAAGGGGCAGAAAACCCAAGGCAACTGGGGCGAGTTGATTCTCGAGCGAGTGCTGGAACACGCAGGCCTGGAGAAGGGCCGCGAGTACCAGACTCAAGTCAGTCTCAAAGGCCCGGATGGCGAGCGTTTCCAGCCCGACGTGCTGATTTATCTGCCGGGCGACAAGCAGGTGGTGGTCGACTCGAAGGTCAGCCTGACGGCCTATCAGCAATACGTGGCGGCTGACGACGATGCGATTGGCCAGGCGGCGCTGAAACAGCATGTGCTGTCGTTGCGTAATCATGTCAAGGGCTTGTCCGATAAGGACTATAAGCGCCTGGACGGTCTGCACAGCCTGGATTTCGTATTACTTTTCGTGCCCATCGAGGCGGCTTTTTCCGCTGCATTGCAGGCCGAGCCGAATCTGTTTCAGGAAGCGTTCGATCGCCATATCGTCATCGTCAGCCCGACCACCTTACTGGCCACGTTGCGCGTCATCGACAGCCTGTGGAAGCAAGAGCGCCAGAGTCAGAATGCCCGGGAAATTGCCGAGCGCGCGGGCTGGCTGTACGACAAGTTCGTGTTGTTTATTCAGGACCTGGACGAGGTCGGCAATCGCTTGCAGCAACTGGATAAAGCCTACAGCGCCGCACGCAACAAACTGACGGAAGGCCGCGGCAATCTGGTCAGCCGCAGCGAACAGCTTAAATTGCTCGGCGCACGGGCCAGCAAGAGCTTGCCGGCCGATCTGCTGGAGCGGGCGATGACCGATGTCGATGGCTTGGCCGAGTTGCCGGAGTAGCGCCTACAACGGCAAATGCCGACTCAACAACGCGCGCAATGCCGCCGGTTTCACCGGTTTCGGCAGGTATTCCAGGCCTGCTGCATGCACTTGGGCAACCATCTCCGGTCGCCCGTCAGCACTGATCACCACGCCAGGCACCGGCTCACCGAGTTGAGAGCGTAGCCAGGCCATGAGTTCGGTGCCGGTTTCGCCATGGTCGAGGTGGTAATCCACCAATGCCAGTTGCGGGCGCATGCCATCGCTGAGCAGCGCAGTGCACTCATCGCGATTGCGCGCGGTATACACCTGGCAGCCCCAGCGCGAGAGCAGGCTGTTCATGCCGATCAGAATGCTGTCTTCGTTATCGATACACAGCACCTGCGCGCCCGTCGGCAGCCGGCCATTGAGCTTGGCAGTGGTCCCGGGCGCACAGGTTTGAGCATGGGCCAGAGGCACGCTGACGCTAAACACACTGCCTTTGCCTGGCCAGGAGCGGACTTGCAGTTGATGACCCAGCACCCGGCACAAACCGTCGGCAATCGCCAGACCCAGGCCCAGGCCTTTTTCGGCGCGGGTCTGGTGGCTGTCGAGGCGCTTGAACTCCTCGAAGATCTCTTGGCGTTTGTCTTCGGGAATCCCCGGGCCACGGTCCCAGACCTCCAGGCACAGCTGATCGCCCTTGTGCCGTACGCCCAATAGCACGGGGCCTTTGGCGTAGCGGAAGGCGTTGGTCAGGAAGTTTTGCAGAATCCGCCGCAGCAATTTGATATCGCTGTCGACCCGCAGGCGACTGCCGCGCAGGCGAAATTTCAGCCCTTGCTCCTGCGCCAGTGCCTTGAATTCGGCGCCGAGGGTGTCGAACAGATCATTCAGCACAAATGGCTTGCGATCCGGGTTGATCTTGCCATTTTCCAGGCGCGAGATGTCGAGCAGGTCACTGATCAAGTCCTCGGCCGAGCGAAGCGAACTGTCCAGATGCTGCACCAGTTGCCGGGTCTCGGGGGAGAGATCTTCGTTCTGGTGGGAGAGGGCGGCCGAGAACAGCCGCGCGGCGTTCAATGGCTGCATCAGGTCGTGGCTGACGGCTGCAAGGAAACGGGTTTTCGACTGGTTGGCCGCCTCGGCGGTGCCTTTGGCTTCGGTCAGCGCGATGTTCAGTTGCGACAGTTCATGGGTGCGCTCGGCGACGCGTCGCTCCAGGCCCTCGTTGGCCTCGGTCAGCGCCTGCTCGGCTTCGCGAAACGCGGTGATGTCGGTGAAACTCATGACAAACCCGCCGCCCGGCATTGGATTGCCGATCAGCTCGATCACCCGGCCGTTGGGGAACAACCGCTCCGAGGTGTGGGCGCGCCCCTGGCGCATCCAGTGCAGGCGCCGGGCAACGTGGACTTCCGCTTCGCCGGGGCCGCACAGGCCGCGTTCGGCGTTATAGCGAATGATGTCGGCAATCGGCCGGCCGACACTGATCAGGCCGTCCGGGTAGTTGAACAGTTCAAGGTAGCGACGGTTCCAGGCCACCAGCTTCAGCGACTGGTCGACCACGCTGATGCCTTGGGTGATGTTCTCGATCGCGCCTTGCAGCAAGGCGCGGTTGAATTGCAGCACTTCCGAGGCTTCGTCGGCGATTCGCACCACGTCCTCGAGTTGCATTTCCCGACCTTCAATAGCGGCTTTTACGACGGCGCGGGTCGATGACGCCCCGAGTACACCGGCGAGCAGGCGTTCGGTGTGGGCAATCCATTCACCGTCGGCATTCTGATTCGGATTGAAGCCTTTTCCTTGGCGGTAGGCGAAGCGGATGAAGCTCTGGCGTGCCCGTTCTTCGCCGACAAAACGTGCCGCGAGTTGCAGCAGATCGTCGATTTGCACCGCCAGCATCGAGCGTGCGCTCGGCCGTGTGCTGATTTCCTGGCCAATGAAGCGTCCGGCCTGCCAGTGTTCCGAGACCCGTGTGCGGGACAGCATCGACACCCAGGCGAACAAGGTGAAGTTACCGGCCAGTGACAACACCACGCCTTGGGTCAGTGGGGAAATCGGCAGGTTCAGCGGATTGCCGTGCAGCCAGCCCAGCCCAGGGAAGCTGTGCAGCGACCAGCCCAGGCTGTTGGCGGCGATCGGCAGAATCAACGTGTAGAACCAGAGAAAAGTCCCCGCCGCGAGACCGGCGAATACTCCGCGGCGGTTGGCCTGTTTCCAGTACAGCGCGCCGAGCATCGCCGGCGCCAGTTGGGTCACGGCGGCAAACGCGATCTGTCCGATGGTGGCCAGGCTGGCGGTCGAGCCGAGCAGGCGATAGGACACATAGGCCAGCAGCAGAATCGCCACGATGCTCACTCGACGCACCGAAAGCATCCAGTGGCGGAACACCTCGAACGGCCGCTCGGCATTTTTCCGGCGTAGCAGCCATGGCAGCAGCATGTCGTTGGAAACCATGGTCGACAGCGCCACGCTGGCAACGATCACCATGCCGGTGGCGGCCGATGCGCCACCGATAAACGCCAGCAGCGCCAGTGCCGGGTGGGCCTGGGCCAGTGGCAGGCTGATCACGAAGGAGTCGGGCAGTACCGAGCTTGGCAGCATCATTTGCCCGGCCAGCGCAATCGGTACCACGAACAGTGCGGCCAATCCCAGATAAGCCGGGAATACCCATTTCGCCAAGCGCAAATCGTGCGGTTCGATGTTCTCCACCACAGTCACATGGAACTGTCGTGGCAGGCAGATGATCGCCATCATCGCCACGCCCGTCTGCACCACCATCGATGGCCAATTGACGGTTTCTTTCCAGTATTCCTCCAGGCGTGGTGCGAGCATGGCCTGATCGAACAGGTCGTTGAAGCCATCGTACAAACCATACGTGACGAAGGCGCCGACGGCGAGGAAGGCGAGCAGCTTGACCAGTGCTTCGAAGGCAATCGCCAGCACCATGCCACGGTGGTGCTCTGTAGCATCGAGGTTGCGGGTGCCGAAGACGATGGTGAACAGTGCCAGAATCAGCGACACAATCAGCGCCGTGTCCTGGGCCCGGGTGCCCATGGCATCCGGACCTGCGCCGATCAACAGGTTGACCCCCAGGACGATGCCTTTAAGTTGCAAGGCGATGTAGGGCAATACGCCTACCAGACAGATCAGTGCCACCACCACTGCCAGCGATTGCGACTTGCCGTAGCGGGCGGCGATGAAGTCGGCAATCGAGGTGATGTTTTCCTGTTTGCTGATCATCACCATTTTTTGCAGGACCCACGGCGCGAACACCAGCAGCAGCATCGGCCCCAGATAAATCGGCAAAAACGACCAGAGTTGTTCGGCGGCCTGACCGACAGCGCCAAAGAACGTCCAGCTGGTGCAGTAGACCGCCAGCGACAGGCTGTACACCCAGGCACGCATACGCGGTGGCAGCGGTGCGCTGCGCCGGTCACCGTAAAAGGCGATAGCGAACATGACGGCCATATAGGCCAGGGCGACGGCGGCGATCAGTCCGCTGGACAGCGACATGGTAACTCCAGGCATAAAGACACCCGGGACGCAGACCCGGTATTACAGTCTCGCACGACCACTTCAGTTAGTCAGTGTCGACCAAGGTCGTGGCGCGGCGGGGTGTCGCAGGGTGGATACGTACCGTGTTTGCGCGGCAGCTACGGGGCCAGTGCGATGTCGATCAAGCGATGCAACTCTTCAACCTCAAGCGCCGCCGATGCGAACAGGATGCGGAACACCGTCGGCGCCACCACCATGTTGATCAATCGGTCGACACTGGGCTTCGGCTCATTCGGATAGCGGTCCAGTATTGTCTGCAACTGACCGCTGAGAATGCTCACGCAATACCCCGGCGTGGCGCTCGATTGCACGTCACGCATCATGTTGCGGCCGGGCTCCGAGCTCATTTCGTCCAGATACTGCTCGGCCCAGGCGCGCAAATCGCCGCGCAGGCTGCCGGTGTTGGCGGGTTCGCTGTCAGGACGCATGCGTACCAGCGCGACGTCGGCCAAGAGTGCCGACAAGTCACCCCAACGTCGGTAGATCGTTGACGGCGTAACGCCTGCGCGGGCGGCGATTTGCGGCACGGTCACGCTCGAGCGCTCCTGTTCTTCGAGGAGTTCGCGTACTGCCGAATGAATCGACTCTTGCACCCTGGCACTACGGCCGCCCGGGCGTAAACCTTCTTTAATAGCCATGCGTCGAACCTTAACACAAAGAATTTGCTTTAAGCCGAAGCCAGTAGCACACTCCGTAAAGCAAAAAATTAGCTTTTGCGGAGTGTGCCCATGTCCAGTTCTGTCTCAAACCGTTCCAGCCTGGTGTTCCTGGCGATCACCTTACTGAGTTTTCTCGCCGCTTCCAGTGCACCAACACCGCTTTATCACCTGTACCAGGAGGCGCTGCAGTTTTCTCCGGCAACCCTGACGCTGATTTTCGGGGTGTATGCCTTTAGCCTGCTGGCGGCGCTGCTGACGGTCGGCTCGTTGTCGGATCATCTGGGGCGCAAACCGGTGATCTTCGCTGCGTTACTGCTGGATATGCTGGCGATGTTGCTGTTTATCAATGCCGACAGTGTGGCTTGGCTGATCGCTGCGCGGGTGCTTCAGGGGTTTGCCACCGGCATGGCCACCAGCGTACTCGGTGCGGCGTTGCTCGATACTGACCGGCAGCAAGGCCCGCTGGTGAATAGCGTTGCGCCGCTTCTGGGCATGGCGTTTGGCGCATTGGGCAGTGGATTGCTGGCGGAGTACGCACCGCAACCGTTGCAGTTGGTCTACTGGATTCTGTTGGGGTTGTTCCTGCTGCAAGCCCTGTACGTCTGGCGTCTGCCAGAAAGTGTCAGTCGACTACCCGGCGCCTGGGCGTCGCTACGCCCGACCTTGCATGTGCCGCCACAGGCACGACGGGCGCTGTGGCTGGCGCTGCCGGTGGATGTGGCGGTCTGGGCGGTGGGCGGCTTCTTCCTGTCACTGGCGCCATCGCTGGTTCGTACGGCGACCGGTTCGACCTCCAACCTGATCGGCGGAGGTTTGGTGGCCGTGTTGACGGTCAGCGGCGCATTGATGATCTTCTCGTTGCGCAAGCGCCCGGCAGACAAAGTCCTGCGCTTGGGCGCGAGCTGCTTGGCGATCGGCATCGCGCTGATTCTGAGCGCCGTGCACAGCGCCAGTCTGCCGCTGTTTTTCTTCGCCACTCTGGTGGCTGGCAGTGGTTTTGGTGCCGGTTTTCTCGGTGCCTTGCGCAGCGTGGTACCGCTGGCCTTGCCCCATGAGCGCGCGGGGTTGATGTCGGCGTTCTACGTGCTGAGTTACCTGGCGTTCTGCCTGCCGTCGCTATTGGCAGGCAACCTGACCCGGACCTTCGGTCTGATCGCCACCACCGATGGCTATGGCGCGGTATTGATCGTGCTGTCGTTGGGGGCGTTGTTGGGGTTGATGCGTCAGCGGCCGGCCAAGCTCTGTGGGGTAGCGGATAATCCTTAACGTGACAGAGGCGTTCCCAGTCGGAGTGATACGGGCAGCAGTGTTTAATACCTATATCTGTAAAACAGATAACAGTTAGAGAAATTACCCGTTATATAGATATTCGATTCAGTTCTACCATGAGCTCTACCTCACTCGAGGACAGGAGTTCACGATGCAATGCCCCAACAGCAACAAAACCGCTAACCGGCCTTTGAGCCATTTGCAGCACCCTCGCGAAGCGATTCGTCAGTTCACCCCGAACTGGTTCGCCGCGACCATGGGTACCGGGGTCCTGGCCTTGGCGCTCGCCCAATTGCCGGTGTCTGTCCCTGGCCTGCATGCCTTCGCTGAAGGCCTGTGGATGTTCAATATTTTCCTGTTCCTGCTGTTCAGCGGGTTGTACGCCGCGCGCTGGGCGTTTTTCTTCGATGAAGCGCGACGGATTTTCGGCCACTCCACGGTTTCGATGTTTTTCGGCACCATTCCCATGGGCCTGGCGACCATCATCAATGGCTTCCTGCTGTTTGGTCTGCCGCGTTGGGGGGAGGGCGTTGTGCACCTGGCCGAGGTGCTGTGGTGGCTGGATGTCGCCATGTCGCTGGCCTGCGGCGTCTTGATCCCGTATATGATGTTCACCCGTCAGGAGCACAGCATCGACCAGATGACCGCCGTCTGGCTGCTACCGGTGGTGGCTGCAGAAGTCGCGGCGGCGAGCGGTGGTTTGCTTGCGCCGCATCTGGCAGATGCCCACTCGCAATTGGTGGTGCTGGTGACCAGCTACGTGCTGTGGGCGTTCTCGCTGCCGGTGGCGTTCAGCATCCTGACCATCCTGCTGCTGCGTATGGCCCTGCACAAATTGCCCCACGAAAACATGGCCGCGTCGAGCTGGCTGGCGCTGGGGCCGATCGGTACCGGGGCGCTGGGCATGTTGTTGCTGGGTAGCGATGCGCCGGCTATTTTCGCCGCCAACGGTTTGCCGGGAATCGGTGAAATTGCCGCCGGACTGGGCCTGATCGCAGGCATTACGCTGTGGGGCTTCGGCTTGTGGTGGATGTTGATGGCGGTGCTGATCACCTTGCGTTACCTGCGTGGTGGAATTCCCTTCAACCTCGGCTGGTGGGGTTTTACCTTCCCGTTGGGCGTCTATTCGCTGGCCACGCTGAAGCTGGCAGGCACCTTGAACCTGACTTTTTTCAGTATCTTTGGCAGCGTTTTGGTGGTCGCACTGGCGATCATGTGGCTGATCGTCTCCAAGCGCACCGTTCAAGGCGCCTGGCGCGGTGAGTTGTTTGTTTCGCCGTGTATTGCCGGATTAGCGAAATAATTCGCAAAGTTTAGGTAAGGTTGTGGCCTGGATCGCGGTACGACATTCCAATAAGAGCATCCAAGCCACACAGGGACATGGAAGATGAGCCACCCTTCGCAGTTCACCTTGCTTCGCAAGCGGCGGTTTCTGCCGTTTTTTGTTACGCAGTCCCTCGGGGCGTTCAACGACAACATCTTCAAGCAGTCGTTGATCCTTGCCATTTTGTACAAGCTGACCATCGAGGGTGACCGTTCGATCTGGGTCAACCTGTGTGCGCTGCTGTTCATCCTGCCGTTCTTTCTGTTCTCGGCGCTGGCCGGACAGTTCGGTGAAAAGTTCGCCAAGGACGCGCTGATTCGTCTGATCAAACTCGGTGAAATCGCGATCATGGCGGTCGGCGCAGTCGGGTTCCTGTTCGATCACCTGTCGCTGATGCTGGTGGCGCTGTTCGCCATGGGCACCCACTCGGCGCTGTTCGGCCCGGTGAAGTACTCGATCCTGCCGCAGGCCCTGCATGAAGAAGAGCTGGTGGGTGGTAACGGTCTGGTGGAAATGGGCACCTTCCTGGCGATTCTGGCCGGGACCATTGGCGCCGGGATCATGATGTCGTCCAGTCACTACGCACCGATCGTCTCTACGGCGATCATCGGTGTCGCGGTGCTGGGCTATCTGACCAGCCGCGGCATTCCACGCGCCGCGGCATCCACTCCTGAACTGCGGTTGAACTGGAATATCTTCAGCCAGTCCTGGGCGACTCTGCGCCTGGGACTGGGGCAAACGCCCGCAGTGTCGCGCTCAATTGTCGGTAACTCGTGGTTCTGGTTTGTCGGGGCGATTTACCTGACGCAAATCCCGGCCTACGCCAAAGAGTGGATGCACGGTGACGAGACCGTAGTGACGCTGATTCTGACGGTGTTCTCGGTCGGTATCGCGCTGGGATCTATGCTCTGCGAAAAACTCTCTGGACGCAAAATCGAGATCGGACTGGTGCCGTTTGGCTCCTTTGGGCTGACAGTGTTCGGTTTGCTGCTCTGGTGGAGCTCCGGGGGTATCCCGCAAAGCGTTCAAGGTCATGGCTGGATCGAAGTGCTTGGCTTCGCTCATACGTGGTGGGTGCTGTTCGATATTCTCGGGCTGGGGATTTTCGGTGGTTTCTACATCGTGCCGCTGTACGCGTTGATCCAGTCGCGCACTGCCGAAAACGAGCGGGCGCGGGTGATCGCGGCCAACAACATCCTCAACGCACTGTTCATGGTGGTCTCGGCGATTGTCTCGATTGTGCTGCTGAGCATCGTCAAGCTGTCGATTCCCCAGCTGTTCCTGGTGGTGTCGCTGCTGAACATTGGCGTCAACGCCTACATCTTCAGCATCGTTCCCGAATTCAGCATGCGCTTCATGATCTGGCTGCTCAGCCATTCCATGTACCGCGTGCAGCACCGTAACCTTGAGCTGATTCCTGATGAAGGTGCGGCGTTACTGGTCTGCAACCACGTGTCGTTCGTCGACGCTTTGCTGATTGGTGGCGCAGTGCGTCGGCCGATTCGCTTTGTGATGTATTACAAGATCTACAACCTGCCGGTGCTGAACTTCATCTTCCGTACGGCGGGGACCATTCCGATTGCCGGGCGCCAGGAAGACAACCAGATTTACGAAAAGGCCTTCAAGCGAATCGCCCAGTACCTGAAAGATGGTGAGCTGGTGTGCATCTTCCCCGAAGGCAAGCTGACCGCCGATGGCGAGATCAATGAGTTCAAAGGCGGGCTGACGCGGATACTGGAAGAGACACCGGTGCCGGTGATTCCATTGGCCTTGCAAGGGTTGTGGGGCAGCTTTTTCAGCCGCGATCCGAACAAGGGCTTGTTCCACCGTCTCTGGTCACGGGTGACCCTGGTGGCCGGGCCGGCGGTGGCGGTTGAAGTCGCGCAGCCTGCGCAGTTGCAAGCGCTGGTCGGCGAGTTGCGTGGCACCGTTAGATAGTGGGTGTTTTGGTCGGCCTCATCGCGAGCAGGCTCGCTCCCACACTTGATCTGTGAACGACACAGAACCAATGTGGGAGCGAGCTTGCTCCGGGCGGCGTTCCGATGATGGCGGTAGAGGCCTAAGTACTGACTTTGAGCCCGACCAACCCGGCGATGATCAGCGCGACGCTGGCCAGGCGGAACAGCGCCATGGATTCACCAAACAGGATGATCCCTGCGATAACCGTGCCCACGGCGCCGACGCCAGTCCAGATTGCGTAGGCAGTGCCCAACGGCAGATCCTTCATGGCCAGGCCCAGCAGACCCAGGCTGATTACCATGGCACCGACAGTCAGGACGGTGGGAAGAGGGCGGCTGAAGCCGTCGGTGTATTTCAGGCCAACGGCCCAGCCGACTTCAAACAGGCCAGCGAAAAACAGAATGATCCAAGGCATGAAGACCTCCATCGATTGACGGGGTCGTCCCCAGATTAATAACTTGAACGAGCCGCGAGGTCGTCCTCGCGATGCGCAGTATAGTGCCCACTATTAACCTGAGGATCAAGTTACAGGGTCAGTCGGTTGCTTGTTGGGCGGCCAGTTCGCGGTCGTGTTTCTCGCTCATTCGACGGAAGTACGTCGAGAGCAACGCCCCGGAAATGTTGTGCCAAACGCTGAATAGCGCGCTCGGCACCGCTGCCAGTGGCGAGAAGTGGGCACTGGCCAGTGCCGCGCCCAGACCGGAGTTCTGCATGCCGACTTCCAGTGCCAGGGACTTGCGTTGCGCCAGCGGCAGTTTGAACACGCGTCCGGTGAAGTAGCCCAGCAGGAAGCCAAAGCTGTTATGCAGCATCACCACAGCCATGATCAGCAGGCCGGATTCGGCAATCTTTGCCTGACTCGCCGCGACAACGGCGGCGACGATGATCACGATGCTCACCACTGAAACCAGAGGCAGCACCTCTACCGCGTGGCGCACCCGATCTCCCAGCAGGCGCTGGGCGACTACGCCGAGCACGATCGGCAGCAACACCACTTGCAGGATCGACCAGAACAGTTCCATGAACGAGACCGGCAACCAGGCCGAGGCCAGTAACCAGATCAGGGCGGGTGTCAGCACCGGAGCGAGCAGGGTGGTGACGGCGGCAATCGCTACCGACAGCGCCAAGTCGCCGCGGGCCAGCCAGGTCATCACGTTCGACGAGGTGCCGCTTGGGCAGCAACCGACCAGAATCACCCCGACGGCGATTTCCGGTGGCAGGTGAAACGCCTGGCAGAGCAACCATGCCACGCCGGGCATGATCACGAAATGTGCGACCACGCCCAGTGCCACGCGCCACGGATGGCGGGCCACTTCAGCGAAGTCTTCAAGTTTGAGGGTCAGGCCCATGCCGAACATCACCAGCCCCAGCAACGGCACGATCGCACCTTTCAAACCGATGAACCACGCCGGTTGCAGGAAGGCCACCACGGCGAAGATCAAGACCCAGTAAGCGAAAGTGTTGCCGACAAAGCGACTCAGTGCTGCCAGTGCACGCATGACCTGTTCCTTGTTATTTAAATGAAGCCCAAAACCAATGTGGGAGCGAGCCTGCTCGCGATGAGGGACTGACATTCAACAATGATGTTGACTGAAACTCCGCTATCGCGAGCAGGCTCGCTCCCACAGTAGAGATCACAAGCCTTTAGATCCCTTGCGGAGTCTCTTCACCGCCCAACGCCTCAACCAGCGCCGGGAGGAAGTCGCCGAAAGTCAGCATCATCAGCGTGAAGCTGGCGTCCAGTTGGCCGAGGGCTTCATCGCCACCGTCCTGTTCTGCCTGATCCTGCAGCAGGTCTTCGAACTTCAGGCGCTTGACCACCATCTTGTCGTCGAGGACGAACGACAGTTTGTCTTGCCAGGCCAGGGACAGCTGAGTGACCACTTTACCGGTGCTCAGGTGCAACTGGATTTCTTCGCTGGTCAGGTCTTGGCGCTTGCAACGGACGATGCCGCCGTCTTCGTGGGTATCGCGCAGTTCGCACTCATCCAGTACGAAGAAGTCGTCAGCGGCTTTCTGGGTGGTGACCCACTCAGTCATGGTCGCGGTCGGGGACATTTTTACAGTCAGCGGACGTACCGGCAGCGTGCCGATTACTTCACGCAGCGTCGAAAGCAGGTCTTCGGCGCGTTTCGGGCTGGCGGAGTTGACCAGGATCAGCCCCTGTTTCGGTGCGATGGCGGCAAAGGTCGACGAGCGACGGATAAAGGCGCGCGGCAGGAACGCCTGGATGATTTCATCCTTGATCTGATCACGCTCCTTCTTATAGACCTTGCGCATTTGCTCGGCTTCGATCTCTTCGACCTTTTCCTTGACTGCGTCGCGCACGACGCTGCCTGGCAGAATGCGTTCTTCCTTGCGTGCGGCGATCAGCAGGAAGTCTCCGCTGACATGTACCAGAGGGGCATCTTCGCCTTTGCCAAACGGCGCGACGAAACCGTAGGTGGTCAACTCCTGGCTTGCACATGGGCGCGCCAGCTTGGTGGCCAGTGCAGTTTCCAACGCCTCAGCATCAAAAGGCAGATCTTGGGTCAGGCGATAGATAAGCAGGTTCTTGAACCACATGGGGTGAGTCTCTCCTTTATACAAAGGGGGGCATTATTCTCCGCGCAGCGTCATAGGCCAACCCTCAGCTAAGCCTTTGGAAGGCCTGAAAAAATTATTTTAAAAAGTGCTTGCCAGAGGTGGGGCTGCTCCGTAGAATGCGCGCCACACCGAACGTGAAGGGTGATTAGCTCAGCTGGGAGAGCGTCTGCCTTACAAGCAGAATGTCGGCGGTTCGATCCCGTCATCACCCACCATTCGCATTCAGTGTTACGCGCAGCGGTAGTTCAGTCGGTTAGAATACCGGCCTGTCACGCCGGGGGTCGCGGGTTCGAGTCCCGTCCGCTGCGCCATATTCGGTAACCTGGAACACTGAACGCCAGGTCACCACGGAAAGCCCGCTAACGCGGGCTTTTTGCTGTAAGAGTTCCATGCGATGTGCACTGTTTCATTGAAATTCAGCTTTTTTAATATTTTTCTTAATTAAATCAGCACGTTATGAATTTTTGTGGCACAATGCGCCCCGCAACGAAGGTAAAGGGTGATTAGCTCAGCTGGGAGAGCGTCTGCCTTACAAGCAGAATGTCGGCGGTTCGATCCCGTCATCACCCACCACTTACTTTCAACGCTACGCGCAGCGGTAGTTCAGTCGGTTAGAATACCGGCCTGTCACGCCGGGGGTCGCGGGTTCGAGTCCCGTCCGCTGCGCCATATTCGGTAACCTGGAACACTGAACGCCAGGTCACCACAGAAAGCCCGCTTAATGCGGGCTTTTTGCTGTCTGGGGTTTTATCAAGTCATAGTCCCCGATAAAAAAGCGACCCTTGGTCGCTTTTTTCGTTTATGGGTTACTACTGCTCGGCATTGCGCGCGTGCCGGTAATCACTGACCGCTTCGTACACCGCTTTGCGTAGCCGATTGATACCGCCGATAGGGCGGTGGGCTTCCAGACCAAACCAGGGGTTGAAGGACTGGTTATCGCATCGGAGGTTCAGCGCTGGCGTGTCGAAGTCCTGGGCGGGTATCTGAATCCGCGCCACGGTTTCAAACGGCGCATCGCTTTCACGCCATTCGATGCTGGTGTCTTCGATCGGCATGTACCTGGTCGGGTCCTGGCGCTGGATCTGCAAGACAAAACACGCGGGCACACGATCCGTCGACAGCTGCTGATTCAGTGCGCTGCGCAAATAGTTTGGCAGCGCTTGATTTTGCGCAGGCAGGGTGTAGTTGGGGCAGCTGTCGGGGTCTGGCGCGACGCGAAACTTGGCGTTGGCCGTACCGAATTTATACGGCGAGACGGAAAAATAAGTGGTCTGGGTCGGGCTGGCCGGTGCTGGCGCCAGCGTCGCCAAGGCAATAAACAGGTGACGAACCTGCCAGCTGCGCGGATCCCAACTCGGAAAGAACGCCATGACCTGTTTGCCATCCGCCTGGGCTGCGACGTTCTGACGGTACTCGGCGACATTGCTGACGAAGAAGTTCGGATGGCTGAACATCACGAAGTCCTGCTCGCTGCGGCTCTGCTGATCCTTGAGTAGCTGCGTTCCCGGTACATCAAGCAATTTGATCGCCATGCCTCGGGCATCGCGGACGCTGTCGAATTGCGGATAGGCGTTACCGTTGGACAGTCGCAAGATGGCTTGCCAGGTCTTGCCGGCTTCGCTAAAGACCCCTTGACGCAGTTCAGGCGCCAGGTCGGCCAGCACTTGAACCTCGGCCTTTACGCAGCCATGCGCCTTGGCGTGGGCATCGCGCAGGAAGCGAGTGTTTTCGCGGTGCTGGTCGACGATGTGCACGGCGGTCTGGATGATCTCCTGGGTCATTGCTGCTTCACCGGCCGGAATGCGCTCGTTGGCAGAGACCGGGCCGCTGTGATGCCAGGCGAACCAGCCCGTCGCCACTGCCCAGCCCAGCAAGCCGAGTCCCAACAGAAGCAGCAGGGCTTTGCCTAGTAGTACGCCAATGCGCAGCCAAAGAGTGATCAACATGCGCGAATCCTTTTTGCTGCGGTGATGGTCATGGCAATTGCGATTCCAAAGGACCGCCGAGCACCTTCAGGTATTCCAGTAGCGCCCAGCGCTCTTGTGGTTGCAGCAGACGGCCGATGACCCCGTTGCCCCGTTCGCCTGCACGAAATTCGTGACCGCCGTTGTGGTTGCCGGTGATTCGCGTGTCGAACTCGAAACCGTTGCTGAAGGCTTCAGTGCGATAACCCAGGTGCTGCGGGTCGTATTCGAACGTGCCTTTATAGAAGGTGGTTGCGCGCTCATCTTGCGGCGAGAGCAGTAGGTAGATATTCGGTACCGAACCGTTATGCAGAAACGGTGGCGTCGCCCAGACGCCCGCCAGCGGTCGTGCCTTGTAGGCGCGTAGTTCACGAACGCCAATCGGCAGCCCGAATCCATCCATGGCGGGGCGCTCTTCAGTTGTGACATTGGCGTCACGGTAAGCGCGGTTTTCGACGAAGGCTGTTACGTAGGCCAGTCCTTTGGCAACCGAGAGTTTGTTCAGGTCCAGCGGTCCGGCAGGCGTCGGGTGCAGTTTGACGTCCAGTTTCGCCAGTTCGGCCAGGTCCCATTTGAGCGCGCTCAGGTCGAAACGGTGGTCGGCGATGTTGTTGGCGGCCCCCGGGTCGGTGCCTATGACGTCCACCGGTAGCATTTTCAGTTTCTGTTCAGGCCGACCATTGGTCACCGTCACGTTCGGTACATGGCAACCGGCGCAGTTCTCGGCGAACAACGTGCGGCCCTTGGCGGCCAGCGGTTTGTCGATGCTGCCGAGCAATGCTTCGGGCCAGGCCGGAGGTTTGAGTCGCTTCAGGGTTTCTTCGATCAGTTGCAGGTCACGTACTCGCACGCTGGAGGGGTAGCGATCATCGCCCTTGAGCGGCTGGCCGGCGGCATCGAAGAAGTTCAGCGTCGCACCGACGCCCAGGGCTTCGCCGATGTTGCGCGCCATGGGTTGCTGGGCTGAGCCGTTCCATTGCACCCAATCAAAACTCCAGATATCCCACAGCTGCGGGTAGTCCACGGGCGCGTTGGCTACTCGGTAGTTGTTCGGCGAAATGGCGTCGCCGAAAGTGGCATTGGCAATACGGCCGAAAGCGTCGGTACGGCCCGGGCCTTCTTCGGTGGGGTAGAGGCCGCGGTGGGTGTCATTCCAGGCAGCGCGCAGGAAGGTATCCAGCGACGTTTTGAAGTCCTGGCGCAGTTGTGAGTGCTGGGCGTCATAGTCCTGACCCAGCACGTTGCGTGCGAAGCGTTCGAATTTCCAGGGGTTGTAGTAGGTCGAGGCGAGACTTGCGACCAATGCCTGACCGAAACTGCCGCCGCGCAGAGTGGGGACACTGGAAGGCAATACGTGCTGCGCCGAGCCACCGTCGATGCGTATTGCCTGGCCTTTAAAGCGCAGCTCGCCGGTATGGCAGGCGGCGCAGGTAACATCCAGAAACTCTTCTTTACTGCCAGGGTTCTGATGACGGGCGAAGCCGACGGGCAGGTTGCCGGGGTTGTTCGGCGTGGCTTTCTGGGCGGGATCCACCAGAAAACCAAAACGCGCCAGGTATTCCGGCGCGGCAAAGCGTTGCTCCGAGAACGGCAGTTCAAGTGCTGTGAACCAGTTGTAGCGCAGGCCTTTGACCTGCGTACCCTGCGGCGTGAAGTAGTAGGTCTGGCGGTCGGCGGCGTCCCACTGCTCGAGGTAGTTCACCTGCTCGACCGGCGTATAGGCCGGCAGCTTCGGGTTGGCGACGTAATACAGGACCACCGCCAGAGCGACTACCAGCAGGGTGATTATCAGTAACAGCACACGGATCAAGAGGCGCACTTTAAACATCCTTGTCGATTTATAGCCTTGTTATGCCTTAGCTCCGAGTACGCGGCAAGTGGCCATTACGCCAGACGCTGTAGGAACCGGCGTTTATTGCACTGAGAAGAAGCTGACAGAAGCTTCATGACCAGCACTCGCAAAATGCATTAAAAGACCTGAACTTATCGGAGCTTTCCTGCTCTCATGCCGGTAGCCATTGGTCGTGGCGGCCTGATAAGCTCGCGGCTTTATTCGATTGCCCTTTAGGCGCATGAACAAGGAAATAGCATGAAACAGCATCGGTTGGCGGCGGCGGTGGCCCTGGTTAGCCTGGTACTTGCGGGTTGTGACTCGCAGTCCAGCGTCGAGCTGAAAACCCCGGCGCAAAAAGCTTCCTACGGTATTGGCCTGAACATGGGCAAGAGCCTGGCTCAGGAAGGCATGGATGACCTGGATTCCAAAGCCGTGGCCCAAGGCATCGAAGATGCCGTTGGCAAGAAAGAACAGAAACTGAAGGATGACGAACTGGTCGAAGCTTTCGCTGCGCTGCAAAAGCGCGCTGAAGAGCGTCTGGCCAAGATGAGCGAAGAGTCGGCAGCTGCCGGCAAGAAATTCCTCGAAGACAACGCGAAGAAGCCGGGTGTCGTTACTACTGCTTCGGGTCTGCAGTACGAAGTGGTCAAGAAAGCCGATGGCCCACAGCCTAAGCCGACTGACGTAGTGACTGTTCACTACACTGGCAAGCTGACCAACGGCACCGTATTCGACAGTTCCGTCGAGCGCGGCAGCCCGATCGATCTGCCGGTTAGCGGCGTGATCCCGGGTTGGGTCGAAGGTCTGCAGCTGATGCATGTTGGCGAGAAGTACAAACTGTACATCCCTAGCGATCTGGCCTACGGCGCACAAAGCCCTAGCCCGGCAATCCCGGCCAATTCGGTGCTGGTATTCGACCTGGAACTGCTGGCGATCAAAGATCCGGCAAAACAAGACGCCGCCAAGTAATCAGCGTCTGCTATAAAAACAACGCCCCGTTCATGCGGGGCGTTGTTGCATCTGGCGTTCAGTGGTCGACAATTCAAGCGAACGGACGCGGTGGAGTGGAGTCACAGCATTGAGGGTGCCACAGCTAAACGCAGTAGGTTGCCAAGTCAATGAAATATTGGGTTTTTTTATGTGAGTAAAAAACGCCCGATCTGAGCTTAGCCCTTGTAGGACGTGGCCTTCAGGCGTGAAAAGCGGCTCTGTTCACAAGGTTATCCACAATTTGTGTGGATAACATTTCAGCGGGAGAAATGATGAAAGCACCTTGGAACTTCGCTCGATTTCTACCTTTGGCGGGAAGGTTGCTCAGTCGTGGGCGATTACCGGCCCTGTTGTTTGCCGTAGCCAGAAAAGGGGCGAGCCAGGGTAATCGTTTGGGCAAGCTTAAAGACGACCTGCGATTACTGCAGGCATTGTGCCTGGCGTACTGGCGCGGTGAGTATCGGGACATCAGTCGCAAATCGATGCTGACAGTGGTGGCGGGGCTGATGTACTTCCTCAGCCCGCTCGACGCGATCCCGGATTTCATCCCGGTATTTGGCATGCTCGATGACATCGCCGTACTGGCCTGGGTAATGAAAACCCTTGATGACGAACTGAATGCTTTCCGTGCCTGGCGCGACCGTCAGCAGCCGGAAAAGCTCGCGGTCGTGGAGCGCTTGCCTGATACGCCGGAGCAATTACAACTGCAAGGCCCGAAAAAAACCTGAGTTGAATCAGGTTCATCCACAGATTGATCGCCCCTCGCGACCTTATCGGCTGTTAGGATTACACTTCTAAGGAAAAGTGCTGACTCGCTAAGTGTTGTTGTCCTACGGGGTAGTCATGGATATTCAGATAATTGCACGTGATGGCGAACCCGAATATGCGGTTCTAACGTGGGCTCAGTATCAAGCGTTATTGAAAGCAGCAGGCGTCACTGAACAACCACCGCGTGAAGCGACAGTCCGTCACGCGGCCACAGCAGACCAGGTTCTTCCAGGTCTGGATCAACTACGCAGTTTGCGCGAAGGGAAGGGCATCGCCATTGAGGCGCTGGCCCGCACGGTAGGCATCAGCCCGTCTTACCTGGCCTTGATCGAAAGTGGCGAGCGTCAACCTGACGCAGCGATTCGCCGCAGCCTGGCCTGGGAACTGACGGTGCCGGGATGGAGGGATGAATCGTGAGCGTACGCATCAGTCGTCAACATTGGGACGGTTTAATCGGCGAGCTGGATCAGGCCCGTCGTCAGCGGCATCTTCTGACTTATCGCGCTTTGCTTGAGCGTTTGCAGTTGCCGAGCCCGGCCATGCAAACCCTGACTGCCGCGCTTGAGCACCTGGCGGCGCTGGATGCACGGGCCGAGCAGCCGCTGCGCAGTTCGCTGGTCATCAGCCAGGGCGCCAGCCGTCTGCCGCGCACCGGGTTCTTCGAATGCGTCGAGCGGCTGGGGCGTTTCTCCGGGCCTTCCGATGGCGTGGCTGCCGCGTCCTGGCATGCCTCGGAAGTGGTGCGGGTATTTGAGTACGAATACCCCGAATCTGCGGAGGCCTGAATGCTCTGGCGACTCAAGGCCCGTGCCAGTTACTGGCTGGCACGCAGGCTGTTTCATTGGTCATGGTTTGTCCGCCAGCCACGTGGCTGGAGCTGGCTTGAAGGTCAGTTCGCGCGCATGGCGAATCTCGGTGATGTCGGTGCGCAAAGCTTCTATGGCCACATCCTGACGTTCCGTGGCCAGGGTCTCGGTGCCCGTGAAGAGGGCGTACGTTTGTTGCGCCTTGCCGCATTGGCGGGGGACGCAAAAGCGGCCTATCAGGTCGGCGTGATCAGCCTTGCCGGAACACCGAGCAAGGCCCCTGACGCTGCCGAGGCGGCGCGCTGGTGGCAGATGGCGGCCAAGGCCGGACATCCGCTGGCCGAGATCAAGCTCAAGGAACTGGCGTCGCGTGATGCTTGACGGCCACTCTCGCACTGGCTGATCCGGTTTGCCGGCGATCTTGGATAAGCCACTTTCCTACAGGCGTTTATAAAGTAATCGCCCATCAAGCAGTGCCCGTTCTGCTTGATTGAGCCATTCCCTTCGCTTTAACGAAATGCCCTACATCATCCTCCGTTTGTCCTGACTTCATTCCCCGCTCCATCCCCGCACAGTCTCGCGTCCCACTGCGACCGCGAAGATTGCGAATGCTCGATCCCAAAAAACTGCAGGCCTTGAACACTGCCATTGGCCATCTGGTCATTGCTGCGTTGAACCCGAAAAATCCGGATATTGAGGCCGTCTTCAATGACTTTCGGCACTGCCTCAGCGACTACGATTCCTGGGCCGAAAGTTTCTGGACGGGCGCTGCGCTGGATGTCGGGCAGGTGTTCAAGGTCGGCAACGACGTCAGCCTCAGCGCCCCGAAAAACTCGACCACACCGATCAGTGCCATCGTTGCGTCCTGTCCGGCCGGCGGATCGTTGACCCTGGTGCACATGTTCGAGGCGGCGCGTTTTGTGCCGATCGGCAATACCCCGGTGATGCTCGAAGCATTGATCGACGGGCCGGGAGGGGATGAGGTGATCGGTGAGCCGGTCCACGCAGTTATCGGCCCCAGCGGCATCCTCGAAGTCCCCGAATGCTGGCGTGGCCAGCGGCACCGAATCACTTTTTACCCCAACGTCTCTCGAGACCACGTCAAGGCGCTCTACGCCTCTTATCAAACCACCATTACAGAGCTTGAAGACTGGCTGCGAAGCGAGTGGACGAACGAGTTTCAACCGTTGTGGGCAAGCTTTTCACAAAGCGGGTTTATCGAGCGCTACAACGCGTTGCAGCATGCAGATCAACGGGGTGTTGAAAGCGCCTTGCTCGACCTCTGGGATGACATTCAGCAGCTCTATCACTTGCTGGCCGACCTGCAAGCCAACAGTGAAAAACTCCTTGAGTACATGACCCAAGCCGAGCTCGAAACCCTGCTCAACGCCTCCACAGAGGCGATTGCCAATGGCTTGCTGGTGCTCAGCGATGAACCGTTGCTGTTCATCTATCTGACGGCCGTCACCAGTTGGTTGCGGATGCTGCCGCCGCAGTACGAAGCCGAAGTGATGGCCGAAATTCGTACCGGCGTGTTGATCGGATTGCTCCTGGCTTGCGTGACCGGACCGATGGGCATTGGGGCGGGCGTGGGCGCCAAAGTGCTGGGGAAGATCAAGTCGCAGCGTGCTCGACAGTGGCTGGCAGCCTTGAGCATCCGGCTGGCGCAAGTGTCGAGCAATCAGCGTTTCAGCAGTCACGCCGATGCGCTCAAGCCGCTGATGGTGAGTGCCCGGAAGGCGCTGCTCGCGCCAACACCCCGAGGGCCGCTGAAGATTACCCCCGGAGAAGCGCCGGCCCTTTACGTGAAAAACCCTGCGGCCATCGCCCGCGACAAGCCTGGGCCCAAGACCAGCCTGAGCAAGCAGGAGCATCACGACAACGCCCCGGATCAGGCGAAAAACCCCAACGGCGACAGCGCCGATTCGGCAGATAAAACCGCGACCCACAGCTGCCCGGTGTCGATGGTCACTGGCGAAGAACTGCTGACCCTCACCGATGGCGAGCTCGACGGTGTGCTGCCATTCGCCTTCACCCGGTTGTACCGCACCAGCGCGGTGGAAATCGATAGCGGATTGGGCTTTGGCTGGAGCCACTCGTTGGCGCACCGCCTGGAAATCGACGGCGACAACGTCGTCTGGATCGACCACGAAAACCGTCGCACACGCTTTCCGGGACCCAGCACCGAGCGTCCGGCGATCCACAACAGTTTGTCCCGTGCCGCGATTTATCTGGGTGACGACGCCGATGAACTGATCCTCGCCCAGGCCGGTGAGACGACACGGTTCTACCATTTTTGCGACGGTAATCTCACGGCCATCAGCGACCCTTACAACAACCGTCTACGCATCACCCGCGATCGCCAGGCGCGGATCAAACGTCTGGACAACGGCGCGGGTCGCGCCTTGCTGTTGTGTTACGACCGGCGACATCTGATCGCCGTCGACTATCAAGTCTATCGCGCAGCGGCGAATCCCGATGAGGCTTGGCACACCGAGCAAACGCTGGCCGCCTATCGCTATGACGACTGCCATCGACTGATCGAAGCCACCAACGCCGCTGGCGAAAGCGAGCGTTACGACTACGACAATCAGGCAGTGATTCTCCAGCGGCAACTGGCCGGCGGCGCGAGTTTTTTCTGGGAGTGGGAGCGCGAGGGAAAAGCCGCCCGGTGCGTGCGGCACTGGGCGAGTTTTGCGCAGATGGACGCACGTTATGTCTGGGACGATAACGGTAGCGTCACGGTGCACAACGCCGATGGCAGCCAAGAGGTCTACGTCCACGACCAACAGGCGCGACTGGTGCGCAGGGTCGAGCCGGAGGGTGCCGAACACCTGAAGGCTTACGACGATAACGGTCAGTTGGTGGCCGAGAAAGATCCTCTCGGCGGTGTCACCCAATACACCTATGACGACGCCGGGCGGTTGCTGGCGGTCATTCCGCCAGAAGACGAACCGACTTACTACGAGTATCACAACGGTTTCGTTCGAGTGATGCGTCGGGGCAAGGCGCGTTGGAAGTACCAGCGAAACATCCAGGGCGATATCACCGAACAGATCGACCCAGATGGGCACATCACCCATTACCAGTACGATGATCGAGGGCGACTGCTGTCGATCCGCTATCCGGATAACAGTTGTCACCTCCTTGTCTGGAACCACCTCGGGCAACTGACCGAAGAGCAACTGCCGGACGGTGGTCGGCGGTGTTTCGCTTACGACGCATTGGGCCGGCTAAGCCGTCGTCAGGACGCACACGGTGCGGTCACCCGGTATCAATGGGACGTTCTTGGCCGGCTGATTCAGACCACCTTGCCTGGAGGTGTCACCCGCGCCTTCAGCTACAACGCCTACGGCAAACTCATCGCCGAACGCGATGAGTCGGGCCAGGTCACGCGCTACGAATACGCCGACGATCTGCACCTGGTCAGCTGTCGGATCAATGCCGACGGCAGCCAGTTGCGCTATCGCTACGACAACGCACGGCTGTTGCTCAGCGAAATCGAAAACGAGGTGGGCGAAAAGTACCAGTTGGCGTACGGCGCCAATGGACTGATCGAGCAAGAAACCGGTTTTGATGGTCGGCGCACCGCGTACCGCTATGACCTCAACGGCCATCTGCTGGAGAAAACCGAATTTGGCGATGATGGCTCAACGCTGATCACCGCTTACCAGCGCGATGCGGCGGGGCGCTTGCTGGTCAAGACCTTGCCCGATGGCCTGAAGGTCGACTATCGCTACGACAGCCTTGGTCGTCTGGTCAGCGTCGATGACGGTCGCGACCACCCCTTGGAGTTCGAGTACGACCAGCAAGACCGACTGATCACTGAGCATCAGGGTTGGGGCACCCTGCGTTATCGCTACAACGCTTGCGGTCAACTCGATCACCTGCGCCTGCCGGACAACAGCACCCTCGACTACCACCACGCCAAGGGCGGGGCGCTGACGGCCATCGATCTCAATGGCACGCGGCTGACCACGCACGTCTTTGACGCGGGACGCGAGCGGCAACGCCAGCAGGGCCAATTGCTCAGTCGGTATCACTACGATGAGCAGGGTCGATTGCACGCCCACGCGGTTTCTCATGCTGAGCAGCCACGCCATCGCCGCGATTACGCCTACAGCGCCAACGGCAACCTCGACTTCATCGCCGACAGTCGTCACGGCCAGCGCAACTATCGTTACGATCTGCTGAACCGCCTGGTTCGTGTCCGCCACTCTCGCGATCCACAACAGGAAAGCTTCGCCCATGACCCGGCCGGCAA
Organism: Pseudomonas sp. 05N432; assembly: GCF_056396945.1. NCBI lineage: Bacteria > Pseudomonadati > Pseudomonadota > Gammaproteobacteria > Pseudomonadales > Pseudomonadaceae > Pseudomonas > Pseudomonas sp. 05N432. The sequence goes on along the minus strand of NZ_JBFTMM010000020.1, from coordinate 111,831 downwards.
CCTGCAGATGCACGATCGCCCGGGCCTGGCGACGATCAAAGGCAACCGCCTGCTGCTGCAAGGCGACCGCCATTACGACTACGACGCCTTCGGCAACCTGATCTTTGAGCGCCGCGGCACCGCACAAAAACTCGTCACCGAATACCGCTACGACTGCCAGCACCGGTTGATCGGCGTGACACTGCCGGATGGCAGAACCGCCAGCTACCGCTATGACGCCTTCGGTCGGCGCATCGGCAAAACCGTCGATGGCCACACCACCGAGTTCTTCTGGCAAGGCGACAACCTCGTCGCCGAAAGCAGCAAAAAACACTACCGCAGCTACCTCTACGAACCCGGCAGCTTCCGCCCGTTGGCCATGCTCGACGGCAAAGGCCCGCGCAAGGCCTGCCCGTTCTACTACCAACTCGACCACCTCGGCACCCCGCAGGAACTGACGGATTACAGCGGCGAAATCGTCTGGTCGGCGACCTACAAGGCCTACGGAAAACTCGCCAGCCTGAAGCACTTCGGCGAAGAACAGCTTGAGCAGCCGTTGCGCTTTCAGGGGCAGTATTTCGATGCTGAATCAGGTCTGCACTACAACCGACATCGCTACTACAATCCGGATATTGGCCGCTACCTGACGCCGGATCCGAGCAAGCTGGCGGGTGGGTTAAACGGGTATCAGTACACCCCGAATCCGACGGGGTGGGTTGATCCGCTGGGGTTGAATGACTGCCCGGGGGCAGGTAAGTGCAAGAAGCCCGGTGAGGCGGAGGATCCGGCGGGGAAGGCCTCGGTAGACAGAGGTGAACCAAAACCGCCAAAAGGCGAAGGTGATTATCTATATCGCGGAGACGAACGAGAACCCGATGATGTGTTTAAAAATGGATTCAAGAGCAAAGGGAAAAGCAAAGATTTATTTCTTCATTCAATGGATAGCGATTATCCGCCTAGCAACTTTATTAGTACCTCTACCTCAAGGGATGTGGGGAAGAAATTTGCTACGAATGACAATACAAAGGTAGGGTATTTGTATACCCTGCGAAGAATTCCAGGTCATGATTTAAAAAAAGAATTGGGGGCGGATTATCTGTTTGGTGCAGAGAAAGAAATCGCAATACCCTCTAGAATCAAGGGTGAGGATGTTCTTGGTGCAACGCTGATCATAGACAACGGTCGCGAGTTCGGATATTCCATACCTAATCCAAATAGGAAGATAAAAGAATGAGCTCTACAATCATTGTGGATATAGTTGTTGGTGTTAATGGTAGTAAGGAAGATGCTCAGCTTATCTGTGATAAAAAGAAAATAACGATAGAGCTATTAATGCGTAACGGCTATCGCAAGAGCTATTCTGATCATGATTTTTACAAGTGTTTTGCGAAGGTTAGAGAAGATCATCCTGATATTGTTTTTTACTGTAAGGGGGCGAAAGTTAATGTTCATACGTCGAGTATGTCTTCTCAGATGTCACTTGGTTTGAAAGCCTATGAGCTGGCTTTAGGGAAAACGCCTTCGCTAGATGATGTTGTATATATATTTGATTATGCTGAAGGTGAACTCACGAATGATTATAGTGTTCAGAGAGAGTTTTATATGCGCTGGATAAAGTCAGAGAAGCCCATTGATGGCGAGTGAGCTTTATTTAACGACTTTATGTTTATGAGGTCGGCGCTTTCATTCGCCGGCTTGTCAGCAGTGAGAGCGTTATGTGTGATGGTGTTGTTGGGTAAATCAACGGTCAGTTCATTTCTCTCGCCGCTAAACAGTTTGAGCTTGCTTCGCCATCCCCAAACTATCAATCACATAAATACTCCCCCCCTGCACATTCTTCGCATGATGCTTGGCCTGTGAGGCCATTTCCGCCAGTTGGCTGGCGTCGAGTTGTCCACAGGCCTGCGGGTGTAAATGCACCACGCCAATCGACAGCGACAGCAGCGCAAACTCCTGGCGGACGCCCTGACGATTGGGCGCGATGAAGCAGCCGGCTTCCAGGTGTTCGCTGCGGTAGAAACGTCGGCATTGGCTGTGGAAGTCCTCGAGCAACTGGTTCAGGCGCTTGCGCCAGTCTTCCGGGCCGAGGACCAGCAGGAAGTCATCGCCGCCGATGTGGCCGACGAAGTCGCGGCTGGGGTCGACGCGGTCGTTCAGGCATTGCGCCAGGCACAGCAGGACTTCGTCACCACGGCCGTAGCCGTAGATATCGTTAAAAGGCTTGAAGCTGTCGATGTCGACGTAGCAGATCACCGACTCGCGGCTCTGCTGTAACAGCCGGGTCAGGCACTGCTGGATCGGCACGTTGCCCGGCAACAGGGTCAGCGGGTTGGCGTAGCGGGCCTGTTGGATTTTCAGTTCGGTAATCAGTTTGAGCACATCGATCACCCGACCCAGGCCGAGATAGCCGCCGTTGAGGGTGATGATGAAGTCCTCTTCGATGCGCTGCCGAGCGCGGCTGGTGATCAGCCGGCTGACCTGTTGCAGCGACTGGCTGAGCTCGACGGCGAGGAAGTCATCGCTCATTAGCCGGCTAATCGGCTTGCGCGCGAACAGATCGGTGGCAAACGGCTTGAGCAGTGCATCGGACAGCGAATGACGGTGGACGATGCCACAGGGCTGACCGAGTTCGTCGAGCACTGCCAGCGAGTTCAGGTTGGCCTGACGACGGAAGGCTTCCAGCACGTCAGCGGTAGGGGTATCGCGGTCCACCGCCGGATGTTCGTTGAGCAGGGCGCTGAGGTCACTGCCTTCATCGTTGAGCACCAGTGCGCTGCTGTCGTGCTTGGGCATCATCCGGGCGTCCCGTGGCGGGTGCTCCTGCGGACGGCACAACAGATAGCCCTGCACCAGGTCGACCCCCATCTCGGTCAACACCGCGAGTTCTTCCGGCAGTTCGATACCTTCGGCAATGACTTGTGCCCGCGAAGCTTTGGCGATCTGCAGGATCGAGCCGACAAACTCGCGCTTGAGCGCGTCCTGATGAATGCCATCGATGAAATGCCGGTCGATCTTCACATAGTCCGGACGCAGTTCCGACCAGAGTCGCAGGCTCGAGTACCCGGCCCCCAGGTCATCCAGTGCAATCGAAAAACCCATGGCACGGTAGTGATGCAGTGCGTTTTGCAGCAACTGAAAGTCGTCAGTCGGGGTTTGCTCGGTCAGCTCGATTACCACCTGACTTGGCGGAATGCCGAAGTCCTGGAGCATTTGCAAGGTTCTACCCGGTTGATGGTCGGCTTCGAGCAACGATTCGGGAGATACGTTGAGAAACAGTTTGCCCGGTAACTGCTGTTCATTGAAACGGCGGCAGGCGCTGTGTCGGCAGGCCATTTCCAGTTCGCTGAGACGGCCAGCCTGGCGGGCTACGGCGAATAACGCGATGGGCGAATGCAGAGGGCTGTTGGAGGGACCGCGACTGAGGGCTTCATAGCCGAGGATGCGTCGTTCGGACAGCGAAACGATCGGCTGGAACAGACTGTGCAAACCACTTTGAGCCAGGATTGAACTCAAGGCACTCAGCTGTTCGGTCGTGGTCATGGCGATCTCTGGCGATAAAAAAAGGACCGGGCCCGCTCTTTTTCAGAGAGCGGGCCCAGTCCTTTATTTCACGACAGAATGATGACTGTTTGATGACGATCCGGGGATCGTCAGCATTAAATTGCCATCACTTTTTGTTGCTGGCGACCGCGGTGTTCAGCTTCAAGTAATCCAGCAGGATCCGCCCGGTTTCGCTCAGGTAGGCATCGTCTTCCGGTTTGGTCTTTTCTGGCTCGGCCGCGATGGCGTCTTCGTCTTCTTTCTTCAGTTCTTTGAGCGGATCTTCGCCCTTGGCCTTGCGGCGGATGTTTTCCATCACCAGCTGCTTGGCTTCGATATCGGCGTGTTGTGCGCGACGTTCGGCTTCATTGAGGCTGACGGTTTTTTCCGCCATCAGTTTCTGGGCCAGCGCCAGCTTGTCGCGAATGAACACAAACTCCGCGTCCTTGGCCGAACGGGCATCATGCTCGGACTTGAGCTGTGCCAGGTACGGTTTGAACGGGTCGACTGCCGGCTTGATGGCCGGGCGAATGGTATCCCACGGCATGGATTCCGGCAGGGCGCTCTCGCCGATTTCCTTGGTGTCGATGATCGACGGGAAGTCGACATCCGGCAATACGCCCTGATGCTGGGTGCTCTGCCCGGAAACCCGGTAGAACTTGGCCAGTGTCAGTTTCAGCTCGCCATGGTTCAGCGGCTGGATGGTTTGCACGGTGCCTTTGCCGAAGGTCTGGCCGCCGATGATCAGCGCACGGTGGTAGTCCTGCATGGCGCCGGCAAAAATCTCCGAAGCCGAAGCAGACAGACGGTTGACCAGCAACGCCATCGGGCCTTTGTAGAAAGCGCCCGGGCTTTCGTCTTCAAGTACATCGACCCGGCCGTCGGCGTTACGTACCAGCACGGTCGGACCTTTGTCGATGAACAGGCTGGTCAGCTCGGTGGCTTCCTGCAAGGAACCGCCGCCGTTATTGCGCAAGTCGATGACCACACCGTCGACCTTGTCTTTTTGCAGTTCGGTCAGCAGTTTCTTGACGTCGCGGGTGGTGCTCTTGTAATCCGGATCACCGGCGCGGAACGCCTTGAAGTCCAGGTAGAAGGCCGGGATCTCGATGACGCCGAGCTTGTAGTCCTTGCCGTCCTGTTTGAGGTTGAGGACCGACTTCTTCACCGCCTGATCTTCAAGCTTTACCGCTTCGCGKGTGATCGAGACGATCTTGGTGGTCTGGTCGTTTGGCGCATTGCTGGCCGGGATCACTTCCAGGCGCACCACAGTGCCTTTCGGTCCACGGATCAGCTTGACCACTTCGTCCAGGCGCCAACCGACGACGTCGACCATTTCCTTACTGCCTTGGGCAACGCCGATGATCTTGTCGGCCGGTGCAACCTGTTTGGTCTTGTCCGCCGGGCCTGCTGGCACCAGGCGCACGACTTTCACCTGGTCGTTATCGCTCTGCAACACGGCGCCGATGCCTTCCAGCGACAGGCTCATGTTGATGTCGAAGTTCTCCGCGTTATCCGGTGACAGATAGTTGGTGTGCGGGTCGTAGGACATGGCGAAGTTGTTGATGTACGCCTGGAAGATGTCTTCCGGACGGGTCTGGTCCAGGCGCGACAACTGATTCTTGTAGCGCTTGGTCAGGGTTTCCTGAATCTGCTTGGGGTCTTTGCCGGCGATCTTCATCCGCAGCACTTCGTCCTTGACGCGTTTGCGCCACAGGTCGTCGAGCTCGGCAGTGGTCTTGAGCCACGGGGCGTCCTTGCGATCGACCAGCAAGGTTTCCCTGGTGGTGAAGTCCATCTTGTCGACGCCTTTGTTCAGCTCGACCAAGGCGAAGTCCAGACGCGCCTTGACGCGGTCCAGATAGCGTTTGTAAATCGTGAACCCGGCGTTCAGGTCACCGCTTTTGAGGAACTCGTCAAACTGGTTTTTCCATTTGTCGAATTCGGCGATGTCGCTGGCCATGAAATAACTGCGCGACGGATCGAGCAGCTTCAGGTAGCTGTCGTAGATGATCGCGGAACGTGCGTTATCGAGCGGCGGCTTGCTGTAATGGTGGCGCTTGAGCAACTCGACGACGTTAAGGCTGGCAATCACCTCGTCACGATCGGGCTGAAGGTTGTCCCAGCTATTGGCTGCGAACGTAGTAGGCGACAGCGACAAGCTGCCCAGGCCAATGAAAAGCGCAAGTGCGGTGCTGGGGAACAAATGCTTCATGCTGATTCGACGCGGGGGCAATTGATAACGCATATTAGGCCGTCTTTAAAGTCGCCGGTTCCACAAGGCTCTACGCAAACTGCTCGCGTATCGATCAGGCTGGTTTGAAACAGCTTGATCGCCACTCGGCGAATTTTCGTACGACCCTGGGCCGGTCGCATAATGCAAAAAACCCGGCGCTACAGCATCGGGCTCAGTCCAGACTCACTATGGAGGCACTGTGAAAGCATTGCAAGGCGTTGAAGGTCGAGTGGAGTGGGTTGAAGAGCCCAGTCCGACGTGTGACGTAGGACAAGTTCGCATTCGAGTGGCGGCAGCGGGCCTCAATCGAGCCGATTTGTTACAGAAGGCAGGGCTCTATCCGCCACCACCGGGCGCCAGTCAGGTGCTGGGCCTTGAGTGTTCAGGCGTGATCAGCGAGGTCGGCGCAGGGTCGTCCTGGCAGGTCGGAGACCGTGTCTGCGCACTGCTGGCGGGCGGCGGGATGGCCGAAGAAGTCGTGGTCGATGGCCGTCACGTATTGCCCGCGCCCGAAGGCATGTCGCTGGTCGAAGCGGCGGCGTTGCCCGAGGTCTACAGCACCGCCTGGCTGAATTTGTTCCAATTGGCTGCGCTGAAACCGGGTGAGAAAGTTCTCCTGCACGCCGGGGCAAGTGGGGTTGGTTCAGCTGCCATTCAGCTATGCAAGGCCTTTGGCAACCCGTGTTGGGTCAGCGTCGGCTCGGCTGATCGATTGGCCTACTGCGAGGCGCTGGGGGCACAAGGCGGGGTGATACGCACCGATGGGCTGGAGGGTTTGCGTGATCTGGGGCCATTCGATGTGATCCTCGACCCGGTTGGCGCCAACTACGCCGCGCTGAACCTGAAGTTACTGGCGCTCGACGGTCGTTGGGTGTTGATCGGCCTGATGGGCGGCCGTGAAGCGCCGCTGGATCTGGCGCAGGTGCTGGCCAAAAGGATTCAGTTGCTGGGGTCGACCCTGCGCAGCCGCGACGAGCAGTTCAAGGCCGATCTGTTGAGTGATCTACGCGCGAATGTCTGGCCGCTGTTCGCCGAAGGGCGCCTGAGCCCGCAACTGGCCAGGACCTTCCCGATCAAGGACGCTGAAGCGGCATTCGCCGAGCTTGCGACCAATCGGGTGTCAGGCAAGTTGGTGCTGGTGATCGACGAAAGCCTGAACTAAAGGGTTTCACTGAACCCGTGGGAGCGAGCCTGCTCGCGATTCAGGCGACGCGGTCTACCTGTGAGACCGCGTTATCGTTCATCGCGAGCAGGCTCGCTCCCACAAGGATTGCGTCGAGCTTGCTCGCGATGAAGTTGACGCGGTGGCGCTACTTCCAGAGATGGATCGGCCAGCCGGCCTTTTCGGCGTGTTCGAGCAGCACCGGATCCGGATTGACCACATGCGGATAGTCGACTTTGATCAGCAACGGCAGATCGTTGCGTGAATCGGAATAGAAACTCGCGCCTTCAAGGTTCTCCTCTTCGGCGTCCAGCCACTCCAGCAAGCGAGTGATCTTGCCTTCGCGATAGGTCAGGGTGCCAACCGTTTTGCCGCTGTAGACCCCGTGAGTCACTTCCAGGTCGATACCGAGGATCTCGTCGATGCCCAGGCGTTCGGCGATGGGCTTGACCAGATGTGTGCCCGAAGCGGAGATCACCAGAATCCGGTCGCCGGCCTTGCGGTGTTCGGCGATGGCTTTGCAGGCGTCGCTGAAAATGATCGGTTCGATGAAATCTTCGACCCATGGGGCCACAAGGTGCTCGATTTCTTCCGGGGTGCGTCCGGCCATCGGCTCCAGGCTGAAGGTCATGTAGTCCTCCATGGCCAGGTGGCCCCTGCCATAGGCGTCCATCAATTCCTTGTCGCGACGCAGGAAGGATTCGCCGTCGACCCAGCCGAGGCGGGCCATCTGCTCGCTCCACAGTGAGGCGCAGTCGCCATGGATCAGGGTTTCGTCCAGATCAAAAATTGCCAAAGCCATCAGTGCTGCTCTCTCTTTAACAGTGTGCACAGCGAAAACATCAGGCTACCTCACACAGGGCGGTCGGATCGATGGAAAGTGCCAGTCGCTGACCGTCGGCATGCAGGTCAGCCGCCGAGCGGTTCAGCACGTCCACCACCAGTTCTACGCCGCGAGCCTCGACCCGATAGCGGATCACGTTGCCGAGCAGGCTGTGGCTGCGGATAAGCGCATCCGGTTCGCCATTGCGGCTGAGTTCGATAGCTTCCGGGCGAATCGCGATGCGGCCATTGATCGGACGTTGCAGCAGCTTGCTGGCGCTGGCGGCATCGAGCAGGTTGTAGTTGCCGATGAAGCCGGCGGCAAACACATCGACCGGAGCGGTGTAGAGTGTTTCGGCATCGCCGCTTTGGACGATCCTGCCCTGGTTCATCAGGAAGATCCGGTCGGACATGGTCAGGGCTTCTTCCTGATCGTGCGTCACGAAAATCGTGGTCAGCCCCAGCTCACGCTGGATTTGCCGGATCTGCTCGCGCAGGTGTTTGCGGATTCGAGCGTCGAGTGCCGACAGCGGCTCATCGAGCAGCAGCAAGCGGGGGCGGGTGACCAGCGAGCGGGCGAGGGCCACGCGTTGGCATTGGCCGCCCGACAGTTGATGCGGGTAGCGGCTGGCGAAGTCGGTCAGTTCAACCAATTGCAGCACTTCGAGCACGCGCTTGCGGCTGTCGTCGGCGTTGACCTTCTGCATGCGCAAACCGAAGGCGACGTTCTGCTCCACGGTCATGTTGGGGAACAGTGCGTAGCTCTGGAATACCATGCCGATTCCGCGTTTCTGCGGGCTCAGCGGCACCAGGTCATGGCCGTCGAGCAGGATCTTGCCGCCATCCACCGCGGTCAGCCCGGCGATGCAGCGCAGCAGGGTCGACTTGCCGCAACCGGACGGGCCGAGCAAGGTGACGAACTCGCCTTTCTGGATTTCGCAGTTGATGTCGCTGAACACCGGAGTGCCGGCGGAGCCCGTTTGCGAGTAGCTTTTTTGCAGGTGTTGGACGCTGACATAGCTCATTGGCTTTTGTCCTTGTTCAAGATATTGGCAGCCCAGGTCAGAACCAGCACAAAGAAAAAGTAGGAAATCACCAGCGCGCTGGTGAAGTGACCGCTGCTGTTACGCATGTTGTTGAGGTAGACCTGCAGCGTTTCGTAGCGCGTACCGACGAKGATGTTGGCGAACACGAACTCACCGAAGAGGAACGAGAACGACAGCAGCAACGCGACCATCAAGCCCTTGCGCAGGTTCGGCAACACCACCAGGAACGCCGCTTGCCAGGTGCTGGCACCAAGCAGTTGGGCGGAGTCCATCAGGTCACTCAGGTTGATCGCTTGCAGGTTGTTGGTGATCGCCCGGTACATGAACGGCAGCGCCACGGTGAAGTAGCAACCGACCAGAATCCACGGTGTACCGACCATCGCGAACGGTCCCGAACCGTAGAGCTGCAACAGCCCCACTGATGACACCACGGGTGGCACTGCGAACGGCAGCAGGATCAGGATGTTCATCAGCGCGTCGAGCTTCGGGAAGTGGTAATGCACCACGAACAGCAGCGGCAGGATCAACACCACCGACAGAATCAGCGCACCCACGCAGACCAGCAGTGATTGGCCAAAGGCGCCGAGAAAACGCGGATCGCTCCACAGCTGGATGTACCACTTGAAGGTAAAGCCGCTGGGCAGAACGGTGGCCGACCAACTGCTGGCGATCGAGTAGATCAATGTTCCGGCCAGCGGCAGCAACAGAATGGCAAACAGCAGATAAACCACGACCCGGTGATAGACACCGACGGGGCCCAGTTCAGCGCGAGACATGGTAGCTCCTCTTCAACAGCAACTGATGGACCACGGTCACCAGGGTCATCAACGTCACCAGTACAACGGCCAGGGCACTGGCCATGTTCGGGTCCAGGGAAATGTCGCCCGAAACCATCGCCGCGATGCGGATCGGCAGCACGTTGAAGTTGCCGGTGGTCAGGGCGTAGACCGTGGCGTAGGCGCCGAGGGCGTTGGCCAGCAGGATCACAAAGGTGCCGAGCAAGGCCGGGGTCAGTACCGGCAAACCGATATGTCGCCAGAACTGCCAGCCGTTGGCGCCGAGCAGGGACGCCGATTCGCGCCAGTCTTCACGCAGGGCGTCGAAGGCCGGGTACAGCAGCAACACACCGAGGGGAATCTGGAAGTAGGTGTAGAGGATGATCAACCCGGTTTTCGAGTACAGGTTGAAGTCCTGAATAATCCCGGCCTGCTTGAGCATGATGGTGAAACTGCCGTTGAACCCCAGCAGGATGATGAACGCAAAGGCCAACGGGACGCCGGCGAAGTTGCTGGTCATGTTGGCGAAGGCGTTGACGAAGTTGCGCAGCTTCGAATCGACCCGGCGCAGCGAGTAACTGCCGAGGATTGCAATGACGATACCGAACACGCTGGACCAGAAGCTGATCTCGAGGCTGTACTGGATCGCCTGCATGTAGAACTTCGAGCTGAAGATCTTGTTGAAGTTGGCCAGGCCCCAACCGAACTCTTCCGATTGCACACTGTTGATCAGCACCCAGCACAGCGGGGCGATCTGGAACACGATAAAGAAAATGGCGAAGGGCACCAGGCACAACGCCGCCAGCCACTTGCCGCGGGTGATTGAATTCACTTGAGCAGCTCCCGGCACACAGGTTTGTCGTGGGCAACACCCAGCAACTCGCAGACAGTGCCACACAGTTCGGTTTGTTTCGGGGCTGCATGGGGATTGAAGCTGAAGGCATCGCCGATGACGAACAGCGGTACTTCACGTTCTTCGGCCAGCAGGCCGTTGTGGGAGCGGTCGTTGTTCATGCCGTGGTCGGCGGTCACCAGCACCTGATAGCCGGCGTCGAGCCAGCCTTGCAGGTAGTCGGCGAGAATGATATCGGCCGAGCGGGCGCTGTTGCGGTACTGCGCCGTGTCGAGGCCGTGCTTGTGTCCGGCGTCGTCGATGTTCATGGGGTGAACCAGCAGAAAGTTCGGCGCATGGCGCAGGCGCAGGTTCTCGGCGTCGGCGAACAGATGCGAATCGGGGTAGTGATCGGACCAGTAGAAATGCGCGTGCTGGATCGGCAGTTCAGTGTTGTCGGTGTGACGGTCGCGGGCAGCCACGAATGGTGAACGGTTATACAGTTCGCTGACCCAGTGGTAGGCCGCAGCGGCGGTGCTGAGCCCGGCGGCGGTGGCGTAGTGGAACACGCTGCGCTGGTTGGACAGGCGTGACACGTTGTTGTGGACGATACCGCTGTCGATCGGGGTGACGCCGGTCAGGATGCATTCATAGAGCGGGCGCGACAGGGACGGCAGTTCGCATTCGAGTTTGTAAAAGGCTGCGCGTCCTGCGCCGACATAAGCCTGAAGATGTCCCATGGCATGCCGCGCGACCTCGTAGTTCAGGCCATCGAGCACCACAAGGATGACGTTGTGCTTCATGGGGGCAAAAACTCCGCAAAACAGAAATCTTGAGATCAACTCAATCTACTGTGGGAGCGAGCCTGCTCGCGATCGCTGTCTGACATTCAACACATGTGTCGAATGTTAAGCAGCCATCGCGAGCAGGCTCGCTCCCACAGGGATCCTCATCAGAACACCCCGTGGGGAGCTACAGCTTTACTGCATATTGATGATGACTTCTTCCTGCCACTTCTGCGGCAGGGCCTTGGAGGTTTTTTCCCAGGCATCAGCGTCGGTGATCGGCTTGGGCTTGGCGGCTTCGTACTGCGCGGCCGGGATCAGGTTCTTCACCACATCAGCCGGTAGTTTCAGGTCTGTTTCAGCACGAATCGGGCGGGCGTTACCGCGCGCCAGGTTGATTTGGCCGGCATCGCTGAAAATGTACTCACGCGTCAGTTTGGCGGCGTTCGGGTGCTTGGCGTATTTGTTGATGATGGTGGTGTAACCGGACTTCACCGAACCATCGGACGGGATCAGCACGACGTAGTCATCCGGGTTGACCATCTTGGCTTTATAGCTCAGGCCGTTGAAGTCCCAGACCACGCCGACTTCGACTTCACCCTTTTCCATGGTGGAAATCGTCGGGTTGGCCAGCGACAGGCGACCTTGCTTGGCGATTTCGGCGAACATCAGCAGTGCGGGTTGAATGTTCTTTTCATCACCACCGTTGGCGATGGCGGCGGCCAACACACCGTTGGCGGCTTGCGCAGCGGTGCTCACGTCACCGATGGAGACCTTGTATTTACCGGTCTTCAGGTCAGCCCACTTTGTCGGGGCTTCGGAACCGTGCAGCAGCTTCTTGTTGACGATGAACGCGATGGTGCCGGTGTAGGCCAGTGCCCAGTTACCGTCCTTGTCCTTGGCCCAGTCCGGAACGTGCGCCCAGGTGCTTGGCTTGTACGGTTGAACCACGCCCTGCTTGACCGCAATCGGGCCGAAGGCCGCGCCGACGTCGCCGATGTCAGCACTGGCGTTGTCTTTTTCGGCAGCGAACTTGGCGATTTCCTGAGCCGAGCTCATGTCAGTGTCGATGTGCTTGAGGCCGTACTTTTTGGAGAGGTCTTCCCAGGTGCCTTTCCAGTTGGCCCAGTCATCGGGCATACCGACGCTGTTGACGGCGCCTTCCGCTTTTGCAGCGGTCTCCAAGGCTTTTAAATCGGTGTCAGCCGCCATGGCTGCGGTGCACATGGCGATGGTCGAGCCTAACAGTGATGCCAGGAAAAGCTGTTTCATCCGAAGCTCCTTTGGGCGTATTCAACGCTGCGTTTTGCGGTTTGTTGGTCTAGGTCAGCAATACCTGAGCCAATTTAGGTGAGCGGGATGACACTTTGATGTCGGTATCAGGCGCGCTCGCATTCTTTTCGCTCGGTAGTGGTGGCTGCGAAGTAAGCGTAGACCATGGCCAGAAGGCCGGTTTGCAAGGACTTGGCCGCTTATTTGCACAGGTCTGGATCAGCCGTTCGGCGGCTTTGTCATTGATCAGTCATATGTATTGCCTAGGCTTGCAATACGTTTCAGGACGCGTTTTTTGGCGCAGTCCTGCCCCGAAACAGTGCTGGTCTAGTCCAGATAGGTAACGTTGATGCGTGAAGAGGCAACGAAAGCGGTGACAGCCATCGGTCAGGTGCTCCAGGAGCAGATCGACCACGGTCTGCTGGCGCCCGCGAGCAAGCTGCCGGCCGAGCGCAAACTCAGTGAGTTGTTCGGAACTACGCGGATCACCGTGCGTGAGGCGTTGTTGCAACTGGAAGCGCAGGGGCAGATTTATCGCGAGGAGCGGCGCGGCTGGTTTGTCTCGCCACCGCGTCTGGCGTACAACCTGATGCAACGCAGCCACTTTCACGCGATGGTCAGTGCGCAGGGGCGGGTGCCCTCGACCGAGGTGATTTCGGCGCGGTTGCAACCGGCGTCAGCGGCAGTGTGTGCCTGGTTGCAGCTGCCGGCGTTGTCGAGTGTGATTCAGATCTGCCGTTCGCGGCGTATCGATGGGCGGTTGGTTTTGTATGTCGAGCACTATTTGAATCCGCAGTTTTTTCCGGGGATTCTGGCGTTTGATCTCAATCAGTCGATTACCGAGTTGTATGCGCGGCATTACGATTTGCACTATGGGCGGGTGCGCTTCGAAATTGTGCCGACGGCGTTGTCGGTGGATGCGGCGGCCGCACTTCGGGTGTCCGTGGGCAGTCCGGGGTTGCGGATTGCGCGGGTCAATTATGATCAGCATGGGCGGTTGATCGATTGTGATCTGGAGTTCTGGCGGCATGATGCGATTCATGTCGGGGTGGATGTTGCCTGAACTCTGCTTTTAATAAGGTGCGGTGGGTCACGCTGGTGAAACGTCATGGGTATTAACTAAATATTCTGAAATTATAAGTTTGTTAGTTGTTCTGTGTGGGTGTGCCGATTTTATGTAAGGTGGTCCTGAGTCGCTCTTGTGTTGCGGCTTTTGGATGTTTACTTATATAAGGATATTGGTATGTTTGGATACGGGCACGATGATCGCAATGAAAACCTCCGGGGTACCATGAGTATTTTTGGGAGGCCGGTTTCAGTCATTCGTTCAAGTGAAATTGGAACTCAGCGGTCTCATGTTGAACCGACCCTGTTTTATTTTTATGGTGGTGAAGGTAAATACAGCATCTCTGCTGGGGATATCGCAGATAAAAAATATGTTGCCCTGGATAAAGAAGGCTACCTGTGTATTGGGGGGCGTGCCGAACCGTTCACCCTGTTGGATGCCAATGATAGGCCTCTACAGAACAACCGTCCTCAAGGCGAGGTGGTGATTAAAATGTATGCGTCCTATTCCGCAGCTGTTCTGCAGTTTGGTGGAGACGAGGCTTTTGATGATCGGGATACACTCTACAATTTCTTGATCGCCGGACGCAAAGTCGAGGGTATAGATAGACATGGTGATGCTTATTATCTGGTGCCAACGGGAGACGGTTCGTGGAAGAAACACCCCGCCGATAAGCCCTTTGCACATAAGCCGGTGCCTATCGTATTGAATATCAAATAATCGTAAACGCAGGTTGTCGGGTTTTTCGTCGCCATCTGCTCGACTGATATCAAGCATTTTGAAGTGAATGCAGCTCGGGAGGAACCCGAGCTGCATTTGTCGGCTATTCCTTCTCCAATCCACCACCCGCTGCCGTCACCACCTGAATACTCATCCTCGGCGTTGCCAGATCCAGCCCGGCTTCATCCAGATGGCGTTTGAGCGACAGGTTGAACGCGCGCGACACTTCCCACTGTTTGATCGGCGCGGTCTTGAACCGTGCGCGCAGAATCGCGCTGCCGGACTCGAAACTCTCAACGCCCTGGATCTCCAGTGGCGACCAGATGTTGCGACGTTGTATCGGGTCGGTGCGCATCTTCTGGCCGACGTCGCGCATCAGTTTGATCGCGTCATCGATTTCCATGTTGTACGGCACTGCCACGCGGAAGATCGCGTAGCCGAATTCCCGTGAGTAGTTCTTGATGCTTTTGATTTCACTGAACGGGATGGTGTGCACGATGCCGTCGATATCCCGAAGCCTCACGGTGCGGATAGTCAGGCCTTCGACGGTGCCCAGGTGGCCGCCGACGTCCACGTAGTCGTCGATGGCCAGCGAGTCTTCGATGATGATGAACAGCCCGGTGATCAGGTCGGCAACCAGCGACTGCGCGCCAAAACCGATGGCCAGGCCGATTACGCCGGCACCTGCCAGCAGCGGTGTGACGTTCATGCCCATGTTGGCCAGTGCGACGATCATCCCGATGATGAAGATCGCCACGAACAGTATGTTGCGAATCAGCGGCATCATGGTTTGCGCCCGTGCATTGGCCTGGCCTTTGCGCGAGCGGGTGAGGGCGTGGTGCACGGCGGTGTCGCTGAGGATCCAGATCAGCCACGCGAAAATCAGCGTACCGCCCAGGCTGAACAGTTTGACGCTGACTTCATGGCCTTCACCTTCGGTGAAGCGGATCAGCGACATGCCCCAGACCCGCAAGCCGAGTTCGATGAACACTAGCCACACCGCCAGATGCGCGAGGGTATAGAAGAAGTTCTTCAGGCGCTCCGAATACAGCGCGTGACGCTTTGCCCCGCGTTGTGGCTTGAGCGCGTGGCGGCGGACGAGGCCGTTGATGACCATGCACAACACCAGCAGCACGGTGCAGATCAGTGATTGGCGCAGCGCGGTGCTGGTGTCGCCGGCAGAGACGAAGGTGGCGAACAGCGAGATCCCCACCAGCACCAGCGCAGGCAAGAACCAGAAGGTCCCAAGAATCTCGATCGTGTCGCTCAGCGCACGGCGGGTCAGTCGCCGCGACAGCGGCTGGTTGCGGATCAGGTGGGCAATGGGCCGACGGAATCGCAGAATGAACAGGCCGGTGAAAATCGCTGCCAGCACATTGGCGATGGTCGCGGTGATGTGGGCCAGGTGAATGCCGAGGCTGGTCACCAGCCGTGGGTCGTTCAAGGCTTCGCCGAAGGCCGCAAAACTGCCGATCAGCCACAGTGGGCGAAAGGCCTGGTGCCGCAGGATGTACAGGGCACGATGACGGTGCGGGCCGTCGAGTACGGAGAACGCGATCACGCAGATCGCCGAGAAGCAGGTACCGACCACCAGTGCATAAGCCAGCACCATGGCCAGGTATTTACCCAGCGATGAGGGCAAGGCATAGCTCATGTAGACGGTAATCAGCAGCGCGATCAGCCAGGGGCCGAGTTTACGCAGGGCAAAGCGCAGCATGTCCCAGGTCTTGGGGTGTTGCGGCAGTTCTTCGGTCAGGCCGAAGCGCGTTCGAACGCGATGACCGAGCCAGATCAGCGCAGCGGCGAGCAGGCTCCAGAGCATCAGGATCAGAGCGAAGGCAAAGAGCATCGGCAGCCATTCACTGGCTGGCAGCATCAGTGCGCTCAGTTCGTCCTTGGCCAGTTCGAACTCATCGGACCAGCGAGTGAGCGGGCTGTCGGCGCCGGAAAACTGTTTTTCGAGGTTGGCCAGGGTGCCGCCGATCAAGCCGAGTACGCCATCTTCGGTCGGTGTCTGGGCTTTTTTGCTGACGTCGCGCAGTTTCTTCAGGTCGGCCAGCAACCTGGCTCGTTGCTGATCGTTTTCCAGTGATTTGATCACTTCGTCCAGCGATTGCCCCAGCGGTGCGGTCGCTTCCGGTTGGGCTTTGGGTGAGCCGTTGAGCAGGCTCGGCAGGCCGACAGCCTGAGCAGGCACCACGGGAAGCAGCATCAACAGGCAGATGAACAGCGCAGACGGCAGGGCAAAAAGACGAGCGAACACTAGGCGGTCAACCTCAACGGGTACAGGTCGACCGAGTGTACGAGCGGGGCAAAACCAATGCGAGCGCAGTCAGTGCTTTTATTCGTTCAGCTTGGCGAGGATTTTGTAAATTACGGTGGCGAGGATCAGCAGCATGCCGATCCACATCGAGAGCACCCCGGCGTTCTTGTCACGAAAGTTGAAGCCAATGGCCAGCAGGATCATTCCCGAGAGAATCGGAATGAGCATGGAGTTGAACACAGACATCGAGATCATGACGACAGCCTTGTCGGGGACGGTGATGTAAGTCTAGGTGGCTTTTGTGCGAAGTGGGTTGATGCGAATCAGAAATGGTTCGGCAGCATCCCGTAACTACAGTGGCGAGGGAGCAAGCTCCCTCGCCACAGGGATTGCGTTACGGCAACTCGCGACAGGCGTAGAAAGCGCTCAGCACTTTGACCAGGTGCGCCAGGTCATGGCTGCCGCACAGTTCGCGGATCGAGTGCATGGCAAACGTCGGCAGGCCGATGTCCACGGTGCGCACGCCCAAATGACTGGCGGTGATCGGGCCGATGGTCGAGCCACAGCCCATGTCGCTGCGCACCACGAAGCTTTGCACCGGAACTTCTTCGGCCATGCACAGATGACGGAAGAACCCTGCAGTTTCGCTATTGGTTGCGTAGCGCTGGTTGCTGTTGACCTTGATCACCGGACCGGCATTGAGTTTAGGGCCGTGGTTGGCGTCGTGCTTGTCGGCGTAGTTGGGGTGTACGCCGTGGGCGTTGTCGGCCGAGACCAACAGCGATTTCTGAATGGTGCGGACGAACTCGTCGCCCTCAGGCAGCAAGCGGCGCAGGGTTTGTTCGAGCATCGGGCCGTCGGCACCGCACGCCGAGCAGGAGCCGACTTCTTCGTGGTCGTTGCACACCAGCACGCAGGTTTCATCGGTTTCAGCGGTCAGCAAGGCTTGCAGGCCGGCGTAGCATGACAACAGGTTGTCCAGGCGCGCACCGGCAATGAAGTCGCCATGCAGGCCAATGACGGCAGCACTTTGGGTGTCGTAGAAGCTCAGCTCGTAATCAAGCACCACGTCGGCGTTCAGGCCATGTTCCCGGGCCAACTGATCGGTAAGCACGGCGCGGAAGTCCACACGCTCGTCACCGGCAAATTGCGCAAGGATCGGCGGCAGTTCGGTCTGTGCGTTGATCGCCCAGCCCATGTTGGCTTCACGGTTGAGGTGAATGGCCAGGTTGGGAATGGTGGCGATCGGTGCCTTGAAGTCGATCAGCTGGCTTTCGACCTTGCCGTCGCGGCGAAAGGTTACTCGACCGGCCAGCGACAGGTCACGGTCAAACCAGGGGGCGAGCAATGCGCCGCCATAGACTTCGACGCCCAACTGCCAGAAACCCTGACGCTGCAGTTCAGGTTGCGGCTTGACTCGCAGGCATGGGCTATCGGTGTGAGCGCCAACCAGGCGGATGCCATCGTACAGAGGGGAATTGCGCCCCATCTTGATCGCAACGATCGAGGAGTCGTTGCGCGTGACGTAGTAGCGACCATTGGCTTCGGTGGTCCAGGGCTCGCGCTCGTCAAGGCGCTGATAACCCGCCGCTTCCAGGCGCTGAACAAGGCTGGCGGTGGCATGAAATGGGGTAGGGGAGGCCTTGAGGAAGTCGATCAGGCCTTGGTTCAACTCTTCGCGCATAAGTAGCTCCAGACAGCAGTGCCGCGAGTTTAACGTATTGGCTCGCGGCATTGGGCAAGTGCTTTGATGGCACTGTTATGAGGCAGGCTCGCTAGTTCTACTCGGATAGTCGCGTTTGCAGATACGCAATGATTGCTTGCTCATCTTCCGGTTTTGCTGGCTTGGGTAATTGCTTCGGCCAGTGATCCTGGCTCAGTGACAAGAGCTTTCTCTTTTGGCTCTCGTCCCAGCGCAGAATTTCCCGAGACGCGCTTTCCCACCACTCATGTCGACAGACCGCGTAATACGGGTGATTGGGCGCAGCACTTCCATACAGAAGATTGCGAGCGACCTTTCTCAGGCTTCCACGCTTATTGCGCAGTTTCCATTTGATTTGCAGGCGCCTCCAGGCTGAAGGGAACGGTTTGCTGCGAGGGACTTCACGGCAAAGCTCGAGCAGCTGCGGGCGGAACTGTTCGCCATGCCGGGTAAAGAAGTGCTTTTGCATGGCATGAAAGAATCTTTTTTCGGCAAAGTAGTGGTAGATGAACTTCTTCGCCTCCTGCACGGGTTTGTCACGCATGGCGAATGACAGGGCAATTTGTTCGATTGTATGGATATCGAACGAGCCTTGAGTCCATTCGTCGATCAACTTGATCGTCTCTTCCAGCAATGGCGTATCGCTGTCCGTGACGCCGCACAGACCACTGTTGTAAAGCTTGAAACTGTTGTCGGAGCTGATGCCGTGGGCTTGCAGGCACGTGCCGAGCTTCACGTAGTCCGGGCGTTTGCAGACGTAGCTCCAGTCGTACTCGAAACAATCCATCAGATACTGCTGAGGCTGAATTCGTTTGAGGATCAGATTGGGGTTTTCGAGGAACAGCGTGTCGGTATCAACGAACAGGGTTTTTTCCGCCAGCTTCAACCCGGCAGCAATGGCGCAGGCCTTGCGGCGATGGTGGTAACCGTTCTCGCCTTGCCATGAGGTCAAGGTCTGCTGATCCAGGGCCAGGGTTTCAACAGGCCAGCCGGCATAGTCTTCAGGTCTGTCGGTAAAGATCCTGATGCACAGGGACTCGTCTTTTCTGAGCTGCGACAAAGCGGTCAGAATACTGAATTTGGCTTCTCTGCGGTAAACGTCCTGGTCGCCATACACCAGGTACAGCAGCTGTTGCGGCGCTTTTGCCAGAGCGGTTGAGTCGGGGGCTTTATGCGTCACCGGGTTCCATGTCCTTACGATTGTCGATGGCTGCTGCGACGGGCTGCTCACGAGTGTTCAAAACGGTGCCGGGCACTCGAAGCGCAAGCGTTCGCCACTTTGCGGGTGGGTGAAGCTGAGCATGCTGGCGTGCAGGCACAGGCGCGGCCAGGCAGCCAGGGCTTGCGGGTGAGCGTAAAGCCCGTCACCCAGCAACGGATGGCCGATGGAGAGCATGTGCACGCGCAACTGATGCGAGCGGCCGGTAATCGGCGTCAGTTCCACCCGGCACCAATCGCCGCAACGCTCCAGCACGCGCCAGAAGGTCAGCGCATGCTTGCCGAATTCATGGTCCACTACGTGGCGAGGTTTGGTCGGCGGGTCGTAGCGCAACGGCAGATCAATGCTGCCGCTGTCCAGTTCCGGTTGGCCCCAGCACAGTGCGGTGTAGGCTTTTTCGGTTTCGCGGTCGTGAAACTGTCGAGACAGCTCGCGATGGGTATCGGGATCGCGGGCCAGCAGGATGATTCCGGAGGTTTCCCAGTCCAGTCGATGGACGATGCGCGCTTCCGGGTAGCCGTTTTCTTGCAGGCGGGTGATCAGGCAGTCCTTGTTGTCATCGGCGCGACCAGGCACGGAGAGCAGCAAGGTAGGCTTGTCCACCACCAGTACGGCGGCGTCCTGATGGATGATGCGGATATTCGACAGCGGCATTAAAACAGCCTCGTAACAAACGCCAACGGCGGCTCAGGTCCTCTCCGTTGCTGGAAAGGACCTGAGCCGCCGTGGCTCCAGCCGGATCGACTCAGCGATCAGGCAGGGTGATATTGAGTTCCAGAATCGAGCAGCTGCCCTGGTTTTCCAGTGCGACGTGCACGTCATCGGACCCGATATTGACGTACTTGCGAATTACCTCGACCAGTTCCTTCTGCAAGGCCGGCAAGTAATCAGGGGTACTGCGTTGGCCGCGTTCATGCGCCACGATGATCTGTAGACGCTCTTTCGCTACCGACGCGGTGCTTACTTTCTTGTTGGCACGAAAGAAGTCAAAAAGATTCATTATCTACCTCCAAACAGGCGCTCGAAGAATCCCTTCTTCTCAACGTCAAGGAACCGGTGTGGCACGGTTTTGCCCAGCAGACGATCGACGGCATCGCTGTACGCCTGACCGGCGTCGCTCTGGTCGTCGAGAATCACTGGCACGCCTTGGTTGGAAGCTTTAAGTACGGCTTGCGACTCTGGAATCACGCCCAGCAGGGTGACCGCCAGAATTTCCTTGACGTCTTCGACGCCGAGCATTTCGCCGTTGCTTACGCGCTCTGGGTTGTAGCGGGTCAGCAGCAGGTGTTCCTTGATCGGGTCTTCGCCGTTTTCGGCGCGACGCGACTTGCTCGCCAGCAGGCCGAGCATGCGGTCCGAGTCACGAACCGAGGAGACTTCCGGGTTGGTCACGACAATCGCTTCATCCGCGAAGTACATGGCCAGGTGAGCGCCTTTCTCGATGCCCGCCGGAGAATCGCAGACCACGAATTCGAAGTCTTCCTTGAGCTGCATCAGGACCTTTTCCACGCCTTCCTGGGTCAGCGCGTCTTTGTCGCGGGTCTGACTGGCGGCCAGCACGTAGAGGTTTTCCAGGCGCTTGTCTTTGATCAGGGCTTGCTGCAGGTTGGCTTCGCCGTTGACCACGTTGACGAAGTCATACACCACGCGGCGCTCGCAACCCATGATCAGATCGAGGTTACGCAGGCCGACGTCGAAGTCGACGATGACTGTTTTGTGACCGCGCAAAGCGAGGCCGGTACCGATAGCGGCGCTGGTGGTGGTCTTACCCACACCACCCTTGCCGGATGTAACCACGAGAATCTTGGCCAAGGTGTTTCACCCCTAAGGAAAAAGGACTTTTAGCCCCTGAAAAACATCTCCTGAAAACTACTGCAGTCGGACAGCCTTGGCTGGAATCCGGTGTTGGGCGGGGTTTACCTCGGGTAAACGCTGCCTTGCGCCATTTTCCTACTTCGTTTGAGCCGTTTTCGCTACGTTTTAGAGATGCTTGGAAAATGCGGCAGTATCCGTTAAAGCCGAATGATGTTCAACACGTCACCCGACAGGCTGACTTGTACACCGGCCCCCCACAGCGGATCGCGGCGCAGATCTTCGGAAACCTTGTAGTGACCGGCGATGGAGAGTAGTTCAGCGCTCAATTGCTGACAGAAAATCCGTGCCTTGGAGTCACCCTTTACACCGGCCAGCGCGCGACCGCGCATCGGTCCGTATACATGGATGTTGCCATCGGCGAGAAGTTCCGCCCCCGGGCTGACCGAGGAAACCACTACCAAATCGCCACCTTGGGCATAAATCTGCTGGCCACCACGTACTGGCGAAGTGATTATTCGGGTTGGCTTGATGGTCGGCTCAGGCGGCTTTTCCGGCTTTTTCCTGACTTCGCCTTCGTGCGGGTCAAGTGCACGCTCGCGTGCGCCAGACGGCGGCAGCACCGGCAGGTCGACGGCAATGGCAGCGGCGATGTCTTCGATGCGACTGGCGCGGATGGCCAGCGTGCGCAAGCCGTGGTGGCGGCAAACACGCATCAGCGCAGGCAGGTCGACCGCGCCTTCAGTGGCCGGGAGTTTGTCCAGGGCCAGCACCAGCGGCGCATTGCTGAAAAAATTAGGCGCCAGGGCGACCTTCGCAGCCAGCTGTCGGTCAAGGCTTTCAAGGTCATTGCGGGCCAGTTCCAGCACCGTAATGGCGAGCATGCTGCCCTTCAACTGGAACACGGGATCTTGGTCTAGCGGTTCGGTTTGGCTCATGGTCGGCATAAAACGGCTTGTCACTAAAAGTGCCGAGACTTATAACGAGAACGCCCGTAAGCCGCAAGCCGGGTCGAACCGATGTAGAATGCGCGGCCTTGTTGTCTGTCCGGAATCGTTAATGGATCGCCCGCAATTTCGAGCTGCATTTTTTCATCCGCGTTTTTGGCTGCTATGGTGCGGTCTAGGGCTGTTGTGGCTGGTCGTTCAGTTGCCGTATCCGCTGCTGCTGCGCATTGGTCGCCTGCTGGGTAGCGGGATGTATCGGGTTGCCACCGATCGTCGGAGTATCGCCAAACGCAACCTGGAACTGTGTTTCCCGGAAAAAACACCTGCCGAGCGCAAGCGTCTGCTCAAGGAAAACTTCGCCTCGACCGGGATTGCCTTCTTCGAGATGGCCATGAGCTGGTGGTGGTCCAGCGCGCGCCTGGCACGCCTGGCCCATGTCGAAGGCCTGGAGCACCTCAAACAGGCTCAACGCGACGGCAAGGGTGTGATCCTGATGGCGTTGCACTTCACCACGCTGGAAATCGGCGCGGCGTTGCTCGGCCAGCAGCACACCATCGACGGCATGTACCGCGAACATAAAAACCCGCTGTTCGATTTCATTCAGCGGCGTGGTCGCGAGCGGCATAACCTCGACTCGCTGGCGGTAGAGCGCGATGACGTACGCGGCATGCTCAAGTTGCTGCGCGCTGGCCGGGCCATCTGGTACGCACCGGACCAGGACTACGGCGCCAAGCAAAGTATCTTCGTGCCGTTGTTCGGCATTATGGCCGCAACCGTTCCCGCTACCAGCAAGTTTGCCAAGCTGGGCAAGGCGCTGGTGGTGCCGTTCACCCAGGAACGCCTGGCCGATGGCAGTGGCTACCGCCTGGTGATCCATGCGCCGCTGAACGACTTTCCGGGTGAAAGCGACGAAGCTGACTGCATCCGGATCAACCAGTGGGTTGAACGTTGCGTGCGCGATTGTCCCGAGCAATACCTCTGGACCCATCGACGCTTCAAGAGTCGTCCGCCCGGCGAACCGAAATTGTATGCCAAGCGCGGTTAAATCCATTTCGTCAGACTAGATTGAAAGGCCCAGGCACCATGGAGCGTTGCGATGAGTTCAACTGAGCCGGTTACAGGTTTGATTCTTTCCGGCGGCGGGGCTCGGGCGGCGTATCAGGTCGGGGTATTGGCGGCGATAGCCGAGCTGCTGCCGGCAGGTTCCGCCAATCCGTTTCCGGTGATCGTCGGTACTTCGGCCGGGGCGATCAATGCGGTAAGCCTGGCCAGCGGGGCGACGGACTTTACCGCGGCCATCCAGCGGTTGACCGCGTTCTGGCAGGGCTTTCGCAGCGACCTGGTGCTGCGCAGCGATTGGCCGGGAGTCATCAGCCAGGCCACTCGGTTTGTCAGTCACAGCCTGTTGGGGATCGGCGCAAAAGTACCGGTGGCGCTGGTCAACAGTTCCCCGCTGCGCGATCTGTTGAACGATAACCTGCACCTGTCCGGCATCAATGAATCCATTGCACAAAAACAACTGCATGCGGTGGCCGTGACTGCGTTCGGTTATGAGTCCGGGCAAGCCGTGACCTTTTATCAGGGGGGCCGGAGTATCGATGCCTGGTTGCGCCATCGGCGTATCGGCATGCCGACTCAATTGACGGTCGACCATTTGCTCGCCAGTTCGGCGATCCCGTTGTTGTTTGCGCCGGTGAAGATCGGCAACGAGTACTTCGGCGATGGTGCGGTGCGGCAGTCGGCGCCGATCAGCCCGGCCCTGCACCTGGGGGCGAGCAGGGTGCTGGTGGTGGGCGTCAGTGGTAACCCGCGCGGCGTTGACCCCGATAATCCGTTGCAGCGCACCTACACCGGTCAGCAACCCTCGTTGGCGCAGATTGGCGGGCACCTGCTCAACAGTACGTTCATTGACAGCCTCGAGAGTGACATCGAGCTGTTGCAACGCTTGAACCAGTTCAGTCACTTGTTACCAGCGAGTACCGCAGCACACAGCCTCGGTGTTGCACCGGTGGACGTGTTGGTGATTGCTCCGAGTCAGCCGATCGATGAAATCGCCGCACGGCATCGGCAAGAGCTGCCAGCCGCGTTGCGACTGTTCTTGCGCGGACCGGGTGCGACCAGGACCAGCGGGGCCGGGGTGTTGAGTTATCTGCTGTTCGAGGCAGGGTATTGCAGCGAGTTGATCGAGCTTGGCCGCCGCGATGCCTTGGCCAAGCGCGAAGAGTTGTGCCGGTTCCTGGGGTTGGAAGAGCCTGTAATCCCGGCTTGAAAACTGTGGCGCGGCCATCGCGAGCAGGCTCGCTCCCACAGGAGATCGTCGTCGACACAAATATTGTGTGCACTGAGGATCAAATGTGGGAGCGAGCCTGCTCGCGATGGCTCCGTTGCAGACGATGCAAAACTCAGGCGGTCAACCGATCATCGCGAAAATCACGCAACGCCTGTTCGATCTCCTCCCGGGTATTCATCACGAACGGCCCGTACTGCACGATCGGCTCACCCAGCGGTTTACCGGCGATCAACAGCACTCTGGCCCCGGACTCGCTACTCAGTTGCAACTCGCCTTCATCCGACAAACGGACCAGTTTGCTGACGCCGACACTCTGGGTTTGCCCCGGCAATTCAACGCTGCCGTCATACACATAGAGCAGTGCCCGATGCCCATCCGGCAGTTTCGGTGTGATGCTGGTGCCGGCCGGTAGATGGAAATCAAAGTAATACGGTTCGGTGTCTGGCCGTTGTACCGCACCGGTTTGCTTGACGGTGCCGTCGTCGAACAGACCGGCGATCACCACCACCTCGACGCCTTGCGCGGTTTTCAGCCGTGGAATGTCCGCTGGCTGAATATCCCGATAGCTGGCCGGATCGAGCTTGTGCTTGCCTGGCAGGTTCAGCCATAGCTGGAAGCCGCGCATCACGCCTTCTTCCTGCTCCGGCATTTCGCTGTGGATGATGCCCTTGGCGGCAGTCATCCATTGCACGCCACCGCCTTCCAGCAAACCGACGTTACCCAGATGGTCCTCATGGCGCATGCGCCCTTCGAGCATGTAGGTCACGGTTTCGAAGCCGCGGTGCGGGTGGGGGGGGAAACCGGCAATGTAGTCGTCGGGATTTTCCGAGCCGAATTCGTCGAGCATCAGGAACGGGTCGAAGCGTTCGACACCAGCCCCCCCAAATACCCGGGTCAGCTTGACCCCGGCGCCATCGGACGCGGGTTGGCCGGTATGCAGGCTAAGCACTTTGCGAAATTGAGTCATCGGTGCAACTCCTCGATCAGAGTGGAATGGCGCCATGCTATGCCAGACGGACTGATCAATGGTTGCGAATTTTGCGGGGGTTTAATCGGGAAGTTCGATGTGTTGGCGGCAAAGCAAAAGACCGCAGCCGGCGCCGGCCCCTACACTCGATGCGCTTATGTAGGAGCTGGCGAAGCCTGCGATCTTTCAACCCTGGATCAGAAGTGGTACTTCACCAACAAGCTCGTGGCGCTCTGATTGGTGGTGAAGTCCTTCGTGTCTTCGATGGCGTACTTGTTCTTCCAGTAATCGTACTCGACACCGACGTACAGCTGCTTCTCGCCCCAGTGCAAGGCTTTGCCCAGGTCATACTTGATCTGCGGGTTGAAGTGCAGGTTGGCGTGGTAGGTGCCTTGGCTGTTCTTGTCGTTGTCGACCACCCAGTCCATGAACCCGTCGATCAGCACGCTGGAGCTGCCCACCGGGATGGTGTAGGACCACACCGGAGTGATCTGCCAGATGTTGTTACCCGGGCGTTTGTCGTCGGTGTGGCGATTGTAGAAGTTCAGCTGGAAGTAATCGAAACCGGGAATGGCCAGGTCGAAGCCCGGACCGATCAGGTAGGAGTTGACGTCGCCTTCACCGGTCTCGTAGGTCATGGCCAGCAGGACGTCCTTGATCGGGCCGAATTCGAGTTTCCGGTCGAAGATCTTGCCGAACGACAGGCGCGGGCTGAACTCACCGTAGTACGTGTTATTGCCGACGTAGGCGTCAGGTTTGCCGTTGTAGAAAATCTTGTCGATGAACAGGAAGTTGTCCCCGTATTTCCAGGCATCGGCGTGCTCGAAGGTCACGGTTTGCTGGATGCTCGGGTTGACTTTGAAGTCTTTGCCATAGAGATAGGTCAGGCTGTTGTTCTGCCACTGCAGCAGATCGCCGGCCATTGCCTGGCCCCCCGCCAGCAAGGATCCAGCGAGCATCAGGCTAGTGCACGTACGGTTCATTCGGTTGCTCCCAAAGTAAGTGGTTCCACGTTTTTTTGAATCGGCGCTCTGGTGTGGCGCCTGTTTTTCGTTGCCGTAAAACGTTATCCAGTCGGCCGGTCTCAGCGCTCCGGCAAGCGCTGGGCCAAGGCTTTTCAAAAGCAAAAGAACGCCCGTTCGGCTGTTCGAAAACAGTCGATCAAGCGTCCATTCGGTTTTTATTGGAGTGTGCCGTGTGACCGCCCAGAGCCGGGATAAGCTGGCTATCTGGTCAGGAAATAATTCCGGGCTTTTTTTTAGAGCCGATTCAGGCGGCCGCGGAGAATACTGACTCCCGCGCCATGGCTCAAGCGCCCCGCAACGGAGCGCCGTTATCAAGTCTGTCATCGTGTTGCTCCTCGATTGTTTTTATTGTTAAGGCGCAGACAGCCGCTGACGGCGACCGGACGTATCGCTGGCCGGTCTGTCATGCGGGTATTTCGTGTCACGGGTGAAACCGGATAACGATGGAAGGACAGTCGGGCCGTCCGGTCATCCGTCAGTGTTGATGAGCGTGGCACTCGTTGTTGGCGGCTCGTTCTGCGCCGCCGAGGATGTTGAACAGCAGGTTCAACGAGAGGGCGCTGAGGGTCGCCATGGCAATGCCGCTGTGGGTGATCGGGCTCATCCACAACGGCAAGTGGGCGAAGAATTCCGGTCGAACCACCGGGATCAGGCCCATGCCGATACTCACCGCCACCAACAGTTGGTTGCGACGGTCGGCGATGTCGGCTTCCTGGAGGATCTTGATCCCGGTAGCCGCGACCATGCCGAACATCGCAATCGCCGCGCCGCCAAGTACCGCCGGTGGAATCGATGCCACCAGGAAGGCCGCTTTGGGCAGCAGGCTCAGCACCACCAGCAGACCACCGGCAACGATGGTCACCGAACGGCAGCGCACGCCGGTCATTTGCACCAGACCGATATTCTGGGCAAACGAGGAATGGGTGAACGTGTTGAAGAACCCGGCGAAGAACGACGCGCCGGCATCACACAGCAAACCGCGGCGGAGCATCCGTGGGCAGACTTCCTGGCCGGTGATCTTGCCCAGGGCGAGAAACATTCCGGTGGACTCGACGAAGATGATCACCACCACCAGGCACATTGAAAGGATCGGTGCGAGATGAAATTGCGGCATGCCGAAATGCAGCGGGGTGACGATTTGCACCCACGGCGCCTGCGCCATGCCGCTGAGGTCGACCATGCCGATCAGGCCGCAGAGGATGTAACCCAGGCCCATGCCGATCAGCACCGAAATGTTCACCCAGAAACCGCGCATGAAGCGGTGGATCAGCAAGATGGTGCCCAGCACCAGCGCGGCGATGGTCAAGTAGACGGGGGAGCCGAATTGCGCGGCAGCGTTGCCGCCACCCGCCCAGTTCACGGCCACGGGGAACAGCGACAAACCGATCGAGGTGATGACCGTGCCGGTCACCAGCGGCGGGAAGAAACGCACCACCTTGGACATGAACGGCGCGATGAGCATGCCGAAGAACCCGGCGGCGATGGTCGCGCCGAAGATCCCTTGCAGGCCGATGCCAGGCATGCCGGCCATGGCCACCATGCTGCCGACCGCCGCGAAACTGGCGCCCATCATCACCGGCATGCGAATGCCCATGGGGCCGATGCCCAGTGATTGCACGACGGTTGCGATGCCGGCGACCAGCAGGTCGGCGTTGATCAGGAAGGCGATTTCTTCACGACTCAGGCCAGCGGCCTGTCCGATGATCAGCGGCACCGCGATGGCTCCGCCGTACATCAGCAGAACGTGTTGCAGACCGACCAGAATCAGTTGCAACAACGGCAGTCGTTGAATCGCGGGTGCGTCGGGGATGCGTGCTTCGGATGACACGGACATGCAACACCTCGGATCTTTTTTATTCTTGTGATTTTGTGCATCAGGTGGACCGCGTTGCGGTCTTTCGCGAGCAGGCTCGCTCCCACAGGATTTGAGTTGCCTGTGTGGGAGCGAGCTTGCTCGCGATGTTTTTACTACTTAATTGGTCCGGGCTCCCTGGTTGATCCAGGCGCCGATCAGGTCGCGTTCCTGCTGGGTCATCTGCGTGATGTTGCCCAACGGCATGATCTGGCTGGCGACAGCCTGGGCCTGGATCCGCGGGGCCAATTGCTGGATTTGTTGCGGGGTATCGAACATCACGCCGGCCGGTGCCGCGCTGAACAACGGGCTGGTCGGTTTGGCCGAATGGCAGACCGCACAACGTTCCTGAATCACGCTGTGTACCTTGCTGAAGTCCGGACCGCTTGCTGTCGAAGCTTGCGCGGGTGCAGCAGCCGCAGCCGGGGCCGCAGGCGCTGCTTCAGCAGGTTTGCTACCACCGCCGAGGGCGGTTTCGGGCAGCGGCTGGTACTCGATCTTCGCCGGTGCCTTGGCCACTTCCGGGGTGTTCATTGGCGCTGGGCCGGTGACGTACGCCAGGCAGATCATGCCCACTGCCGCGACGGGCAGGGTCCAGGCGAACTTGTGGCTTTCGTGGCGGGTGTTGAAATAGTGACGCACCAACACCGCGAGTACCGCGATCCCGGCCAGGATCAACCAGTTGTACTGGCTGCCGTAAGTGCTCGGGAAGTGGTTGCTGATCATGATGAACAGCACCGGCAAGGTGAAGTAGTTGTTGTGCCGTGAACGCAGCAAGCCCTTGGCTGGCAGTGCCGGATCCGGCGTGCGGTTCTCGGCGATGGCCGCCACCAGTGCCCGTTGGGCCGGCATGATGATGCGGAACACGTTACCGACCATGATGGTGCCGATCATGGCGCCAACGTGCAGGTACGCACCGCGACCGCTGAACACTTTGCTGAAGCCGTAAGCGGCGCCAATGATCAGCACGAACAGAATTCCACCTAGCAGGGCAGGGCGTTTGCCCAGGGCCGAGTCGCACAGGAAGGAGTAGATGAACCAGCCGATGAACAGCGAGCCAAGACCGATGGCCACGCCTTCCGGTCCGCTCAGGCTGCTGCCCGGTGCCAGCAGGTACAGCGTCGGGTTGGAGTAGAACACCACGCACAGCAGCGCGATCCCCGACATCCAGGTGAAGTAGGCTTCCCATTTGAACCAGTGCAGGTTGTCCGGCATGGTCGGTGGGGCCAGTTTGTATTTCTCCAGGTGGTAGATCCCGCCACCGTGAATCGCCCAGAGATCGCCCGCCAGGCCGTTTTTCGGGTTGACCCGATTGAGGTTGTTTTCCAGCCAGACAAAGTAGAACGACGCGCCGATCCAGGCCACGCCAGTGATCATGTGAACCCAGCGCACGCTCAGGTTCAGCCATTCCAACAGATGTGCTTCCACAGTCTTTACCTCTCGCCTGTCACTCTTGTTGTCGAGTGATCAGACCTTCTCTTATTGGTGGGGGGCGAGGATCAAACACTCATCCTCTTTGAAAAAATGCTCATCGCAGTTATTGCCTGTGCCACTGCGATCAACCACCAGGAAGTCATCCCGCTTTTCGATCGTCAGCACCGGGTGGTGCCAAACGCCGCGATGGTAATTAATGCCCTGCCTGCCGTTGGTGACGAAGGCGCGGACCAAGCCTGATACAGGTTCATCGCCAAGTGGCGCGACCACGATCAGAAAGGGGTTGCCGAGCAGCGGTATGAAAGCCTGGCTGCCCAGCGGATGGCGTTCCAGCATGCGGATGGTCAGCGGCATGTCCTGCGCGTCGGCGCGGAAGATGCTGATGATCGCCTTGTCTTCCGGCGTGGCGGTTTCCACCGTCGCCAGTTTGTGAAAGCGCATGGTCGAACCGTTGTTGATCATGAAGTGATCGCTGCCATCGGTTTCGATCACGTCACCGAAAGGGGCGAAGGCTTCTTTGGTCAGCGGTTCAATCGTCAATGTGCGCATGCTGGTCTTCTTGTCTTGAATTCGTTGTTGTCTGGTCTATTGCTATCGTCGGAACGCCGCCCGGAGCCGGCTCGCTCCCACAGGTTTTGTGAACACCACAATCCAATGTGGGAGCGGGCCTGCTCGCGATTGGCTTCACCGCTTACTTGGCGACTTTGCCTAGTACCCGCAAGCGGCTCACGCCACCGTCCGGGAACACGTTCAGGCGGATGTGGGTGATCGGACCCAGGGCCTTGATCTGCTCGGCGAAGGTGTGTTCGGCGTGCATTTCCAGTTTCTGCGCTGGCAGCAATTCGCGCCAGAACAGCGATTGGGTTTCGATCTGGCTGTCGGTACCGCCCTTGACGAACGCGCCCTGGATCGAACAGGTGTCCGGGTAGTTGCCCTTGAAGTGCAGGGTATCGACGATGATTTTTTCGATCTCGCCCGGGTGGCCCAACGCGACGATCACCCAGTCATTGCCCGGGGTGCGACGACGGGCGGTTTCCCAGCCGTCGCCCATGTTGATGCCACGGCCCGGGTTGAGGATGTTGCTCATGCGACCGAAGTGTTCGTCGGAGCAGGCCAGGGCGCGACCGCCGTTCAGGGCTGCGGCCAGGTCAATTTGCTCGTTGTCGCCCACCGCCGACCAGTCGCGGAACGGAATGCCGTACACGCGCAGACGGGCGACACCGCCGTCCGGGTAGATGTTGAAGCGCAGGTGGCTGAAGGCCTGGTCGTTGTTGATTTCGTGGTAGTGGTGGCTGTTGCCTTGTAGCTCGACCGCCGACAGCACTTCAGTCCACTGGGTGTTTTCGTCCGGCTCGCCCGAGGCCAGGAAGCACGCTTCCAGGGAGGCCGATGGCGGGTAGTTGCCGGTGAAGAATGAAGTGTCGATGTCTACGCCCTTGATCGAGCCCGGCACGCCGAGGCGGATCACCGCGCTGTCGTAGCCTTCGAAGCGCTTGCGGCGCGATTCCCAGCCATCCATCCACTTGCCGTTGTCATCGAACACGCCTTCTTTCCATACGGCCGGGGTCGGCTGGAACAGGCGGTTGGCATCAGCGAACCAGTCATCGGTGACCGAGATGATTTTGGTGCCCAGGCGGGCGTCGGCCAGGTTGACGAACTTCTCGAAAGGTACGGCGTAAGCTTTCATTCTTCTTGTCTGCCTTTAATTAAAGTGGCTTGGGATGCTTGCAGGACCCTGGGCGTTTTTCACGTTCATTCACGCTCGGGCCCAGCTCGCTAAAGAGTCAGTAATCGGAACAGCGCAATCTTGTTGATCTCCGCCAGCGCGCATTTGAATTCGGTGTCGACTGAATTGTGAATGCGCGTTTCGAATGCTGCGAGGATCTGATGCCGGTTGCTGCCTTTTACCGCCATGATGAAGGGAAACTTGAACTTGGCTTTGTAGGCATCGTTCAACTCGGTGAAGCGCTGGAACTCATCGCTCGTGCATTGGTGAATGCCGGCGCCAGCTTGCTCGTTGGTGCTGGCTTCGGTCAGTTGACCCTGGACGGCGGCTTTGCCGGCCAGGTCCGGGTGAGCGTTGATCAAGGCCAGCTGGCTGGCGTGATCGGCACACAGCAGGATATCGCTCATGCGCTGGTGCAGGGTTTCGATCTCGTCGATCGCCGCGTCCTGGCCCAGGTCGAAGGCTTTTTCGGCGACCCATGGCGAATGTTCGTAGATGTCGGCGAAGGCGTTGACGAAGGCGTCGCGGCTCAGGGTCGATGGCTTCAGGGTCTGGAAGGCAGTCATTTCGAAGCCTCTGGGTAAGGGTGGGTTTCGTGCCAGTGGCGGGCAATATCGACCCGGCGGCTGAACCAGACCTGCTCATGGCTTTTTGCGTATTCGATAAACCGCTTGAGTGCGGCCAGGCGGGCAGGGCGACCGATCAGGCGGCAGTGCAAACCGATGGAGAGCATTTTTGGCGATTCGGCACCTTCGGCGTAAAGCACGTCGAACGCGTCCTTGAGGTACTGGTAGAAATCGTCACCCTTGTTGAAACCCTGAACCTGGGTGAAGCGCATGTCGTTGGTGTCCAGGGTGTACGGGATCACCAGGTGCGGTTTGCCGGTCGGGTTGTTCGGTTCCCAGTACGGCAGGTCATCGTCGTAGGTATCGCAGTCGTACAGGAAACCGCCTTCTTCCATTACCAGCCGACGGGTGTTCGGCCCGGTGCGGCCGGTGTACCAGCCCAACGGGCGCTCGCCGCTGATTTCGGTGAGGATGCGGATCGCTTCGAGCATGTGCTCACGCTCTTGCGCTTCGTCCATGTACTGGTAGTCGATCCAGCGATAGCCATGGCTGCAAATCTCGTGACCGGCTTGAACCATGGCGCGGATCACGTCCGGGTGGCGCTGGGCGGCCATCGCCACGGCGAAGATGGTCAGTGGGATGTCGAATTCCTTGAACAGCTTGAGGATCCGCCAGACGCCGGCACGGCTGCCATACTCGTACAGCGACTCCATGCTCATGTTGCGCTCGCCTTGCAGCGGCTGCGCCGAGACCATTTCCGAGAGGAAGGCTTCCGACTCTTTATCGCCGTGCAGGATGTTGCGCTCGCCGCCTTCCTCGTAATTGAGCACGAAGGACAAGGCGATGCGGGCATTGCCCGGCCAGTGTGGGTGGGGAGGGTTACTGCCGTAACCGATCAGGTCGCGTGGGTAGTCAGCGCTCACTGCAGTCTTCCTTCTTATTCGGGGTTGCTTATTCGCGATAAGGGATGTGTGGCGGCCTGAAGGTCAGGTGACAGGCTGGCGTCACAGCGATGGGCTGATTGTATACAACTTTATATTCACTTTGTAAGCCTGATTTTTTGCATTTTTCATCAACTGTCGTCTTTTCGGAGTACTGCAAGAAACCTGCCTGAGTGGTCAGCTAATGGATGTAAGGTCCTCTGATCTTATGGTTCAGCGTCGGATTTGCAGAGAAACCTTGGATGGCGGAGGTGGTGGTAAAAAATGTCGTTTTTATTGTGTACAATTTTTTTGAAAAGTGTCTTAATCAGTCGCTCGCCGCCGCTTTTCGTGCTCCGAAAAGGTGCGGTCTCCTTTTTAACTGACTCCGGGAGGCGCGAGGCCTGACTGCTGCAAACGCAGGCAGGCGCGCAGAATCAATGGGACGTTTGACTACACACGTTTTGGACGCAGCACACGGTTGCCCGGGCAGCTCGATCAAGGTCGAGTTGTACCGCGTTGAGGGTTCGCAGCTGGAATTGGTCGCCAGTGCACTGACCAACAGCGACGGCCGTTGCGACGCACCCTTGTTGCAAGGCGATGACTACCGTTCCGGGGTCTATCAGTTGCAGTTTCATGCCGGCGATTACTACCGCGCGCGCGGTGTGCAGCTGCCGGAGCCGGCCTTTCTGGATGTGGTGGTGCTGCGCTTCGGCATCTCGGCAGAGCAGGATCACTACCATGTGCCGTTGTTGATTTCGCCCTACAGCTATTCGACCTACAGAGGAAGCTAGGACTTTCCCCTGCTATCTTTCTCAGAAGCGACTGCGCATATAGCTTCTTTGGTCTTTCGCCCGCTCACACTGCGGGCTTTTTTTCGCCTTGAGAAATGTGGTGTCTGTGCCGGCGCCATCGCGAGCAGGCTCGCTCCCACATTGGATTGTGGCGTTCACAAAACCTGTGGTGTCTGTGCCGGCTCCGGGCGGCGTTCCGACGATGCTCTTAGCGGCTCAACAACGATGCAGCACCCGCGCCACTGAACAACCCGGCGCTGATCCGGTTGAACCAGCTCTGGCCCTTGCCGCTGCGCAGGTACCGCGCGGCACCATGAGCGCCGAGGCCGTAGGCCACCTTGCAGCACAGATCCAGTACGGTCCAGGTGGCGATCATGATCAGCAACTGCGGCAGAAACGGCTGCTGTGTGCTCAAGAACTGCGGCAGGAAAGCGGCGAAAAACAGGATGTCTTTCGGGTTGCTGGCACCCAGCACGAACGCGCGCCCGAACAGTGCACGAAAGCGCGGTGTCGGCGCGGTCTGGGGCACTTCGGCGCCGGTCGATGGCTGCCGCGATTGCTGCCAGCTTTGCCAGGCGAGGTAGAACAGGTACAGCGCGCCGACAATTTTCAGCGCACTGAAGAGTTGCTCCGAAGCCAGCAGCAGGGCGCCCAGACCCAATGCCGAAGCACTGAGCAGGCAGATCGAGGCAAATACGCCGCCGAGAAACGCCGGGTAAGAACGCCGCAGACCGTAATTCAGACTGTTGCTGATCATCAGCAACGACAGTGGCCCCGGGATCAGGATCACCACCAGTGCAGCGCCGCTGAACAGCAGCCAGGTTTCCAGACTCATCACTTTCCTCCCTATGTGCAAAAGCCCCACCCGACAGGGTGAGGCTGGTTTGAAACGCGTACCGCTTACAAGAAAATGAACTTGGCGATAAAGATCGCGCAGAGCACCCAAAGACTGATGGAAATTTCCTTGTGTTTACCCGTACCGGCCTTGAGCACCACGTAGGTGATAAAGCCCAGCGCGATACCGTCGGCAACCGAGAAGGTCAGCGGCATCATGATGGCCGTGACAATCGCCGGAATGCTGTCGGTGGCTTCACTCCACTTGATGTGCTCCAGGCCGCTCATCATCAGCATGGCC
The DNA here is from genome assembly GCF_056396945.1 of Pseudomonas sp. 05N432. Lineage (NCBI taxonomy): Bacteria > Pseudomonadati > Pseudomonadota > Gammaproteobacteria > Pseudomonadales > Pseudomonadaceae > Pseudomonas > Pseudomonas sp. 05N432. The sequence continues at coordinate 76,943 of NZ_JBFTMM010000020.1, read as the reverse complement.
ACGTAAATCAGCGCACCGGCGGTGGCGTAAGCGGGGATCATGCCAGCCAGCGGCGCGAAGAACATCGCGGCAATAAATAGCACACCTACGGTCACTGCGGTAAGACCGGTACGACCACCGGCGGCCACACCCGCAGCACTTTCCACATAACTGGTGACCGGCGGCACACCGACCATCGCCCCGAACACGCTCGACGCACTGTCGGCTTTCAACGCGCGGGAGAGGTTTTCGATCTTCCCGTCCTTGCCGACCAAACCTGCCCGTTGCGCCACGCCCATCAGGGTCCCGGCGGTATCGAACATGTGCACGAAGAGGAACGCCAGCACCACGCTGATCATGCTGACGTTGAACACGCCGGCGATGTCCATGGCCATCCAGGTCGGTGCCAGGCTGGGAGGGGGCGACATGATGCCGCTGTAGTGCACCAGGCCCAGACCCCAACCGGCGAGAGTCACGGCGATGATGCTGATCAGGATTGCACCGAACACGCGGTGGTAACTGAGTACCGCAATCATCAGGAAGCAGACGGCGGCCAACAGCGGACCAGGGTCACGCAGATTGCCCAGCTTGATCAATGTGGCCGGGCTGGCGACGATGATGCCGGCGGTTTTCAGGCCGATGATCCCGAGGAACAAGCCAACGCCTGCGCCCATGGCGAAGCGCAAGCTCACCGGAATACTGTTGAGCAGCCATTCCCGCACGCGCGACAGCGTCAGGAACATGAACAACACACCGGAAATGAACACCGCGCCCAGCGCAGCTTCCCAGTGGTAGCCCATGGTGCCGACCACGGTGTACGTAAAAAAGGCGTTCAAGCCCATGCCTGGTGCGAGGCCGACAGGCCAGTTGGCGTACAGACCCATCAACAGGCAACCAAGCGCAGCCGCGATGCAGGTCGCGACGAAGGCGGCGCCGTGGTCGATCCCGGCGTCCGCCATGATGTTGGGGTTGACGAAGATGATGTAGGCCATGGTGATGAAGGTGGTAATACCTGCGATCAACTCGGTCTTCACCGTGGTGCCATGCAAGCTGAGTTTAAAAATGCGCTCCAGCCAGCCAGTGCGTAATGGCGGCGAGAGTTCCAGCGTCGAGGCTTCGGATTTGCGGCTTTCCACAGCGAGTACTCCTCAAGAGTTTTATTGTTATTTCCAGAGCCGGACACATGAGGTGGGCAGCGGCTCTTTGAGGTACTTGCGAATTTGTTGACCGCTTGGTCAGGAACTCGCACGAAACGGATTATGCTTTTGTATACAAATAAAGCAAATAATGTTTTTGATTTTGTAGACGAAAAGTCTGGAGGGAAAGCTATATGCAGGGGATAGGGCTGTTCCGTAGCAGCTGGCGAAGCCTGCGTTCGAGCGCGCAGCGGTCGTAAAATCCACCTCTACGGTTTATCGGGGGGAACCCTACGACTGCTTCGCAGCCGGACGCAGGCTTCGCCAGCTGCTACAAAAGCCTGGTTTAGCGGTTTTCGCCCAACGCCTTATTCACCGCCAACCAACCATCCACCGCCGCCTCGCCAGCCTCGGCAAACACTCGCTCAAGCAATTTCACTTGCTCACGTCGCAGCGACTCCTCGAACCGCGCGCCGTCGACGGTCAGTTGCAGCAGGCGTTTACGCTTGTCGGTCGCTGACGCCACGCTGTCCACCAGGTGCATCTCCACCAATTGGCGCAGCGGAATATTCAGCGCCTGCTTGCTCACACCAAGTAGCGCGAGCAATTCCTTGACGCTCAGGGCCGGGTAGCGGGCGATGAAAAACACGATGCGCTGATGCACGCGGCTCAAACCGCGCCGCTCGAGCATTTCGTCGGCTTTGGCGGTGAAGGCCTGGTAGCCGAAGAAGAACGCTTCCATGGCGGCTTGCTGGGTGGTCTGGTTTTTAAGGTCAAGCATATTGACGTATCTGCTCGCGCTGTCGTAATTTCGGTCAAGTAGTTTGACTTAATTTCCTTGGCCTTCGCTACCGGTGACCCCCATGGCTTTTTCCGAACGTGTCTCGCGCCTTAAAAGTTCTTTGATCCGTGAAATCCTTGCCGCGGCTCAGCGCCCGGAAGTGATGTCGTTTGCTGGTGGCCTGCCTGCCGAAGCCATGCTGCCGAAGGTCGAGTGGGCTGACATGCCGTTGTCCATGGGCCAATACGGCATGAGCGAAGGCGAACCGGCATTACGCGAAGCGCTGGCAGCTGAGGCCCGGGCCTTGGGCGTACCGTGTGAGGCGAGTCAGGTGTTGGTGGTCAGCGGCTCCCAGCAAACCCTTGATCTGGCGGCCAAGCTGTACATCGACAAAGGCACCGAGATCATGCTCGAAGCGCCGACCTATCTGGCGGCGCTGCAAATCTTCCAGCTGTTCGGCGCTGACTGCCTGACCGTGCCGCTTGCGGCCGATGGCCCGGACCTGAAGGAGCTGCGTATGCGCCTGGAAAAACATCACCCGGCGTTCATCTATCTGATCCCGACGTTCCAGAACCCCTCGGCCGTGCGCTACAGCGACGCCAAGCGCGATGCAGTGGCAGCGTTGCTCGATGAGTTTGGCGTGACCCTGATCGAAGACGAACCCTACCGTGAACTGACCTTTGATGGCGGCAGCGCGACGCCTATCGTCAGTCGCTTGAAGAAGGCCAGCTGGATCTACACCGGCACCGTGTCCAAGACCTTGCTGCCTGGCTTGCGCGTCGGCTATCTGATCGCCAGCCCGGACCTGTTCCCGCACCTGCTGCGACTCAAGCAGTCGGCAGACCTGCACACCAACCGTGTCGGTCAATGGCAGGCGTTGCAATGGATTGGCAGCGAGAAGTTTCGCGATCACCTGAGTGAACTGCGGGACTTCTACCGGGTTCGGCGTGACGCCTTTCAGTTGGCACTGGAAACCCATTTCTCCGATCTGGCCGAGTGGAATGTGCCGCAGGGCGGGCTGTTTTTCTGGTTGACCCTGAAGCAGCCGTTGGACACCCGGACCTTGCTGAACGAGGCATTGGCGCAGGACGTGGCGTTCATGCCGGGAGAGCCGTTCTTCTCTGAACCGGACAACAATCCGGGGCATCTGCGGCTGAACTTCAGCCACATCGATCCGGCGCGGCTGGACGAAGGGCTTAAACGATTGGCTGGAGTGGTGCGTCAGGCACAGGCTGCGGAGGCGGCGTAAGGGAAAGCCAAAAACAAATAAACCGGCGAATGGGCCGGTTTATTTTTGTCCGGGATTTGTGGTGATAGTGCCGGCGTCTTCGCGAGCAGGCTCGCTCCCACATGGGATTTGTTTTGAACACAAAACTTATCCACAACACAAAACCACTGTGGGAGCGAGCCTGCTCGCGATGGCGTCCGTCAGATCACTACAAAAAGTCAGGCTGCCGCGAAGCGCTTGTCCAGATAATCAATGATCACCTTGGACTCATACATCCAGGTGGTCTGGCCATTCTCTTCGATGCGCAGGCACGGCACCTTGATCTTGCCACCTTGCTCCAGCAGGGTCTGGCGATCCTGTTCGTTGTTCTTCGCATCACGCAACGCCACCGGCACATTCAGGCGGCGCAGGGTGCGGCGGGTTTTCACGCAGAACGGGCAGGCGTGGAACTGATACAGCGTCAGGCCTTTCGCTGCGTTTTCGACCTGGGCCTGAGCGGCGGCGGGGCGCTTCTTTTTGCTCGGGCGGGTGAGGAAGTCGATGAAAATGATCAGCTGGCCGAGGCCGACACGAAGCGCTTTTACTAACACGGTATAAGCCTCACGGGCGAATGAAGAAAGGCGCGCAGCTTACCTGATTTTTCACAGGCGAAAAAAAACCGGCGATGAATGCCGGTTTTCTTCGTACAGCGGATTACTTGATCAGGCTGAGAAACTCGCTGCGGGTCGCCGCGTTTTCGCGGAACTCACCGAGCATCACCGAGGTGATCATCGACGAGTTCTGTTTCTCTACACCGCGCATCATCATGCACATGTGCTGGGCTTCGATCACCACCGCCACGCCCAGGGCGCCAGTAACTTGCTGGACCGCCTCGGCGATCTGCCGGCTGAGGTTTTCCTGGATCTGCAGGCGGCGGGCGTACATATCGACGATCCGCGCGACTTTCGACAGGCCCAGCACCTTGCCACTCGGGATATAGGCAACGTGGGCCTTGCCGATGAATGGCAGCAAGTGGTGTTCGCACAACGAGTAGAGCTCGATGTTCTTGACCAGCACCATTTCGCTGTTGTCGGAGCTGAACAAGGCACCGTTGGTGACTTCTTCGAGCGTCTGCTCATAACCGCGGCAAAGGTACTGCATGGCTTTGGCGGCACGTTTAGGCGTGTCGAGCAGACCTTCGCGGGTGGCGTCTTCGCCAAGCTGGCCGAGGATCGCCGTGTAATTCTGTTCCAGTGTCACAGGGGCTGATTCCATAAGGGTTTCAGAGGGGTACTGTTTCTGTCTGTACCAATTTTGTACCAATCAAGCTGTTTTCGAGCTTCCCGAGTTCGCCCCAGTCGGTGCTGGAGTTTATCCATCGGGCGTAGGTCGATAGCAACATCTGAACGCTATGACCGAGCTGATTGGCAATAAATGCAGGGTTCATACCCGCCATGAGGCACATGGTAGCGTATGTGTGCCGGCAGTTGTATTGCCGGCGGGCGCGAAGCTTCAAATGGGTGATGGAGAAACAGCCTTTCGATGCCAAGCGCTGTTTCGCCTGACGGGCGAGTTAAGGTGATGACCGCCCAGCGAAAAGGGGGGGCTGGTGTGAGCCATAAAATTTGATTGGCGGCCGGCTGTCACCGCCTGAGGGTGTTACAACCGGATCGTCTGCCAAGTGAGTCCGTCGGAACTGGATGTGTTGTGCACCAGCCAAAGTTCGGTGACACGTTGTGGGCGCATTGGCGGCACCAAGGTTTCTCTGGGGGAGTTGACTGCCAGGGCGGTGCAGGCTGTCTTACTACCGCTTGATCCGCGTGGGGGGCAGGCACGACTCGGTCGTAGCCGGTGGAGAGGATACGGGTTCGACGGGTTCAACCGATCCGGTTGAGTTAAAGGGCAAACCTTGCAGTTGAATCCTGCTGGCGCGGTGGCTTTTAGCCTTGACTTAAGACCGGCAAATCGGCTTCAAGCTTTTTCGATCCGTCCAGCACGTCGATTTGGCAAAACATCGCAGCGGCGGGGACGACCGTGGGGACCAGAACTCTGGGCCCCGCGGTGGCAGATCAACTAGCCAACTCTAATAACCGGCCCGTCAGTTGCACCCGTAGTTACCGGAGAAGTAGATTTGAAGGTGAGCGAGACATCGCTCACGGTAAAGGTTTCATTTTTGCGCCCAGTGTTCGCCATGGTGGCCCACCGGATTCGAGAGTATCCAGAAGTGGTGGCTGTGCCTGAGCTGTGGTCCCCGTTATCAATCGGGCCACAAGTGAATACCATGGACTGATGCCCATCTGCCTGATTGACGTTCCACCACCGCACATTCGCGAGCGTGTTGTCGTCCTCTTTTACGTCATTGACTTGGATAGTGAACGTCGCCGATTTGAGGTCAAGGCCCGAGGTGTTGCGCAAAACTGGAACGACTTTTGTGGATAGGTCCGTGAGGGGGGGGTAATACTCCTGGCTGTTCAGATTGAGCGTCACTGGGCTGGGCAGATCCAAGGTGATCAGGATGCCATTCTGGTTGAAGAGGGTGTAGGTTTGAACTTGCCCTAGGGTGTCGTTCGAGATTTTTCCCTTGAGTGCTTCAGACATTTTAATTTCCTTTTTTTATCTGCGCTGAAATTCTAGAAAAGAATTTCTCCTTGTTACGCGATCCCAACCTTGGAAACGCGCTGGGCAATTCTTGATGGGAGAACTCACTCTGTCAAATGTTTGAAAGCCTATTCGTCAATTTTTTATTTATGGCTAAAGGGAGGATGATTTGAATGACGTTTTCTTGATCCTAAGTGCCTGATCTGAAACTAAAAGTGAAGAAGTTCGGGGCTTCGCCAATGGTGATGGTTACCTACAAATACAAAAAACGAGGACATAGCTTCGCATGAAGATTAGAAGTAAAACTCTCTGGCATCAACGGTAGCGTATTTACCTTCACATTGGAGTCGCGGGCAGAAAACGAAGGCCTCAGGCCTGTCCGCTGCCGGCCAAGCCAAGCCGGTTAGCAAGAGCGGATTTCAGAAGCTATAGGCATCCGAAGTATATTAAATAAGTGTTATATATTGCTATTGGCTATAAGCGGGTTGATTCTAAAGTGTGCGGTAGATTTGGATGCTGAGAGCTGGATGCGAGCATGAATGCATAAGCAATCAATGGTTTGATTTCCGCGGAGGGCGCGCTAGGAAGCGCAATTAAAGCTATGGGTGATTTTTGATTGGGCGGTGAGTTGGGCGTTAAGAGGTTCTGAAGCAAGCGTGGAAAAATCGCTCGGTAGTAGTGTGACTGCTTCGGCCGATTTCATTTGTACCAAGTGGGGTTGGATCGACTGTTAAATAAAACTTCAGTGGAGCGTTGACCATCTGGAGGAGTTATTTTTTTTCCAGGTTGTTCCGACATCGTCACGCTTGTCGAGAATCCGGCCACCTTTATGTCTAGATTGAAGTTACTCCCTACCCTAAGTATATCGCCACCAGTTTACTGCCCCCGGACACTTGGAAAACCGCTCCTATAACGTAGCGGTGTAATGCTGTTCCAGGGGCATGAAACTACCTGTGGGATTTTACGCAAAGGGCACGGTGGCAAATACGGCACTGCAAGCGTGAAGCGACAGCTTTACTCGTCACGACCTTCCATCATGGTGCGTTTGAGCATCACGTAAACCGCTCCGGCGCCGCCATGTTTTGGCTGGCACGAGGTGAAGCCGAGCACCTGTGGATGCTGACGCAGCCACGTGTTGACGTGACTTTTGATCATCGGCCGCTTGCCGTCCAGGCGTACAGCCTTGCCATGAGTCACGCGTACGCAACGGATTTCGAATTTTGTGGCTTCGGCGAGAAAAGCCCACAGCGTCTCGCGGGCTTTTTCGACGGTCATGCCGTGCAGGTCGAGGCTGCCTTCGAACGGGATCTGCCCGACCTTCAGCTTGCGCATCTGGCTTTCCTGCACGCCGTCACGCGCCCACATCAACTCGTCTTCCGGACCGACATCGATCACGAACTGATCGGACAGACCGTCAACGGTGGTGGCATCGGTGCGCACGGTGGCGGCCTGACGCAGCTTGGCGATGTGCGCGCGGTCAGCCTTGGGTTTGCCGGTTTCGGCGCGATCGTGCTTGATCGGCTTGACGCCTTGGATCGCGCTTTTGAACAGGGAAAAATCGTCGTCTTGCATGTCAGCCTCCGCGAAGGGCGGCCAGTTTACCCAAGTCGAGGTGAATCGGGCGCGTCAAAACGCAACGCGCACCACTCAGTCATGTTTTTTCATCAAGTGCGGAGCCAGGTTCAGCTCGCGCGGTTGGCGCATCCGACGGCGGCAGCGACGCCACAACGCAACACCGACATACAGCAGCAACAGGCCTATCGCCAGAACCACCGCCGCGCCGGCCGGGCTGGCGTTCAACTCGCCGAGCGCCGGCGGGTGGCCCAACAGGCTGGCTGCACCGGCCATCATCAGCAACACGCCGAGGGTTGCCAGCAGCGCGGAAAATGCCGCACCAAAACGATAACGCCAGTTGCGTGGGCCTTTGGGCCGCAAGCGGCGAGCGTCAAAACCATCGGATTTCTTCATTCCGACCTTCCTCAATGGGTATCGGCCCTTCGACCGGGAGTTGACCGGGTGGTTCCTGAGGCTAAGGCAATTGCAGGGAATGAGAGGTTTTTGCGGATGAGCGGCTGCGTTGGCCGCTCATCAAGCGCTCGATCAGATCAGGTCCTGAGTCTGGGCGAGGGTCGCGAAGTTGTCGGCCATGATCGCCATTTCAGTCTGCTGGACATGTTCGGCGCTGAGGACTCCGCCTTTGTGAGGCAGGTCCCGGGTGGCACAGGCGTCTTCGACCAAGGTGCAGCGAAAGCCCAGGTTCTTCGCGGCGCGCACGGTGGTGCTGACGCTGGAGTGACTCATGAAACCGCAGACGATCAGGTCCAGCGAGCCGAGGTCTTGCAGGCGTTTTTCCAACGGGGTGCCGTGGAACGCGCTGGGCAGCAATTTACCGATGACGGTTTCGTCAGCCAGTGGTTCAAGGCCGGGGATGAACTCACCGCGTTCGCCTTGTGGGTCGAACAGGCCACCGACGGTGCCGAGGTGGCGAACATGGACGATTGGCCGACCCGCCTTGCGGGCAGCCGCGAGCAATTGCTTGATGTTGTCGACAGCGGCGTCCATGCCGGAAAGGGCCAGGGGGCCGCTCAAGTATTCTTTCTGGGCATCGATGATCACCAGCGTCGCGTGGGCCAGATTGGCCGGCGCGTAACCACGACCGCTGAGTTGAAACATCGTTTTTGGAACGGACATTCTGGGGCTCCTTCGAGTGGGGCTTTTGCGACATTGTCCTCTGGCTGAGCGCTTCTGTGAATCGCTACCATCGTAGGCACCGTCGTTGCTGGCCTGCAGCCTGTCAAGAGCTGAGCAGATGTTCAATCAAAAGCTGAAAATCAGGATCAATCCTACATTCGTCCGGTGATCTTTCTTGCGTCGTCGGGGCGGGTTTAGGCTGTTAGAATCGCCAGTCGTTTTTTCATGAGTTTGCCCCGTGATCACTTCCCGCCTGCGCACCTTGCGCGACCACATTCGTTGGGCTGTCAGCCGTTTTCATGGGGAGGATCTGTTTTTCGGCCATGGGACCGACAACGCCTGGGACGAAGCCCGCCAACTGGTGTTGGGGGCGTTGCACCTGCCGTGGGAAATTGCCGACAGCTACCTGGACTGCCGTCTTGAAGACGACGAACTGGTCAACCTGCAGCGCTTGCTCAAACGTCGAATCGAGGAGCGCATCCCGACGGCTTACCTGTTGGGCGAAGCCTGGTTCTGCGGGATGTCGTTCATCGTTGACGAGCGTGTATTGATTCCGCGTTCGCCGATTGGCGAACTGATCGAAAAACGTTTCGAGCCGTGGCTGGGCGCCGAGCCTGCGCGGATTCTCGACCTGTGCACCGGTTCCGGTTGCATCGGCATAGCCTGCGCCTACGAGTTCCAGAACGCTGAAGTGGTGTTGGCGGACCTGTCTTTCGAAGCGCTGGAAGTGGCCAATCAGAACATCGAGCGCCATGGCGTCGATGAGCGCGTGTACACCGTTCAGGGTGATGGCTTCGACGGTTTGCCAGGGCAGCGTTTCGACTTGATCGTGTCCAACCCGCCTTACGTTGATGCCGAAGATTTTGCCGACATGCCGGACGAATACCAGCACGAGCCCGAGCTGGGTCTGGCCTGCGGCGACGATGGTTTGAACCTGGTACGGCGCATGCTCGCTGAAGCGGCGGATCACCTGACCGAGAAGGGCTTGCTGATCGTTGAAGTCGGCAACAGCCAGGTACACGTCGAGGCGTTGTACCCGGAAGTCGATTTCGCCTGGCTGGAGTTCGAGCGCGGCGGTCACGGTGTGTTCATGCTCAGCGCCGAGCAATGCCGCCAGCATCAGGCGTTGTTCGCTGCCAGGGTTTAATGTGGTGAACGTGGCGAGGGAGCCTCAGCAAACTCCCTTGCCACAAGGGCCTCAGCAAACTCGGATTTTTAGCGGTGCGTAGCGATCCAGATCAGCAGTCCCGCCTGGAACACCGAAAACGCCACCAGACAAGTGATGGTGAAGCGTAGCCCGGTGTCCTCGCGTTTGTATTTGCTGACTTTCTCTTCCTGCTTTTGCAGTTTGACTTCCTGCTCCGCCAGATTCTGCTCGGCTTGCTGCAGCATCTGCGCGGCTTCGAGGATTTCCACGAACTGCAGCTTTTCGGAGTTCCAGTCGCCCAGCAGATCGCCGACCTTTACCTCTTTGACGCTGCCCTTCAAATGCTGGGCGTCGGCGTAGACCACGTCAAAGCCGTGCACCCGCAGGAAGTGGTCGCGGCGCAGGCGGGTGTCTTCGTTGAGGGCGTCCTTGTTGTTCAGGTCCGCACCGTCGACGGTGTAGCTCGACCACTTTTTCTTTGCCCACGTAATGCCTTGAGCCGCCAGAAAGCGGCCAATGCCACGGTTCAGCGGTTCAATCTGCAGACCGCTGTCGGGACCGAAGTGCACGCGACGGTTCTCATGATCGACCCAGACGTCCAGGTGGTTCTGTTCTTTGCGCACCCGTTGACCGGGCAGTGAAATGCTCATGCGCAGCAGGCTGCGTTCTTTGCTGTTGCGCTCGGCATAACCGAACTCGACAAAGCGCAATGGCCGCCCACCGGTCGCTCGATCGGTTTTCAGCGGCGCCAGGCGAAGCATCTTGTGGTGCTCGGCCTGGACGTCCGACCACGGCAGGTCGACCACTTCAGTGGCGGTGGTTTCTGGCGCGGTTTCGGGTGAATTCTGGGTATCAGTCATAACGGCGAGATCCTGTCCAAGCCCTGCTTGGCGGCAGCCAATGGGCTGCCGACACCGGCTTATCGGCCGTTTTTTCCAGGACTGGAGGGAAACTCCGGCTTAACTGGCGCGAAGTCCGTCAATAAAGCTCAAGATCTGAGTCCCGAGCTCGACGGCGAGGGGCAGTTGCGGGTCTTTGTAGGAGGCCAATTGACGCTTGATGTCGTTGGGCACGATACGCATCACGTGGTTCATGCCTTCGATCAGCGCCAGTTGGGCATCCGGTTTCGCCGCTTTGAGCATCCGTGCGTCACCGACGCCGACCTGCATGTCGTTGCTGCCCTGGATGATCAGCGCCGGCATTTTCAGTTTGGCGAAAGCCGCGGCCGGGGCCTGGCGAAACAGGCTGATCAGGTACGGTTGCACGCTGGGACGGAAGATCACCTGCAACGGCGTCGGAACATGTTCATCGACATGCCCGGCCTTGAGGCTGTCCAGCAGCTCATTGCTGCGCAGCAGCAGATCGGGTGGCATTCGATTGCTCAATTGTTGGCGCAAGACCTGATCGACCGGGCGGGCGCTACCGGACACGGAAATCACCGCGGCGGCATCGACTTGCGGAGCGGCGAGTGTGGCCACCAATGCACCTTCACTGTGCCCGAGCAGAATCAATGGCCCCATACGCGGGTCGGACTTGAGTTTCTGACCCCAGGCCACAGCATCGGCTACGTAGGCTTCAAGGGTCAGATTGCGTTCATCCGGGGTTGCCGCAAGGCTGGCCGCCACACCGCGCTTGTCGTAACGCACGCTGGCGATGTTGTGTTTGGCCAACACCCAGGCCAGGCGCTTGAGGCTGTCGTTGTTGCCGCCTTCCGGATTATTGCCGTTACGATCAGTCGGGCCCGAGCCGGATATGATCAGCACAACCGGTACCGGGCTGTCGGACTTTGGCAGCAACATCGAGCCGAAAAGCTCACCGGTGCCGGTATCCAGACTGATTGGCCGTTGCAGAACTACAGCGGCCTGGACTGCATTGGAAAGCAGGCCGGTAAACAGGGTAAGGCTCAAGGCAATAACTCGCAGCATCATCACGCCATCATTCAGAAGGTGTCGGTTGGACTCGAAGGCACCAATAAGGTTCGAGGATGAACTAGTTGGATAGCCTGCGTATACTCGCCGACATTACATTTTCAGGTTGAGTCACTCAGCGAATTCACGGAGCGTCCTGCATGTCCGGCAATACCTACGGCAAGCTGTTCACTGTCACCACCGCGGGCGAAAGCCATGGTCCGGCGTTGGTCGCCATTGTCGACGGCTGCCCGCCGGGCCTTGAGCTGTCCCTGGAAGACTTGCAGCGTGATCTGGACCGCCGCAAGCCCGGCACCAGCCGTCACACCACCCAGCGTCAGGAAGCCGACGAAGTCGAAATCCTCTCCGGCGTGTTCGAAGGCCGCACCACCGGTTGCGCGATTGGTCTGCTGATCCGCAATACCGACCAGAAGTCCAAGGACTACTCGGCGATCAAGGACCTGTTCCGCCCGGCCCACGCCGACTACACCTATCACCACAAATACGGCGAGCGCGATTACCGTGGCGGTGGTCGCAGCTCGGCGCGGGAAACCGCCATGCGTGTGGCTGCGGGGGCGATTGCGAAAAAATACCTGGCGACCCAGGGCATCGTCATTCGCGGCTACATGAGCCAGCTCGGGCCTATCGAAATCCCGTTCAAGACCTGGGACTCGGTCGAGCAAAACGCCTTCTTCAGCCCCGACCCGGACAAAGTGCCAGAGCTTGAGGCCTACATGGATCAATTGCGCCGCGACCAGGATTCGGTCGGCGCGAAGATCACCGTAGTCGCCGAAGGCGTGAAGCCTGGGCTCGGCGAACCGATCTTCGACCGTCTCGACGCCGAACTGGCCCATGCGCTGATGAGCATCAACGCGGTGAAAGGCGTGGAAATCGGCGCCGGCTTCTCCAGTGTCGCCCAGCGCGGCACCGAGCACCGTGACGAAATGACCCCCGAAGGTTTCCTCAGCAACAACGCGGGCGGGATTCTGGGCGGCATCTCTTCGGGGCAACCAATCGTTGCGCACCTGGCGCTCAAGCCAACGTCGAGCATCACCACGCCGGGCCGTTCGATCGATATCCACGGCAACCCGGTGGACGTCGTTACCAAGGGCCGTCATGACCCGTGCGTCGGCATCCGTGCCACGCCGATTGCCGAAGCGATGATGGCCATCGTGTTGATGGACCACCTGCTGCGCAATCGCGGGCAAAACGCCGACGTGCGCGTCAGCACCCCGGTGCTGGGCCAGCTGTGAAGCCGTGCCCTGACGTCGCCGCGGTCTGACGGCCGTGGCGGCGCTTCCATACTGGCGGTTGTCCAGCTTCTATCTGTTCTATTTCGCCTTGCTCGGTTCGACCGCGCCGTTCCTGGCGCTGTACTTCGATCACCTGGGGTTTTCCAGCGCGCGCATTGGCGAACTGGTGGCGATTCCGATGCTGATGCGCTGCGTCGCACCGAATATCTGGGGCTGGCTCGGTGACTACACCGGCCGGCGCCTGGCCATCGTGCGTTTCGGCGCGATCTGTACGCTGCTGACCTTTTCGCTGATCTTCGTCAGCAAAAGCTACGCCTGGCTGGCGATGGTCATGGCGTTGCATGCGTTCTTCTGGCACGCGGTATTGCCGCAGTTCGAGGTCATTACCCTCGCGCATTTGCAGGGCCAGACTTCGCGCTACAGCCAGATCCGCTTGTGGGGATCGATCGGTTTCATCATCACCGTGGTTGCGTTGGGGCGGCTGTTCGAATGGTTGAGCCTGGACATCTACCCGGTGACGCTGGTGGTGATCATGGGCGGGATAGTCATCAGCAGCCTCTGGGTGCCGAACGCCCAGCCGGCGCAAGGCAACCGGCAGGTGGGCGAGGGCTTTCTCAAGCAACTGCGCAACCCCGGCGTGTTGGCATTTTATGGCTGCGTGGCACTGATGCAGATGAGCCATGGGCCGTATTACACCTTTCTGACCCTGCACCTCGAACACCTGGGTTACAGCCGTGGCGTGATCGGCATGCTCTGGGCGTTGGGGGTGGTGGCTGAAGTCGTGATGTTTATATTCATGAGCAATATCCTTGCGCGCTTCTCGGTGCGCCGGGTGCTGATGGCGAGTTTCCTGCTGGCGGCGTTACGCTGGCTGCTGCTCGGCTCGTTCGCCGAATTCCTGTGGGTGCTGCTGTTTGCGCAGATTCTGCATGCAGCAACCTTCGGCAGTTTTCACGCCGCTGCCATCCATTTCGTGCAACGTAGCTTCGGCGCACGCCAGCAAGGGCAGGGCCAGGCGTTGTACGCAGCACTGGCCGGCACCGGCGGTGCGTTGGGCGCGTTGTATTCCGGTTACAGCTGGAATGCCCTGGGCGCTACATTGACCTTTAGTATTGCCAGCCTCGCAGCGTTCGCTGCAGCCGTTATCATTGCCACACGTATGCAAGAGGACAGGCCATGAGCCTTACCCGTGAACAGCTCGCCCAGCAAATCATCGACGCCGGGCGTTTTTTGTATGGCCGAGGCTGGTCGCCCGCCACCAGCAGCAACTATTCGACGCGACTGTCGGCCACCGAAGCCCTGTTGACCGTTTCCGGTAAACACAAAGGGCAGTTGGGGATGGATGACGTGCTGGCCACGGATATGTCGGGCAACAGCCTGGAACCTGGCAAGAGGCCGTCTGCCGAAACCCTGCTGCACACCCAGTTATATAATTGGCGTGCCGACATCGGTGCGGTGCTGCACACCCATTCGGTCAATGCCACGGTGTTGTCGCGGCTGCTGCAGGGGCCGGTCATTACGTTTGAAGACTACGAACTGCAAAAAGCCTTCAGCGGGATCTCGACCCATGAGTCCAGGGTGCGGGTGCCGATCTTCGACAACGATCAGGACATCGGGCGCCTGGCGTCCAAAGTCCAGCCATGGCTCGACGACCATCCCGACTGTGTCGGTTACCTGATTCGCGGTCATGGCCTCTATACCTGGGGTCCGAAGATGAGCGATGCGTTGCGGCAGATCGAAGCGTTTGAGTTCCTGTTTGAATGCGAGCTGAAAATGCGCGCGTTGATTAACCGTTAAGGCCTACTTCATCTGAAGTCGCCAACCGCCTGATGAAACGCGTTGCCTGACCGGCCTGTAAAGCTGGACGGCAGCGCCGCTAACGAGGAATTGCCAACATGAGCAGCCTGTCCGTTTACCACGTTTCAAGCCCGGACCTGCCGAACAAGGTCCTGACCCACTTCGACGATATCGCTTCGACGCTGGCCGAAAAAGGCGTGCGCTTCGACCGTTGGCAAGCCGCGGCGAAGATCCAGCCGGGCGCCAGCCAGGAAGAAGTGATTGCCGCTTATCAGGTGCAGATCGATCAATTGATGACCGAGCGCGGTTACATCACCGTCGACGTGATCAGCCTCAACAGCGATCACCCGCAAAAAGCCGAATTGCGCGCCAAGTTCCTGGAAGAGCATCGCCATGGCGAAGACGAAGTACGATTTTTCGTCGCGGGCCGTGGCCTGTTTACCTTGCACATCGACGACTACGTGTACGCCGTGCTCTGCGAGAAAAACGACCTGATTTCGGTGCCCGCTGGCACTGCACACTGGTTCGACATGGGCGAGCATCCGCACTTCGTGGCGATTCGGCTGTTCAACAACCCTGACGGCTGGGTGGCCAACTTCACCGGCGATGACATCGCCAGTCGCTTCCCGCGCCTCGAGGACTGATGGCATGACGATCAAAGCCATTCTCACCGACATCGAAGGCACCACCAGCGCGGTGAGTTTTGTGTTCGACGTGCTGTTTCCCTACGCCGCCAGACATTTGCCGGATTTTGTCCGGCAACAGGCGCAACGGGCCGATGTTGCCCGGCAGATCGACGCGGTACGCCAGGACAGCGCCGAGCCTGGCGCTGACGTTGAACGGGTAATCGAAATCCTGCTGGGCTGGATTGCCGAAGACCGCAAGGCCACGCCACTCAAGGCGTTGCAAGGGATGGTCTGGGAGCAGGGTTATCAGGCCGGGCAGTTGAAGGGCCATGTCTACCCGGATGCGGTCGACGCACTGAAACGCTGGCATCAGGCCGGTTATCAACTGTTTGTTTACTCGTCCGGTTCGATCCAGGCCCAGAAGCTGATCTTCGGTTGTTCCGAGGCCGGTGATTTGACGCCACTGTTCAGCGGCTACTTCGACACTACCTCGGGACCCAAGCGTGAGGCGCAGTCCTATCAGCGCATTACCCAGGCCATTGGCTGCGAGCCTGCGCAGATCCTGTTTCTCTCCGACATCGTTCAGGAGCTGGATGCCGCCCGTGAAGCCGGCATGGCCACCTGCGGACTGGTACGCGAAGGCGGTGAGCTCGCCGGGCATCTGAATGTCAGCAGCTTTTCACAGATCGATCCCGCCACGTTCTGAGTGGCTACGGCTGACTGCAACTCACGCGGTCAGCCGACTTTCCATCACGGACTAACATCATGGCCAACGCACGTCTGTAGGACGTGTAGGAAGTTGCCTGTTGATAAGTCGGCCATGCCTGTTTGTGGTTTTCCTTACTTGTTTAATCTTGTTCCTGTGTAACTCTGCGGCCCTTAAGTTTGTTCGCTTATCCAGGCACTTTTCGCGCTTGGCAATGGTGCGGACTCCTGGTGAGAGGGCTAAGGATGAAAACACCAAAGCGACAGCGTCCGGATCCGGCAGGCAAACCGCTGAGCAAAAAGGAACTGGAGATTCTGTATTGGGCCAAGGCCGGGAAAACGGTGTGGGAAATCAGCGTGATTCGGGACATTTCCGAGGCGACGGTGAAGTATCACCTGAGCAACATCTACTCCAAGCTCGAAGTCACCAACCGTGCCCAAGCGGTCGGCGAGGCGGTTAATCGCGGCTTGTTGAGCTGAGCTCAAAACGCACTCAGGCCGTGCAGCGCAAGGCTTGCACGACCTGAAAGGTTTGAACGGTTGGTGCTTATCTCGAGTGATAGGTCGGCAAGGCGAAACGCTGCTGGCTTTGCAGCATTGAAATCTGCGGCAGTTCGCTGGCCTGTTCGGCCAAGTCACGGCGAATGGCACTGATTACCCAGGACAGTTGATCGCCGGCATGCAATTGAGCGTAGGAAATCGAGCGTTTGAACACTCGGCCATCGCTGCTATTGAGCGTCAGCAGAATACCGCCGTCTGGGCGTGCTTGCGTGGTGACGTCGAAGTTGGAGAACAGGGACGAAAATTTTTCCTGGATCAGGCTCATGTCGATCAGCTCCGTTTGCACTTGAATGGCAAGCATGGAGTGATAGGTGCACTGATTGTGCCAGTATGAGTTTTTAGAAAAGTCGTTATAAATCAATCATATATAAAATAGTGTGTTTTTCGGCATCGTGCATTCTGCATGAATGGCCATCGTGCATCCTGCATTTTGCGCGCTCGCCGCAGTAGCGACCCGGATACAAAACATTTCAAAAACCGCGTGTACAGCGGCACAAGTGCGGGCGTACTTTTTGGCTTGAATCAACGCTTCCACGTTCATTTTTATCTCTAGCCAGAGGTTATCTGCCGTCTCTCATCCAGGGATGAAGTTGCCTGAACACCTGCGACCAAATGTTCGCCCGACAATAACAAAACAGGCCTGACATCAAGGGCCGAACGGGAGCAACCATGAGTCTCGCGTCAAACGACATGATCACCTGGGGCATGATGCTCCGTAAGTTGCCGTCCATTGCCAAAGCCCTGCCACGGGTGGTCAAGGGGCTCAAAGTCGCCAATGTCAAACGGCCGGATCAACCCTGCGGCCTCGGTTGGAGCTTCGAGCAAGCGACACACCGTAATCCCAATGGCCTGGCGCTGCTGCAAGGTGAGGTCAGACTGAGTTATGCACAGGTCAATCAGTGGGCCAACCGCATTGCTCACTATCTGATTGCCCAGGGCATTGGCAAAGGTGATGTGGTCGCAATCTTCATCGAAAACCGTCCGGAACTGCTGGTCACGGTGCTGGCGGTGGCCAAGGTTGGCGCGATCAGCGCCATGCTCAATACCTCGCAAACCCGACAGGCGCTGGTGCACAGCGTGAATCTGGTTGCCCCGGCGGCAATCGTGGTGGGCGAGGAGTTGGTCGGGGTTTATTCGGCGATCCGCGAGCAGGTTGCAATCGATACCGCGAGAACCTGGTGGGTGGCCGATCAGGACACCTCCCATGATCCCGGTTCGGTGCCCACAGGCTTCATCAACCTGATGCGTGTCAGCACCGATTACCCGAGCGACGACCCGCTCAGCAGCCAGCAGGTATACCTCAACGACCCTTGCTTCTATATCTACACCTCCGGCACGACCGGACTGCCCAAGGCCGGAGTGTTCAAGCATGGCCGCTGGATGAAGACCTCCGCCAGTTTCGGGTTGATCGCTTTGGATATGACCCCCGACGATGTCATCTATTGCACCTTGCCGCTGTACCACGCCACGGGGTTATGCGTGTGCTGGGGCTCGGCAATTTGCGGGGCGTCGGGCTTTGCCATTCGGCGTAACTTCAGCGCCAGCCAGTTCTGGAACGATGCACGCAAATACCAGGCGACCACCATCGGCTACGTCGGCGAGTTATGCCGCTATCTGATCGATCAGCCGCCGAGCACCACCGACCGTGATAACGCGGTGCTGAAGATGATCGGCAACGGGCTGCGCCCCGGTGTCTGGAGCGAGTTCAAGCGGCGCTTCGGGGTCAGCCACATTTGCGAGTTGTACGCCGCCAGCGACGGCAATATCGGTTTTAGCAACATCCTCAACTTCGACAACACCATCGGCTTCTCGCTGATGTCCTGGGCGTTGGTCGAATACGCGCACGACAGCTGTGCGCCGATCCGCAACAGCAAGGGTTTCATGCAGAAAGTCGGCAAGGGCCGACAAGGCCTGTTGCTGGCAAAGATCGATGACAAGGCGCCGCTGGACGGCTACACCGACCCGCAGAAGACCGAAAAAGTCGTGCTCCACGATGTCTTCGAAAAGGGCGATCGCTACTTCAATACGGGTGACTTGCTGCGCAGCATCGGTTTTGGTCACGCCCAGTTCGTCGATCGCCTTGGCGATACCTACCGCTGGAAGGGCGAGAACGTGTCGACCACCGAGGTCGAGAACATACTTTTGAAACACTCCCACATCGCCGAGGCGGTGGCCTATGGCGTCGAGATCCACAACACCAACGGCCGCGCCGGCATGGCTGCGATTACCCCGGCTGAATCCCTGGCGACCCTGGACTTCAGCGAGTTGCTGAGCTTCGCTCGCCAACACCTGCCGGCCTATGCGGTGCCGTTGTTTTTGCGGGTGAAAGTGAAAATGGAGACCACCGGGACCTTCAAGTACCAGAAGACCCGTCTCAAGGATGAAGCCTTCGATCCGCGTAAAACCGGCGACGATCCGGTCTACGCCTGGCTACCGGGCTCGGACACTTATGTGCAGGTCACCGAACAGGTACTGGCGGATATCCACGCTGGCAAGTTCCGTTATTGATTCTGGCTATGGCCGCACGAGAGAAAAAAGGAGTGACAGGGGTAAGGGCGCTTAAGGAAACTAGCGGCTTTGCGATTGACCGAATGTGGAGTCCCGAATGACAGACAAATCCCGCCAGATGACCCCGGAAGAAGCCGCGGAGTTTGCCGAGCAGGTGTTCAACAAGGCACGTGATGGTGACGCGGCGATGCTCGCCGCACTGCTGAGCAAAGGCCTGCCGCCGAACCTGCGTAACCACAAGGGCGACACCTTGCTGATGTTGGCCGCCTATCACGGCCACGTCGATGCAGTGAAAGTGCTGCTTGAGCACAAGGCCGATCCAGAGATTCGCAACGAAAATGGCCAAAGCCCGATTGCCGGCGCGGCGTTCAAAGGCGATCTTGCGGTGGTGACCGCTCTGGTTGAAGGTGGCGCCGAGGTTGAAGGTTCGTCCTTTGACGGCCGCACCGCGTTGATGATGGCCGCGATGTTCAATCGCAGCGCAATCGTCGACTACCTGATCAGCAAAGGTGCTGATCCAAAGGCCAAGGACGCCAACGGCATCAACGCTCTGGACGCGGCCAGGACCATGGGCGCGGCAGACACCACGGCACAGCTGCAGAAGCTGCTCGGCTGATCCGTGGCGAGGAGCGCGCCGTATGACCTTGTAGCAGCTGCCGAGCCTGCGAGGCTGCGTTCGGCCGCGCAGCCTCGCAGGCTCGGCAGCTGCTACGGATGACGTACGAGCGTGAATGCGCTCCCTCGCTACAAGTCCGTGGCCCGACTCTTGGGCTCGGTATCCATTCGTGAATGCGCTATCCTTCGCGCCCTCAAAACTCCCTCGCTACAGGATCCGCCCATGAAAGCCGCACTCATCGAACTCATCAGCAAAATCAGCTCCGGCTGCATGAGCGAGGCGGAAATTGTGCAGATCGCCGATGAAGCCGCCCAGGCCTATGCCGATCCCGAGGCGTTTCTGGCGGCCAACCCGGACATCAACTACGACGACACTTTCCCGATCCCGTTGGGTGAATGGGTGGTAGTCGGCAGCCTGCCGGAAACCGTGCTGTTCCAGGCCGACACCTACATGGACCTGTTTGAGCAGATCGTTGCGTCTTTCGGCCCGGGCGTGGCGTTCAACATCAAGCCCAAGCAACTGGCCAAGACCGAAGCGTTGACGGCACTCAACCGCATCCAGATCCAGATGGGCAGCATGAACCCGGAAAACGGCGGCTACACGCTGATGAACTTCAGCCAACTGCTCGATGACGAGATTCAGACCGTACTGGTCTATGGCAACGACGTCCCACGGGTGCTGGAGTTGTGTGCGCACATCGGGATCGCCGCGGCGCCGTCCCTGGAAGCGTTGAAAGTGGCGATTCACGTTTAAGTCAAACGTAATAAAACGGAGCCCTCGTCAGGCCCGACTATCCTAAGGGGGAAATTCTTCTCCTGGGAGCGACACCATGGGTTCCACCTTCAATGGCCTGGTTGGCCTGATCATCCTCGCGCTGGATATCTGGGCGATCATCAACGTCAGTTAAACCGCGCCATCGTTCATCGCGAGCAGGCTCGCTCCCACAGGGTTCACTGTTTACTCGAATGATCTTTGGTTCGACGAAGGTTCGACCTGTCATGTTCGGCGACGTAGAATGCGCGCCTTTCCTTGGTCAATCGCCTGCCCAGCGTCTGCGATTGTCCATCATGGGCGGGTAACCGTCCGTTGCCACCAGCATTCACCGGGGGACTTCCCATGAGCACCACCAAAACCAGCGAGTACCTGGAAACCCTCTACGAAGGCTACGGCCAGCGTTTTCGCATGGAAAAACTGCTGCACGAAGTGCGCACCGAGCACCAGCACCTGGTGATTTTCGAGAACCCGCGCATGGGTCGGGTCATGGCGCTGGACGGCGTGATCCAGACCACCGAAGCCGACGAGTTCATCTACCACGAGATGCTCACCCACGTGCCGATCCTGGCTCACGGCTCCGCCAAGCGCGTATTGATCATCGGCGGTGGCGACGGCGGCATGCTGCGTGAAGTGGCCAAGCACCGCAGTGTCGAACACATCACCATGGTCGAAATCGACGGCACGGTAGTCGACATGTGCAAGGAATTTTTGCCGAATCACTCCAAAGGTGCGTTCGATGATCCACGCCTGAACCTGGTGATCGACGATGGCATGCGTTTCGTCGCCACCACCCAGGAAAAATTCGACGTGATCATCTCCGACTCCACCGACCCGATCGGTCCGGGTGAAGTGCTGTTCTCGGAGAACTTCTACCAGGCATGCCGCCGTTGCCTGAATGAAGGCGGCATTCTGGTGACCCAGAACGGCACGCCGTTCATGCAGATCGAAGAAGTGAAAACTACCGCGGGGCGCTTGCGCAGTCTGTTCCCGGACTGGCACTTCTATCAGGCTGCGGTGCCGACCTATATTGGCGGTGCCATGACGTTTGCCTGGGGCGCGACCAACACGGCTTACCGCAAGCTGTCGCGCGAAACCCTGAGTCAGCGTTTTGCTGGCAGCGGCATCATCACGCGCTACTACAACCCGGAAATCCATATTGGCGCATTCGCTCTTCCGCAGTACGTGCTGCAAGCGGTGAACAAGCCGGGTAATGATTAAACCGGGCTGACCGAAAAGGGCCGAGAGGCCCTTTTTGTGTTTCCAGATATACGTTGCACGAAATTTTCACAAACACTCCAAGACAATTCACCCACGCCGATTTAACGCTCAACCCTCTGTAACTCTTGTTCCAGAGCCCTGGAAGCCAGGCTTTGGGGGAGTGCTTGCCAGTAATGGATGGCAATGCTGTGAGTGATCGTGCAACATTTGCGCATCGCGCACGCTTCCGGCCACTTCCTGCAAGTAATCGCAAGGGAGGGCAGGGCGCCGCAACATCTTTGAAACTTCAACTTCCAATGAGTCCTATAAACGACATGGCTAACCCGGACGCCCTGAGTCAGCAGCGAGCTTCGAATCGCTTGCTGCAACCGACCGTCAAATCGCATCTGGCGTACACACTGCTCTGTGCCGTGGTGATGATGGCAATGCTCTCCCTGCTGCGCGTTGCGCTGCTGGTGTACAACCGGGAGATGATCCTCGACACACCTGCCTCGACCTTCCTAGAAGCGTTCGCCAACGGCTTGCGTTTCGACCTGCGCCTGGTGGTCTACCTCAGCATTCCACTATTGCTGTCCCTGTTCAGTGTCCGGGCGATGGCTGCCCGTGGTCTGTTCCGGTGCTGGCTGACCATTGCCTCGAGCATCGCGCTGTTCCTCGGCCTGATGGAAATGGACTTTTACCGTGAGTTCCACCAGCGCCTCAACGGCCTGGTCTTCCAGTATGTGAAGGAAGACCCGAAAACCGTCATGAGCATGCTCTGGTATGGCTTCCCGGTCGTCCGTTATCTGTTGGCCTGGGCTGTTGGCACCTGGTTGCTGAGCCTGGCGTTCAAGGGCGCCGACCGTGCAACCCGCCCACGCGGCCCGTTCAGCGGTGGCGCCATCAGCACCCGTCAGGTAGCCCCGTGGTATGCGCGCATCGCGGTATTCGTGGTTTGCCTGTTGATCTGCGTCGTGGCAGCCCGTGGCACGCTGCGTCAAGGTCCGCCGCTGCGTTGGGGTGACGTTTACACCACCGACTCGAACTTCGCCAACCAGTTGGGCCTGAACGGCACGTTGCAGTTGGTTGCTGCTGCGAAGAGCCGCATGTCCGAAGAGCGCGACAACATCTGGAAGCCGACGATGGAACAGTCCGTGGCCCAGAAAATTGTCCGCGATATGCTGGTGATGCCGGATGACAAGCTGGTTGATGCCGATATCGCTGCGGTACGCCGCGATTACACGCCACCGGCCGACAAGACGCTGCCGATCAAGAACGTCGTTGTGATCCTGATGGAAAGCATGGCCGGTCACTCGGTCGGTGCCTTGGGCGCGCCGGGCAACATCACGCCCAACCTCGATAAATTGTCGAAAGAAGGCCTGTTGTTCGACCGCTTCTTCTCCAACGGTACGCATACCCACCAGGGCATGTTCGCCACCATGGCCTGCTTCCCGAACCTGCCAGGTTTCGAATACCTGATGCAGACCCCGGAAGGCAGCCACAAGCTGTCCGGCCTGCCACAGTTGCTCAGCGCCCGTAAATACGACGATGTGTATGTCTACAACGGCGATTTTGCCTGGGACAACCAGTCGGGCTTTTTCAGCAACCAGGGCATGACCAATTTCATCGGGCGTAACGACTACGTGAACCCGGTGTTCTCCGACCCGACGTGGGGCGTGTCCGACCAGGATATGTTTGACCGTGGCCTGCAGGAACTCAAGGCGCGCGAAGGCAAGCCGTTCTACGCGCTGCTGCAAACCCTGTCCAACCACACTCCCTATGCCTTGCCGACGCCATTGCCGGTCGAAAAAGTGACTGATCGCGGCAGCCTGAACGAGCATTTGACGGCCATGCGTTACGCCGACTGGGCGTTGGGGCAGTTCTTCGAAAAGGCTCGTAAAGAGCCGTACTTCAAGGAAACCCTGTTTGTCATCGTGGGCGACCATGGTTTCGGCAACGAGCGTCAAATCACCGAAATGGACCTGGGCCGCTTCAACGTGCCGATGCTGATGATTGCACCGGGCATCCAGGAAAAGTTCGGTCAGCGTGACCATACCGTGGGGACTCAGATCGACATCGTGCCGACTATCATGGGTCGCCTCGGTGGCGAAGTGCGTCAACAGTGCTGGGGACGAGACTTGCTCAACCTGCCGCAAGGCGACACCGGTTTCGGCGTGATCAAGCCATCGGGTACTGAACAGACCACAGCCATCGTCACGGCTGACCAGATCCTGATTCTGCCGAAGGAAAAGGAAATGGATCCGAAGATGTACCAGTACCAGCTGGGTGCCAATCCGCATGCCGAAATCATCCCGAATGCACCGCGTACCGCTGAGCTGAAGCTCAAGCTGGAAGCGTTCCTGCAAACGGCGACCAAGAGCTTGCTGGATAACACCGCGGGTGTGACCAAAAGCATGCAGACCCAGTAAAAGGTCAATAAAAAAGAGGCCCGCCAGGGCCTCTTTTTTTGTCTGCTGAATCTGACAGCGGTCAAATCTTGCCAAGCAACAACAGAATCAATAAGACAATCACTACCACGCCGAGTACGCCGGACGGACCATAGCCCCAACTTCTGGAGTGCGGAAAAACCGGCAGACCACCGATCAGCAAAAGGATCAGAATAACGAGAAGAATGGTGCCCATATCGAATTCCTTATTGGAGTGTTATGGAAAGTCGCAGCCGTTCAATGACAGGCTCGACTGCAATAAATCCGAGCGGCTTAACAGTTCCGACTCTGAGAAGTGAAAGAAAATTCAACGTTTTTTTACTGCTTTTTGGTCGCGGGTTTATTTCGTTTT
The DNA here is from genome assembly GCF_056396945.1 of Pseudomonas sp. 05N432. Lineage (NCBI taxonomy): Bacteria > Pseudomonadati > Pseudomonadota > Gammaproteobacteria > Pseudomonadales > Pseudomonadaceae > Pseudomonas > Pseudomonas sp. 05N432. The sequence continues at coordinate 52,661 of NZ_JBFTMM010000020.1, read as the reverse complement.
TTAGTGGGGCGGGTTTCAACTACATGGCTCAACCGCTGCGGTTTGCCTGGGGTATTCAGCAGTTTGATGGTCATGGGTGTAGGAAAATCCTTCGCTACACTGCGAGCATCTTCCCCGGAACAACAAGGCAACTCCCTATGCAAAATCGCATGATGATCACTGGTGCCGGGTCCGGCCTGGGTCGCGAAATCGCTCTGCGCTGGGCTCGAGAAGGTTGGCAGTTGGCCTTGTCCGATGTCAGCGAGCCAGGCTTGCAAGAAACCCTGAAACAGGTCCGCGAGGCGGGGGGGGACGGTTTCATTCAGCGTTGCGATGTGCGCGACTACAGCCAGCTGACCGCTTTCGCCCAAGCCTGTGAAGAGAGGCTGGGTGGCATCGATGTGATCGTCAATAACGCCGGCGTGGCCTCGGGCGGTTTCTTCAGTGAGCTGTCGCTGGAAGACTGGGATTGGCAGATTGCGATCAACCTGATGGGCGTGGTCAAAGGCTGCAAGGCGTTCCTGCCGCTGCTGGAAAAAAGCAAAGGCAAGATCATCAACATCGCTTCGATGGCTGCATTGATGCAAGGTCCGGCCATGAGCAACTACAACGTGGCCAAGGCCGGTGTCGTGGCGCTGTCCGAGAGCCTGCTGATTGAACTGGCACAGCAGGAAATCGCTGTGCATGTGGTCTGCCCGTCGTTCTTCCAGACCAACCTGCTGGACTCCTTCCGTGGCCCGACCCCGGCCATGAAGGCCCAGGTCGGCAAGTTGCTGGAAAGCTCGCCGATTACCGCCAGCGACATCGCTGACTATATCTACCAGCATGTTGCCGCAGGCGAGTTCATGATCCTGCCCCATGAGCAGGGCCGTATGGCCTGGGCACTCAAACAGAAGAATCCGCAGCTGCTCTACAACGAGATGACCGTGATGGCCGACAAGATGCGCGCCAAGGCCAGGCAAAGCGCCAGCTGAGCTTGCGAGTAGCGGGCTGCGTCGTTAGGGTTGCCGCTTCTGGCCGCCCTGACGAGATGTGTGCATGCTTAATTACCTGTGGTTTTTCCTCGCGGCGCTGTTCGAAATCGCCGGTTGTTTCGCTTTCTGGATGTGGTTGCGGCAGGGCAAAAGCGTCTGGTGGGTCGTGCCGGCGCTGCTCAGCCTGACGCTGTTCGCCATTGTGCTGACCAAAGTCGAATCGACCTACGCGGGCCGCGCTTATGCAGCCTACGGCGGCATTTACATCATTGCGTCCATCGGCTGGCTCGGCGTGGTCGAGCGGATTCGTCCGCTGGGTTCGGACTGGCTGGGCGTTGCGTTGTGCGTATTAGGCGCGAGTATCATACTGTTTGGCCCACGCTTCACTACACCTTGAGTCATTGGCGTTGCGGTGAAAGGGACGTCTGTAAGGGGAATCGTTTTACCGCGTAGGAGGGAACTGTTTTGCCGCTGTTGCATTGTAGACCCGGCGTCAGCCGGTCATCTTCAAGGCCCGGTAATCTCAAGGACTAGAGCCATGCTCGTACTCAGCCGCGTCGTGGGCGAATTGATCTCCATTGGCGACAACATCTCTGTGCGTATCCTCGCCGTGAACGGAAGCAACGTCCGGTTCGGTATCGAAGCCCCGCAAAACATCAATGTACATCGCGCCGAAGTCTACGAGCGCATTCAGGCCAAACGGGTACACGGCAAACGCGGCTGAAGGACTCGGTCCAATAGCTGCCCGGCCAAACGGGTGCTCAGTCAAACAGGTGCTTGGGCACGTCGTGCTTGAGCATCAGTTGGCATTGTTGGCTTTCAGGATCGAACACTATCAGCGCCTGACCTTTGCTCAACGCATGGCGCACCCGCAACACACGGGTTTCCAGCGGGGTTTCGTCGCCATTGTCGGTACCGTCACGGGTGACGAAGTCTTCGATCAGGCGGGTCAGGGTGTCGACTTCAAGTTGGTCGTGGGGAATCAGCATAGGCACCTCGGGTCATCAATTCGGCGATCCTACGGCGGATGAACCTTAACGGCCAGCAGGAGCTGCAACCCGCTGTCGATTCAGCTGCCGCGAATCAGCTTGCGCAAGGCAAACCGGTTGGGGTGGCAGGCCTCGGCGACGCTTCGCGGCAGGGGCAACGGTTCGTTGTCCAGCCACGCCGCCAGCAATTCGCCCGACAGCGGCGCGGTGATCAATCCGCGTGAACCGTGCCCGCTGTTGACGTACAACCCGTCGAGCCATGGGCAAACGATGTCTGGCACTTGTCGGGCATCCTTGCTCAGCGCGGCATAGGCTTGGGCGAACGCCTGGCTGTCAGCCAATGGGCCGACGATTGGCAGGTAGTCGGGGCTGGTGCAACGGAACGCGGCGCGACCTTGCAGTTGTTCCGGGTCCAACTGTCTGGCGTGCAGACGAGTGACCAGATCGCTGGAAACCTCCTCGAGCAGTTCCAGGTTGCCGAGGTGTTCGGCGGTAGTCGGGGTCAGGTCGTCGCTCTTGAAATCGAAGCTGGCGCCCAGGGTGTGTTCACCCAAGCGTGCGGGTGCGACGTAACCTTCAGCGCAAACCACCGTCGCCAGACACCGGCTCTCAGCGGTTTGCGCCAAGCGGGTGATTTGCCCGCGAATGCGTTTGAGCGGAAGCTCGGCACTGTGTGCGAAGCGTTTGATTTCCGCCGCGCCGGCCAGTACCACCACCGGCGCGCTGGCGAGCAGGGTCTCGCCGTCCCAGGCTTGCCACTGATCATCGACCTTGCGCAGTTCCAGCACATCGCGGTGCGTCAGCAGTTGGACATTGGGGGGCGATGCTTGCCACTGGCACAGGGCTGGCGGATGAACCCAACCACCTTCTGGATAGAACAGCCCGCCATGGGCCAGTTCGATTCCGGCCTGGGCCTGCGCGTGCGGCTGGTCCAGCAGGTGCAACAGATCGGCGGGGAAGGCCGCCGCCAGTTGCGCCTGACGCTCGGCTTCCTTGGCATTGAATGCCAGTTGCAGCACGCCGCAATCGTCCCAATCGACGCCGCGCTGCAAGTGTTCAAGCAAGCGCCGGGTGTGCCCGAAACCGCTGACGATCAATTGCGAAAGTGCGGTGCCGTGGGCCGAGAGTTTCAGGTACAGCACGCCTTGTGGGTTACCCGAGGCTTCTTGCGCCAGGTCGGCATGCCGTTCCAGCAGGCTGACCTGCCAACCGCGTGCGGCGAGGCTGGCGGCGCTGGCGCAACCGGCCAGTCCGGCGCCGATCACCAGCGCACGACGTTCGCCGCTCAGCTGATTCGGGCGAGCAAACCAGGGTTTGGCGGTTGCCGGGGCCGGAGTTTCCTGTGGCCAGCCGACGAACTCACCCCGCAGGATTTCCCATTTGTGACCGATGCCCGGCGTGCGGCGCATTTTGAAACCCGCCGCATTCAGTAGACGGCGCACCCAGCCGGTGCTGGTGAAGGTGCTGATGGTCGAACCGGGCGCCGACAGACGCGCCAGTTCGGCAAACAGTTCGGCGGTCCACATGTCGGGGTTTTTCGCTGGAGCGAAACCGTCGAGAAACCACGCGTCGATCTGCGCGTCCAGTTGTGGCAGTTGGTCTAGCACATCACCGATCAACAGCGTCAGGGTTACGCGGCCATTGTCCAGAACCAGCCGCTGAAAGCCCTGGTGGATGGCGACGTACTGCGCCAACAACTGATCGGCAAACGGTTTGAGGTCGGGCCAGAGTGTCAGGGCCCGTTGCATATCCGCCGGGCTCAGCGGGTACTTCTCGACGCTGATGAAATGCAGCCGTGCACCAGCCACAGCCTGTTGCTCGAACAACTGCCAGGCGCAGAGAAAATTCAGCCCGGTGCCGAAACCGGTCTCGCCAATCACCAACCGTTCGCCGGCTGGCAGTTCGGCAAAACGTTCGCTCAGGCGGTTTTGCTCGATGAACACATAACGGGTTTCATCAAGGCCCGACTGGTCGGAGAAATACACGTCGTCAAACACCCGCGAGCGCGGGCGACCTTGGTCGTCCCAGTCGAGCTGGGCATGCGGTACGGGGTTCGGCAGTGTTTCAGGGTTCATGGTCGGCTCAAGCGAGGCTAGGTGGCCATTCTAGCCGATCGCGACACAAGCGATTGATCCATGGCAAAGCGGATGGGATGGTCCAGACAAACACTCGGTCAATCCGCTAGTCTTGGACAATCTTGGAAGGGAGTCGCTCATGTTCGAATCTGCTGAAATCGGTCATGTGATTGATAAAGAAACCTACGATGCTGAAGTGCCGGCGTTGCGTGAGGCCTTGCTTGAAGCTCAGTTCGACCTCCAGCAGCAGGCACGATTTCCGGTCATCGTGTTGATCAACGGGATTGAAGGCGCAGGTAAGGGCGAGACGGTCAAGTTGCTCAATGAGTGGATGGACCCGCGATTGATCGAGGTGCGCACCTTCGATCAGCAAACCGATGAAGAGCTGGCGCGACCACCGGCCTGGCGCTATTGGCGGATGCTCCCGGCCAAAGGGCGGATGGGGGTGTTTTTCGGCAACTGGTACAGCCAGATGCTGCAAGGCCGTGTCCATGGTCTGTTCAAGGATGCGGTGCTCGATCAAGCGATCAACCAGACCGAGCGCCTGGAGAAAATGCTCTGCGATGAAGGCGCAGTGATCTTCAAATTCTGGTTTCACCTGTCCAAGCAACAAATGAAGGCGCGCCTCAAGTCCTTGCAGGACGACCCGTTGCACAGCTGGCGCATCAGCCCGCTGGACTGGCAGCAATCGAAAACCTACGACAAGTTCGTGCAGTATGGTGAGCGGGTGATTCGCCGCACCAGCCGCGACTATGCACCCTGGCATGTGATCGAAGGTGTGGATGCCCATTACCGCAGCCTGACCGTGGGCAAGATCCTGCTCGACGGTCTGCAAAATGCCCTCAAGCGGCCCAGGATCAACCCGGACAAAGTCAGCGCTGCGCCGCTGTCGGCCAGTGTCGATCACTTGAGTTTGCTCGGTAGTCTGGACATGAGCCAGCGGCTGGAGAAGGACGATTACGAGGAGCAACTGATTACCGAGCAGGCACGGTTGTCCGGCCTGATGCGTGACAAGCGCATGCGCCGCCACGCACTGATCGCGGTATTCGAGGGTAACGACGCAGCGGGCAAGGGGGGGGCGATTCGTCGCGTGGCCGCCGCACTCGACCCGCGTCAGTACAGCATCGTGCCGATTGCCGCGCCGACGGAGGACGAACGCGCCCAGCCGTATTTGTGGCGCTTCTGGCGACAGATCCCGGCACGGGGAAAATTCACTGTCTTCGACCGTTCCTGGTATGGCCGGGTGCTGGTGGAGCGCGTAGAGGGCTTTTGCAGCCAGGCCGACTGGCTTCGCGCCTATAGCGAAATCAACGACTTCGAAGAGCAGATCAGCGCCTCTGGGGTGATCGTCGTGAAGTTCTGGCTGGCCATCGACAAACAGACCCAACTGGAACGTTTCCAGGAGCGCGAAGCCATTCCCTTCAAACGCTTCAAGATCACCGAGGACGACTGGCGCAACCGCGAGAAGTGGGACGACTACCGGACGGCTGTCGGCGATATGGTCGACCGCACCAGCACCGAGGTTTCACCCTGGACCCTGGTGGAAGCCAACGATAAACGCTGGGCTCGGGTCAAAGTGCTGCGCACCCTCAACCGTGCGCTGGAAGACGCCTTCGAGAAATCCGACAAGCGCGAGAAGAAACTGAAGAAGGACAAGAAGTAGCCCAATGGGTTCGCATACGCGGGGTGAATGATTGTCGCGGTCGGCCGGGAGCCGGATTTATGCTCGATCCACTTCCTGAACGACAACAACAATGAGGTATGCCATGCGTGAAGTAGTGATCGTCGATAGCGTGCGAACCGGCCTGGCCAAATCCTTTCGCGGCAAGTTCAACCAGACGCGTCCGGACGACATGGCGGCCCATTGTGTCAACGCGCTGCTGAAACGCAATGACATCGACCCGGCCAGTGTCGAGGATTGCATCGTTGGCGCCGGCTCCAACGAAGGCGCCCAGGGTTTCAATATCGGTCGCAACGTGGCGGTGCTTTCGCATCTGGGCATCGGCACCGGTGGCATGACCCTCAACCGCTTCTGCTCCTCGGGGTCGCAGGCGATTGCGATCGCGGCCAATCAGATTGCTTCGGGTTGCAGCGAGATCATCGTAGCGGGTGGCGTCGAGTCGATCAGCCTGACGATGAAAAGCGTCAACACCGACAACCTGATCAACCCGTTGCTCAAGGAGCAGGTGCCGGGCATCTACTTCCCGATGGGCCAGACCGCAGAAATCGTCGCTCGTCGCTATAACGTCAGCCGCGAAGAACAGGACCGCTACGCGCTGCAAAGCCAGCTGCGTACCGCTCAGGCGCAGGCTGCCGGATTGTTCAGCGATGAAATCGTACCGATGGCGGTGAAGTACCGGGTCGAGGACAAAAACACCGGCCAGGTGCAAATCCTGGAAGGCATTGTCGATCGCGATGACTGCAACCGACCGGACACCACTTACGAAAGCCTGGCGGGATTGAAGCCGGTGTTTGCCGAAGACGGTTCGGTCACGGCCGGCAATTCCTCGCAACTGTCTGATGGTGCTTCGATGACCCTGGTGATGAGCCTGGAAAAAGCACTGCAGCTCGGTCTCAAGCCGAAGGCCTTCTTCCGTGGTTTCACCGTTGCCGGTTGCGCGCCGGACGAAATGGGCATCGGCCCGGTGTTCTCGGTGCCAAAGCTGCTCAAGGCCAAGGGCTTGCAGGTCGCGGATATCGACCTGTGGGAACTCAACGAAGCCTTTGCTTCGCAGTGCCTGTACAGCCGCAATCGCCTGGAAATCGATAACGAAAAATACAACGTCAACGGCGGCTCGATCTCCATCGGCCACCCGTTCGGCATGACCGGTTCGCGTCAGGTCGGCCATCTGGTGCGTGAGCTGCAACGGCGTAACCTGCGTTACGGCATCGTGACCATGTGCGTGGGCGGCGGGATGGGCGCTACGGGGCTGTTTGAAGCGGTGCGGTAAGTCCGAAGGACTGTTTCGGTGCGACCGATACAGTCTCATTTACGGCCTTTCGCCAACTGTTCCTGTGTGATGCCTCGCCGGCAGCCTAGAATGGCTTTTCTCGCCGTCAGCCTTTTGGGGTTTCCATGCACATTTCGTCCGGTCGCTGGGTTTATGGTCTGTTCCTCGCCTTGCTGACCGCGTTTTTGTGGGGAATCCTGCCGATCAAACTCAAGCAGGTGTTGCTGGTGATGGACCCGGTCACGGTGACCTGGTTTCGGCTGATCGTGTCCGGCAGCTTTCTGTTCCTTTATCTGGCGGCGACCAAGCGTCTGCCGAGCCGACAGGTGCTCGGGCCTAAAGGTGGCTGGCTGGTGCTGATGGCGGTACTCGGACTGGTGGGCAATTACGTGTTGTACCTGATGGGCCTGAACCTGTTGAGTCCGGGGACCGCGCAATCAGTCGTGCAGATGGGGCCGATCCTGTTGCTGATCGCCAGCCTGTTTGTGTTCAAGGAGCGTTTCAGCGTGGGGCAGGGGATTGGCCTGCTGGTGCTGTTGTTGGGGTTCGGGCTGTTTTTCAATCAGCGGCTGAGCGAGTTGTTGACATCGTTGAGTGATTACACCGCAGGCGTGTTGCTGGTACTGGCGGCGTCGACCGTCTGGACCTTCTATGCGCTGGGCCAGAAACAATTGCTGACGGCGTGGAATTCGTTGCAGGTGATGATGGTGATCTACCTGTTTTGCGCCTTGTTGCTGACGCCATGGGTGCATCCATTGGAAGCTTTGCAACTGAGCCCGCTGCAAGGCTGGTTGCTGCTCGCATGCTGCCTGAACACGCTGATCGCTTACGGCGCTTTTGCCGAAGCGCTGGCGCATTGGGAGGCGTCGAGGGTCAGTGCGACGCTTGCCATCACACCGTTGGTGACCTTCGGGGCCGTGGCGCTGGCCGCCTGGTTGTGGCCCGAGTATGTACAGGCCGAACAGATCAACAGTCTGGCGTATGGCGGTGCAGTGCTGGTGGTGCTGGGGTCGGCGCTGGTCGCGTTGGGGCCGTCGCTGATCGCCGGGCTCAAGGCCCGGCGGATACGGGCTGCGGTCACTCGATAACCGCATTATCGTTCATCGCGAGCAGGCTCGCTCCCACATTGGATTTGTGATGTATGCAAAACCACTGTGGGAGCGAGCCTGCTCGCGATGACTGACTGCCAGGCGCTAAATAACGTTCAGATTCACCCCTGCTTCCCAGCCTCCAGCATATTCTCCGGCCGCACCCAGGCATCAAACTGCTCATCCGTCAGATAACCCAGCTGCAACGCCGCCTCACGCAGGGTCAGCCCTTCGGCATAGGCTTTCTTGGCAATCTCGGCGGATTTGTCGTAGCCGATGTGCGGGTTCAGCGCCGTCACCAGCATCAAGCCGCGTTCCAGGTGAGCCGCCATCTGCTCGGCATCCGGTTCAAGGCCTGCAATGCAATGCTGCTGAAAATTACTGCAGCCATCGGCGAGCAAGCGGATCGATTGCAGCAGGTTGTGAATGATCACCGGCTTGAACACGTTCAGTTGCAGGTGACCCTGGCTGGCGGCGAAGCCAATCGCCACGTCGTTGCCCAGCACCTGGCAGGCGAGCATCGACAGCGCTTCGCACTGAGTCGGATTGACCTTGCCGGGCATGATCGAACTGCCGGGCTCGTTGGCGGGCAGCTTGACCTCGGCGAAACCTGCCCGTGGCCCGGAGCCCAGCAAGCGCAAGTCGTTGGCGATTTTCATCAGGGTCACGGCGAGGGTTTTCAGCGCGCCGGACAAAGTGGTCAACGGTTCGTGTCCGGCCAGTGCGGCAAACTTGTTCGGCGCGGTGATAAACGGTAGGCCGGAGAGGGCGGCCAGCTCTGAGGCAATCGCTTCGCCAAAGCCATGGGGCGAGTTGAGGCCGGTCCCCACCGCAGTACCGCCCTGAGCCAGCTCGCAGACGGCCGGCAAGGCGCTGCGGATCGCACGTTCGGCGTAATCGAGCTGGGCGATGAACGCCGAAAGCTCCTGGCCGAAGGTGATCGGCGTGGCATCCATCATGTGCGTGCGACCGGTCTTCACCAGTTTCATGTGCCGTGCGGCCTGCTCGGCCAGGCCGGCGGAGAGTTCAGCGATGGCCGGCAACAGATGCTGTTGCACGGCTTGCACCGTGGCGATATGCATGGCGGTGGGGAAGCTGTCGTTGGAGCTTTGCGAGCGATTGACGTGGTCGTTGGGGTGCACCGGAGCCTTGCCGCCACGGGGATTGCCGGCCAGTTCGTTGGCACGGCCGGCGATCACTTCGTTGACGTTCATGTTGCTTTGGGTGCCACTGCCGGTCTGCCAGACCACCAGCGGAAACTGGTCGTCATGCTGGCCGTCGAGCACTTCGTCGGCAGCCTGTTCGATCAGCCGGGCAATGTCGGCCGGCAGATCGCCGTTGCGACTATTGACCCGTGCCGCGGCTTTTTTGATCAGGGCCAAGGCGTGCAGTACGGCCAGCGGCATGCGTTCATTGCCGATGGCAAAGTTAATCAGCGAGCGCTGCGTCTGAGCGCCCCAGTAGGCTTCATCCGGGACTTCCACTGGGCCAAGGCTGTCGGTTTCTATACGGCTCATCGGTTACATTCCTGTAGGTCTGATAGCGAAGTTTAGGTCGTGAATGACGCTTGGGGTTCCATCAGTCGTTTTTTTAACCGTTCGGTCCTGAAAATCAGGCCTGGCAAGGGGGAGGGGTTGAGCGCATGAGTTTTTTAGGCGCAGAATGGCCCCCCTTGGGGTTTTACCTCGCCTGCTAGAAAAGGAAACTCGATGACTCGTCTTCGTGCCATCTGTACCGCGGTTGCTCTGGTCTGTGCCAGCGGCCAGGTTTTCGCCGATACCGCCAGCCACAACGCCAGTGCCGAAGCTTTCCTGACCCTGGCGCATGCTGACAAACTGGGCACACCGGTGTACATGCAAGTGCAGCAAATGTTCGCCCAGCGCTTTGAACAAACCAAAGCGCCGGAATCGAAAAAAGCCTTGCTGGAAACCTACCAGGCCAAGGCCAACGCCGCTCTGGACCAAGCCATTGGCTGGAACAAACTGAAGCCGGACATGGTCAAGCTCTACACCACCAACTTCAGCGAATCCGAGCTCAAGGACCTGGTTGCGTTCTACCAGTCGCCACTGGGCAAGAAAGTCCTGGAAAAAATGCCTCAGCTGACTCAGCAATCCGCCCAGATGACTCAAGCCAAGCTGGAAAGCGCGGTGCCTGTGGTCAACAAGTTGCTGGCTGACATGACTGCCGAGCTGACGCCGAAAGACGCCGCTGCTCCAGCCAAGAAAAAGCCTTGAGCGGAGCCCCGCAATGACCATGCAGCATCGTATTGAATCGGCACTGAACGCGTTGCAACCTGCACATCTGGAGGTGCTGGACGAAAGTCATATGCACAGCCGCGGGCTGCAAACCCACTTCAAGGCCGTGGTGGTCAGCGAGCAATTTGCCGGGCTCAACAGCGTCAAGCGTCACCAGAAGGTCTACGCCACATTGGGTGACCTGATGGGCGAGTTCCATGCGTTGGCGCTGCATACCTATACGCCTGAGGAATGGGCAAAGACCGGCGCGGCACCTGCCTCGCCGACCTGTGCTGGCGGTAGCAAGCACTGATTCTGATGGTTGTGAGGGGCTGTTGTGGCGAGGGAGCAAGCTCCCTCGCCACAGGTGAAACACCACAGTCCTAAAACCACAGTGTTTTTGTTAGAATCCGCAACGCGCCGCTTAGCCGGCGCGTTTTTTTTCGCATCCGGTTCACCCCTTACGCGGGTAGCCACCTGGAGAATCACCCATGACACAACAGATTGTCGTGGCGGCACTGTATAAGTTCGTCACCCTTGAAGATTACGTCGCCCTGCGCGAGCCACTGTTGCAGGCGATGGTCGACAACGGCATCAAAGGCACCTTGCTGATTGCCGAAGAAGGCATCAACGGCACGGTTTCCGGAAGCCGCGAAGGCATCGACGGGCTGATGGCCTGGCTCAAGAACGACCCGCGCATGGACGACATCGACCACAAAGAGTCGTACTGCGACGAGCAGCCGTTCTACCGCACCAAGGTCAAGCTCAAGAAAGAGATCGTCACCCTGGGTGTTGAAGGCGTTGACCCGAACAAGAAGGTCGGCACCTACGTTGATCCGCAGGACTGGAACGCGTTGATCAGCGACCCTGAAGTGCTGCTGATCGATACCCGCAACGACTACGAAGTGTCGATCGGCACCTTCGAAGGCGCGATCGATCCGAAGACCACCAGTTTTCGCGAATTCCCCGACTACATCAAAGCCAACTTCGACCCGGCCAAGCACAAGAAAGTCGCGATGTTCTGCACTGGCGGCATTCGCTGTGAAAAGGCTTCGAGCTACATGCTCGGCCAGGGCTTCGATGAAGTCTTCCACCTCAAGGGCGGAATCCTCAAGTACCTCGAAGAGGTGCCGCAGGAAGAAACCAAATGGCAGGGCGACTGCTTTGTGTTCGATAACCGTGTCACCGTTCGCCACGACCTGAGCGAAGGCGACTACGATCAATGTCATGCCTGTCGTACGCCAGTGAGTGTGGAAGACCGCGCATCCGAGCACTACGTCGCCGGCATCAGCTGCCCGCATTGCTGGGATAAGCTGAGTGAGAAGACCCGTCGCAGTGCGATTGACCGGCAGAAACAGATCGAACTGGCCAAGGCCCGTAATCAGCCGCACCCGATTGGTTACAACTACAAGCAATCCAACACCGAGGCCTGAACCATGTCCGCGCGCCTACTCTACGTAATGGATCCGATGTGTTCCTGGTGCTGGGGCTTCGCTCCGGTAGCCGAGGCGCTGGTCGAGCAGGCGCAGGCTGCGGGCGTTGACGTGCATTTGGTCGTTGGCGGTTTGCGCACCGGCAGTGGTGCGGCACTGGAACCCACCACGCGGCGCTACATTCTCGAACACTGGCAGGCAGTCGCCGAAGCCACCGGCCAGCCGTTCAAGTTCGAAGGCGCGCTGCCCGACGGTTTTGTCTACGACACTGAACCGGCCTGTCGCGCGCTGGTGACGGCGCGCAGTCTGGCACCGGATTGCGCCTGGAAACTGCTCAAGCTCATCCAGCAGGCTTTTTATGCCGAGGGTCGGGATGTCACCCGCGCCAGCGTGTTGGTGGAGTTGGCTGAACAAGCCGGCTTGCCCCGTATCGAGTTCGCGGCAGCGTTCGACCGTGCTGATCAGCATGCGGCGACGGCGGCAGACTTCACCTGGGTTCAGGATCTGGGCATCGCCGGTTTCCCGACCTTGCTCGCCGAGCGCAATGGTCAACTGGCACTGTTGACCAATGGTTATCAACCGCTCAGCGAACTGGCTCCGTTGCTCGGCCGTTGGCTGGAGCGCGCAGCCTGTGTATGAGCAAGCCGATGATGCACCACAACCCAAGCGGGTCGATCGGCTGAGTTGGGCGGAAATCCGTCGACTGGCACTTCAACATAAAAAATCCTTGTGGATCGCCAACGGCGTCGCCGTATTGGCGACCCTGTGCAGTGTGCCAATCCCTTTACTGCTGCCATTGCTGGTGGACGAAGTGTTGCTGGGGCATGGCGACGCCGCACTGAACGTCATGAACCACGTGCTGCCTTCCGGCTGGCAACGTGCTGCCGGTTACATCGGCTTGATGTTGCTGGTGACCTTGACCCTGCGTTGCGGCGCATTGATGTTCAACGTCTTGCAGGCGCGTCTGTTTGCGGGGCTGGCCAAGGACATCGTTTATCGTATTCGCGTGCGGCTGATCGAGCGGCTCAAGCGTATTTCTCTTGGCGAGTACGAAAGCCTGGGCAGTGGCACGGTGACCACGCACCTGGTCACCGACCTGGACACGCTCGATAAATTCGTCGGTGAAACCCTTAGCCGCTTTCTGGTGGCGATGCTCACACTGGTCGGCACGGCGGGGATTCTGGTGTGGATGCACTGGAAGCTGGCGCTGCTGATCCTGTTGTTCAACCCGCTGGTGATCTACGCCACCGTGCAGTTGGGCAAGCGGGTCAAACACCTGAAGAAACTCGAGAACGACAGCACCTCGCGGTTCACTCAGGCGTTGACCGAAACCCTCGATTCCATTCAGGAGGTGCGCGCCGGCAACCGTCAGGGCTTTTTCCTCGGGCGCCTCGGCCAGCGCGCGCGCGAGGTACGCGATTACGCGGTGACTTCGCAGTGGAAAACCGATGCCTCGAACCGTGCCAGCGGTTTGCTGTTCCAGTTCGGCATCGATATTTTCCGCGCCGCCGCCATGCTCACTGTGTTGTTCTCCGATCTGTCCATCGGCCAGATGCTCGCGGTGTTCAGTTACCTGTGGTTCATGATCGGTCCGGTGGAACAGCTGTTGAATCTGCAATACGCCTACTACGCCGCGGGCGGTGCGCTATCGCGGATCAACGAGCTGCTGGCAAGGGCCGATGAGCCGGAATACCCGGGCGGCGTCGACCCGTTCAGCGGTCGCGAAACCGTCGGCATCGAAGTCCAGGGATTGAGTTTCGGTTATGGCGACGAGTTGGTGTTGAACCAGATGAACCTGTCCATCGCTCCCGGTGAAAAAGTCGCGATTGTCGGCGCCAGCGGTGGCGGAAAAAGTACCTTGGTGCAGTTGCTGCTGGGCCTGTACACGCCACTCGCCGGGACGATCCGCTTTGGCGGTTCGACCCAGCAGGAAATCGGTCTGGAAACGGTTCGCGAAAATGTCGCCGTGGTTCTGCAACACCCGGCGCTGTTCAACGACACCATCCGCGCCAACCTGACCATGGGCCGCGAGCGCAGCGACGAAGCCTGCTGGCAAGCACTGGAAATCGCGCAGTTGCAGCAGACCGTTCGGGAGCTACCCAACGGCCTGGACAGCATCGTCGGTCGCTCGGGTGTGCGCTTGTCCGGCGGCCAGCGCCAACGCCTGGCGATTGCACGAATGGTGCTGGCCGAACCGAAAGTGGTAATTCTCGACGAGGCCACCTCCGCGCTGGATGCCGCCACCGAATACAACCTGCACCAGGCACTGGCGCGGTTTCTGAGCCACCGCACCACGCTGATCATTGCGCACCGCTTGTCTGCGGTGAAGCAGGCCGACCGGGTGCTGGTGTTCGATGGCGGGCAAATTGCCGAGGATGGCGACCATCAGCAACTGATTGCTGATGGTGGTTTGTACGCCAAGCTGTATGGGCATTTGCAGCAGCACTAATAAAGTCGCGAAGTCATTTCCAGGTCACTTGCAGTGCATCAGGGTTACCGTCATATCCAAATTGCTTCATGACGACGGCGCATGAGTCGCAAGGCGCCATAGTGGTGGCTATCGTGATGGAATCAAGATCTTTAGGGTCAGGGTATTTGGTTCGTATGACGCTGATGAGCTTGCTTTCGGTGTCCAGCGAGGTGGGGCGAGATGTGAGCGCAGGCGTGTATGTCTCAATATTGTCGATGGTGTGGGGGATCGCCTGTAGCTTGCCTTGGGGAGTTACGCTAAGTGCCGTCTCCGGGAAGCGCGTTCCGTTATCTATATTGAAGTAACTCGTACTGCCGACTTTTACCTCATCCGTATTTCTGTTTTTGGCAAACAACGGCAAAAAGCCGGTGTCACGCTTGCTACCGGATACGCTGACATACACTTCACGCACCCCTGCCTTGGTCTTGATTTCGACGAACGCGATGTTCCTGGGGTTGTGCAAAGGCCGACCGGTTTTTTTGCTGATAAGTTCTTGTAGTTGCCGCATTGTGTCATCGATTTTTAATGCCTTGGGTCCGCCCTGAACCGACGACTCCAGGGTTATGACGGTTTTCTGAAACAGTGTGTTGAAAACCTCCGCAGTCGTATCCCGCACGCTGTCCGGCGTAGCCTTGGACAAGGACCAGGTCGCGGCGCCATCGGTGGAGTTCCTGATGATCATTCTTGTGGAGTGATCGAACAGGGCCGCTTCTGCTGGACTGGTATCGACCTTGAGCCATTTGAGCGTATCGGGCGGACTGGCATGGCTACCGATCGAAATGGCAATTTCATCCATGGCTCTCAATGCGCGCTCCACCGCTTCCTGGCCATGGATTCTTACCATGTTGTTGGAGTTCAGTGAGCCGGTGTAAACCACCATTAACTCTTTCCTCAGTTCGTCAGGAAGGGTGTCGGCTTTTCTGAAGGTCAGGAGGTCTTTAACGCTTTGGCCCTTTGCGCGCGAGGTAACGTAAAAGTCTCCCGCGCTCAACCGCGTGAACACGTAATGTTTTGAGCCGTCGATTGACTCTACGATAGTTGCGCCCACGCGAAATTTATCGACGAGTTTTTGCCCGGATACGGGAACGCTGACCATGACCCGCCCATACATCCCTTTCTGAAACTCCAGTACGGCCTTGAGGGATGAATTGGCAGCTATTGAGGACACTTGCATCGGTGCCCTGCCTGTTGCGGGGATGTAAATGGCGTCTCCGAACCAGGGGGCCCAGCCTTTGGTCTCATCGAAAGTAGCGATAGCAGGGGTCGGAGCCGGGTCGCGAGTGACGTAGCTTGTTTGACACAGCTCGGGACCAGGGGCGCGACGTACCCGGCAAGGCAAGGATCTGAACATCGCCTGATCATCAATCAAGTCGGCACGGCGCAGTTGGTTGCCGTCCAGACGATAGGGAATGTCATCAACGAACAGTGTGGTTCGACCATCGACCTCAAGTACTTCACGGACATGGGCGTCTTTCGGGAGTTCTACCAGGGCGTGGGATTGGGTAGGAGAGAACGTTTTGAAGGTTGACCGGCCCTGTATGAGGTTGTTGCTGTGATTGTGCAGGCGGGGGCCATAGGGCAAGGACGTTACCGGGTCGACGGGGTGGAATCGGGTCAGGTCCGATGGGCTGGTATTGCGCACGAGTACATCATCGACGCCATTGACCGTTGCCAGTCGATCACTGTTTGCCAGCGGCTTCCAGCGCCCCGGATCGGTTGTCTGGGGCAGGTTGTGCACCAGTCGGTAGCTGTCGGCGTGTCCTGTCAGTTTCTTGAACCCGCTGACACCGATGCGTCCCGCCGTATGCAGTCCTTTCCACGCACCGCTTCCCAGTGTCTTGAGTAGTGTCGGGACCCCATCCAGCGGATTGAGGTTGCTCAGCGAAGCAGTCAGGAGTTTTCGGGTCAAGGTTGAAAAGGAAGGCAGACTTGCTTTGACGGTCATTTGCGAGGCTTTGGCGCCCGCCCTGATCAGACGCACCGAACCTGACATGAATTTCCCGACAGGGGTGAGGAATGAAGCCAGGTCCAGCACGAGTCCGGCTGCGCCTATGAGTATCCGCTCAATTTTGCCCGACAAAATGTCCTCGATACTGCCCCAGAAGGGCACAAGCCCTTTGGCTATTTCCAGGGTCGTACTGATCCTTTGTTCGCTTCTGGTCCTGATGGTGTCGAATGCCGTCACGCCGCGAGCCTGGGTACGCAACAGTTGTTCGTCGACGAACAGGAAATTCGTTGCAATATAGTGGGCCACTGCATTCAAACGGGAGGATGCCAGCGCTGTTACTTCGCTATCGCTAACGGCTGCGATTGGCGAAGCTGTGGGCACGTCGCCTACCACGCCGAGGATCGCCACGCAGTACGCTTTGTCAGCAGGCTGTGTGCCATTTAAGTGAGCGGCCCAATCGAGAAGCAGCGTAGTGCTGATTTCAGCAGTATAGGTTTGTCCGGGGATCGAGGCGTGCAATGGAAACGTGGTGCGAACCCCGTTGACTGTTGAAACTCTCAGGTGGGGTCGACGACGAATGACGCCAGCACTCGGGATCAGTTCGTAATAGGTAATTTCATGATTGTGGGTCACCTGTAGAACGAAACCTTTTCTTGGCCGGATGTCTCCCCTTACCTTGATGAGTTTTTCGTCCAGGTGCAGGCTCAGCAAGCGGATGTCACCCTGTTCAAGGGCCTGGCGGTCGGCCAGTGGCAGTGAGGTCAGCAGGCTGGTGATCAGGGGCTGATAGGCCGTCCTGATTTTCGAGAGGTAGTTTGTGAAGTCTGTTTCAAACTGCGTGTTGATATCAGGCAACGTCTTGCCTCCGTATCTGGTAATCACACGCCTTTCGATCCCCTCATGATCCTTGCGAAAGAGTTCCTCATGACGCAGGGTTCGCTTGTCGTCGATCTTGATCCAGTGACTGGTTCGTGTTTTCCCGTCGGACCGGGTAACAAACCATTTTCTATTGTCATCGAATTGGCCGTCGGCATAGACATCCAGGAATGCATAGCCTGGCAGCTTCAACGAGGGCGTGTCTTTGGGGCCGCCGCTCGGTGGATCATCGCGCAGCAACTTGAGCCCGTCCGATTCGAACATTGCCTCGCCAAACAGATCATCCTTTACCCGTTTGGCCATCTTCAGTCTTTCAGGAAGCGGCAAATCCAGTGTCATAATGGCGTTGTTCAGGCTCTCGCTGTGGCTTTCCAGTGCCGCCATCGCCCGCTTCATATCGTCTTCGTCGTAATCGGATGTTGTTCGCGATTGAACGATGCCGCAGCAGACCGCCCATTCCAGTGCTGGCACCATCCTCAGTCGAGTAATCTGCTCAAGTTGTTCGGGCGAGGCGTCGACGCTCCGGGCCAGGGGCAAGTCGACGAGTTGTTGAAAGGACAGCGCTTGCAATCGATCAAGGCCGAGTTCATCTGCCAGCAGCACGCCGTGCATGAAGTTCACCCACACCACCGAACTTTTGTAAGGAAGATCGGACGGGATATCGCGCACAGCGAAGTCCTTTGAAAGACGGGTCTCGAACACCCGCGCGAGCAAGGCCGCCTCTTTTGCATCAGTGACCCGTTTGGTGCTCAGCAAGTGCTGTTCAAAATCGCTGCGCAGGGTCTGGTAGCTTTTGCCCCAGTGAGCTCGATCATTCCAACGGAATCCGGCGAGTTCCTTCTCATCGGCTGACGGAGCGTGCAAGTAAAGGCATATGGCTTTGCAAACCAGTTGATGGCGTACGGACGCCGAAGTCTGTTCGCCAGGGCGTGCGCCATACCACTTGAGTGCCTTTAGCAGCCTGTCGCCCAGGTCTTGCGCTTCGACCGTGTTCAACATTCGCTGGAGGAATACAGATGGCGTCGCACGCAGTTGATCCATGGAGGCAGAAGCCAGTACAGAGGCGCCGAGATGACTGATTAAGGAATGCTTGCCGTTCAGGAAAGCCTTCACGATGTCGATGATTTGAACATTGATGCGTTTTGCCGTGTAAGTGACGATGGTCATGTGTTGCGCGAGGTTGGGGACCGCGCGTTGAATAGCCTTGAACCTTCTTCGATCCTGGGCAGTGGGGCGCAGGCCCAAGTCTTCGATATCCGGGCCGTCGTTGAATCCCAGAGCCTGTCTGGCGCGAAACTCTTCGTCCGCCGGTGACGGGGGGCATTGTTCAGGTGAAGGTAAAGACGTCTCTGTCATGTTGCACTCCTTTGAAAGGGGTCCCGCAATGGATAGGGGGAGCCCGAAGTGCCCAGTAAACAGATCTCGAAACCGGTATCGGCGGTATATACATATATGGGGCGTACGTGGGCGGCATTGAGGCCGATCCTCTGCTTGCCGGAACCGGGAACGCACCCTAGTCTAGCTGTAGCGATCTGGCCCGGACGACAACCAGGCAGTGCAGTGCAAGGAATCTCATGAAGCAAAAGCGGACCCTCGGAACGCCACGGTTGTTGGGCATCGTCTGGCCATTTATCGCCGTCGTGTTATTTCAGGCCCTGTTGGGCGGCGTCAGCCTGTACGTTTTGTCGGCGGTTCGCGGCTACGTTGCTGGGGAAAGCCTGTGGTCCAAGGGCCAGAAAGACGCCATCTATTACCTCAATCTCTACGCTGACAGTCGCGACGAGTCGATTTTCCTCAAGTACCAGAAGGCTATTTCGGTTCCCCAGGGCGGGCATGAACTGCGGGTTGCGCTGGAACATCAACCGCCTGATCTCGAGGCCGCCCGACGGGGCATCCTCAAGGGCGGCAACCATCCCGATGACGTTTCAAGCCTGATCTGGCTGTACCTGAATTTCCGGCATTTCAGTTACCTGGAAACCGCTATCGATCGCTGGACCGTGGGTGATGCCTACCTGATGCAGCTCGACAACGTCGCCCTTGAAATGCATCAGCGCATCGCCGGTAATCAGGCGACCGACGCTGACATTCAGCGCTGGAAAGCCCGGATATTTTCCATCAACGAAGCGGTGACTCCCGCCGCCAAAGCGTTCAGTGACGCGCTGGGCGAGGGCTCGCGGCTGATTCTGCGGTTGTTGCTCTTCACCAACCTGGCCACGGCGTTGGGGTTGATTGCCCTGGCACTCTTGCGCACCCATAAGCTACTGGCTCAGCGCCATGCGTTTGCCAATGCCTTGCAGCTGGAAAAGGAACGCGCGCAAATCACCTTACAGTCCATTGGCGATGGTGTGATCACCACCGACGTTGAAGGCGCCATTGCTTACATGAACCCGGCAGCGGAGGAGTTGACCCACTGGAAAGCCGAGCAGGCAGTCGGTTTGCCGCTGGCTGCCTTGTTCAATCTGCTGGATGACAATGCCCAGGCGGATGGTTTCACACTGATCGAGCATATTCTCAGCGGTCAGCTCAGTGGTGGCAGTGAACATTCCAAACTCATTCAGAGGCTGGATGGCAGCACGGTTTCAGTCACGCTGGTGGGTTCACCGATCAGCAATGCCGGTAAAGTCAGTGGCACGGTGCTGGTACTGCATGACATGACCCAGGAGCGGCAGTACATCGCCAATCTTTCCTGGCAGGCCACTCACGACGCGCTAACCGGGCTGGCCAACCGCCGCGAATTCGAATATCGCCTGGAGCAGGCGTTGCACAATCTGACGCGTCAGCCGGCCCGGCACGCCTTGATGTTCCTCGATCTGGACCAATTCAAACTGGTCAACGACACCTGCGGGCATGCGGCGGGTGATGAGTTGCTGCGGCATATCTGTGCGCTGTTGCAGTCAGGTTTGCGCGAAGGTGACACCCTGGCCCGATTGGGCGGTGACGAGTTCGGCATTCTGTTGGAAAACTGCTCGCCGCAAGCCTCGGAAAAAATCGCCGAGGGCCTGCGCCAGACGGTACAAAACCTGCACTTTGTCTGGAAAGGCCGGCCATTCGTGACCACCGTCAGCATCGGTCTGGTGCACATTATTCAAGCGCCGGCCACCCTTGAAGCTTCATTGCGTGCTGCCGACATGGCTTGCTACATGGCGAAGGAGAAGGGCCGCAATCGGGTGCAGGTCTATCATGCCGACGACTCCGAGTTGTCCCTGCGTTTTGGCGAGATGGCCTGGGTCCAGCGCCTGCACATGGCGCTCGAAGAGAACCGCTTTTGCCTGTACTCACAGGAAATCGCTGCGCTGGGGCACACAGAGCGGGGCGGTGGGCATATCGAAATCCTGTTGCGTCTGCATGACGAAGCCGGGCGGATGATTCTGCCGGACAGCTTCATTCCTGCTGCCGAGCGTTATGGGCTCATGACGTCCCTGGATCGTTGGGTAGTCGAGAATGTTTTCAGGATCATTGCACAGGGCATCGCGCAAGAGCGTAAAGGGCCTTTGGCCATGTGTGCGATCAATCTGTCAGGCATTACCATCGGTGATGAGGCTTTTCTGCACTTCCTGCGTGAGAAGTTCATTGACTATGCCATTCCGCCTGAAATGATTTGTTTTGAAATCACTGAAACCAGCGCGATTTCCAATTTGGGCAGCGCAATCAGATTTATTAATGAACTCAAAGGGTTAGGATGCCATTTTTCGCTGGATGACTTTTGCGCCGGTATGTCCTCATTCGCGTATCTGAAACATTTACCTGTAGACTTCTTGAAGATCGACGGGAGTTTCGTAAAGGATATGCTGGACGACCCGATTAACCGTGCAATGGTCGAAGTGATCAATCACATCGGTCATGTCATGGGTAAGCGCACCATTGCCGAGTTTGTTGAAACCCCCCAGATCGAGCAGGCATTGCTGGAGATCGGGGTGGATTATGCTCAGGGGTATGTTATCGAACGCCCGCAAATGTTTACCTGCGACAGCCTGCATTGTCGGCCCACCAGGCCGCAGCCTGTGTTATTCAAGGCGCCCGGCACGTTCCGTTGAAGTCTCTTGCTGATCCGTACCATCACAATCAAAAGGAGTGCGACAGTGATCGATACATTCAACAGATCCGGCCCGCTTATGGAAGCCGCAAGTTACCCCGCCTGGGCTCAGCAACTGATCCGGGATTGCAGCGAGAGCAAGCGTCGGGTTGTAGAACATGAACTGTATCAGCGGATGCGTGACAACAAACTCAGTGCAAGGACCATGCGTCAGTACCTGATTGGTGGCTGGCCGGTCGTTGAACAGTTCGCGTTGTACATGGCGCAAAACCTGACGAAGACCCGCTTTGCCCGCCATCCCGGCGAGGACATGGCGCGTCGCTGGCTGATGCGCAACATTCGGGTTGAGCTTAATCATGCCGATTATTGGGTGCACTGGAGTCGTGCACATGGCGTCAGCCTTGATGATTTGCAGGCACAGCAGGTTGCACCCGAGCTTCATGCGTTGAGTCATTGGTGCTGGCATACCAGCTCGTCGGATTCGCTGATTGTTGCCATTGCGGCAACCAACTATGCCATTGAAGGGGCGACCGGGGAGTGGTCGGCGCTGGTGTGTTCCAGTGGAGTCTATGCGGCAGCGTTCCCTGAGGACGACCGCAAACGCGCAATGAAGTGGCTGAAAATGCACGCTCAATACGATGATGCCCATCCGTGGGAAGCCCTGGAAATCATCTGCACGCTGGCGGGCCTGAACCCCACCAGATCCCTGCAAGCTGAACTGCGTCAGGCGATCTGCAAGAGCTACGACTATATGTACCTGTTCCTGGAACGCTGCATGCAACTGGAACACTCGGAAAGGGTTCCGGTAGCCCGGGAGCGGATGGCGCTGGTCGAAAGCTGATCCATTAAATCAAGGCAATACAAAACCATTGTGGGAGCGAGCCTGCTCGCGATGAAGATACCCCGGTTTTTCTGTTAAACCGGGTTGCCTGCATCGCGAGCAGGCTCGCTCCCACATTTGGTTTGTGTGGTTGCCGGCTATTCATCCGGCCATCGCCAACCGGTTACGCCCCTCGCGCTTGGCCACATACAGCGCACTGTCGGCGCGTCGCAACAAGCTGTCTGCGGACTCACCCGGCAGCAGCGTCGAGCATCCGAGGCTGACCGTTAAGCCGATCAGCGTCCCATCCGCCGAATACTCCCCGGCTTGTGCGGCATGGCGCAGGCGTTCGCCTATCATCGCAGCGGCTTCGCGGCTGGTGTTGGACAGCAGAATCAGAAACTCTTCTCCGCCGAAGCGAAAGACCATGTCTACGTTGCGCAACTGGTTTTTGATCGAGGTTGCAACAGCCTTCAACACATCATCGCCGGCGCTGTGACCGTAGTTGTCATTGATCTGTTTGAAGTGATCGATATCGAGCATCAACAGCGACAGCGGCTGCATGTGTCGCCGGGCCATGTCGATTTCCCGTTGCAGGGTCTGATCCATGGCAATGCGATTGCCGGTGCCGGTCAGTGGGTCGCGCATTGCACTTTGAGTGGCCGCTCGATACAGCAGGGCGTTGCGCATCGGGAAGAGCAAGGTGGATAGCAGGGATTCGAGGTTACCCTGATCCTTTTCGCTGAAGCGCTGATTGCGACGGAACACCAGATCGCCCAGGTGTGTGCCTTCGTGGCTCAGGCTATAGCTCACCGAGTGATGTCCGCGTTGACCGAACTCCAGACGCAGATCGCTGGTCTTGTGCTGATAGTTCAAGGCGTCCAGTGGCACAAGGCGCTGAATTTCACGGAAAAACAATCCCAGAATGCGCTGCGGCTCAAGGCTGGTTTGCAGTTGCAGGCCCAGTTGCTGGCGCAATTGACCGAGGCTGGCAGGACGCTCCAGGAGGGGCGGCAACTGGCCAAAGCCCAGTCGCTGCATTTTGGCGCTATCGAAGTCGATTGCGTTGGTCTGGGTTGGAGATTTCATATGGCGTGAGCCCCTAAGCAGGAATGCTGTCTTACAGGCTGGGTGAGAGCGGCTTTGGGCTGCGCGTCATACTGGTCCATCAGTCCCGTAGGACATGTGGCTAGATTTTAGTCCGCTTTGTCGAGCAAACGTAAGCTCGACATGGCGCTGCCCGATCGCTAACACGCTGCGTGTTTCAACAGGGTTAGAGCGAAAGTCATGCCATTCGGTTCAGATGAAAAAAACTCGTTTTAAATCAGTTTGTTGGCTTGCGTACCGGTTTCTGGTAGCGGATTTGACGGCATTTGATTGACTTCAAGCAGGCGCTTGAAGGGGGGGAGGCGCGTGCCGCGACAGTATGCCGTCGCGGCAGCGGGGTGCAGCGAGGGCTTACTGAGCGTTGAACGCCTGACCGTTGATGCCGGTGCTGTCCGGCCCCATCAGGTACAGGTAAACCGGCATGATCTCTTCGGGCGTCGGGTTGTTGGCGGGGTTTTCGCCCGGGTACGCTTGAGCGCGCATGCTGGTGCGGGTGGCGCCTGGGTTGATGCTGTTGGAGCGAACCGGCGCGACGCTGTCGACTTCATCGGCCAGGGTTTGCATCAGGCCTTCGGTGGCGAACTTCGACACGCCATAAGCGCCCCAGTACGCACGACCTTTGCGGCCGACGCTGCTGGAGGTGAAGATCACCGAGGCGTCCTGAGACAGCTTGAGCAGTGGCAGCAGAGTGCTGGTCAGCATGAACATGGCGTTGACGTTGACGTGCATCACGCGCATGAAGTTTTCGCCGGAGAGTTGCTCCAGTGGCGTGCGCGGGCCAATGATCGAGGCGTTGTGCAGCAAGCCATCAAGGTGACCGAATTCGGTTTCGATCATGGCCGCCAGTTCGTCGTACTGGTGCGGCAGGGCGGTTTCCAGGTTGAACGGAATCACTGCAGGCTGTGGATAACCGGCCGCTTCGATCTCGTCGTACACCTGAGTCAGATTGGCCTCGGTCTTGCCCAGCAGCAGTACGGTAGCGCCGTGAGCGGCATAGGTTTTTGCCGCCGCAGCGCCGATGCCACGACCAGCGCCAGTGACCAGGATGACCCGATCCTTGAGCAGTTCAGGGCGGGCGGAATAATCAAACATAGAAAACCTCTACAAGAGTTAGATCGTTCCCACGTCGAACCGTCCGCGTGGGAATGCAGCCCGTGACGCTCCGCGTCACTGCTCAGCAACTGCACAGCGCGTTATCGAGCACCTTGCGCAACTCCGAAGGGTGGTCCACCACCACATCTGCGCCCCAGTTTCGTGGGTTGTCATCGGGGTGAATGTAGCCAAAGGTCACCGCGGCGGTCCGGGTGCCGGCATCGCGGCCCGACTCGATATCGCGCAGGTCATCGCCCACAAACAGCACGCTGGCCGGGTCCAGGTCGAGCATTTTGCAGGCGAGGATCAATGGCTCCGGGTCAGGCTTGCTGTTGGTCACATGGTCTGGACAAATCAGCAGCGCCGAGCGTTCGGCCAGTCCCAGTTGTTGCATGATCGGCTCAGCGAAGCGCAGCGGTTTGTTGGTCACCACACCCCAGATCAGATTGGATCTTTCGATGTCGGCCAGCAGTTCTGCCATGCCATCGAAGAGTTTGCTGTGAACCGCGCACCCCTTGAGATAACGCTCCAGGAACTCCAGTCGCAATGCCTCGAAACCCGGTGATTCCGGGTCCATCGAGAAAGTTACCGCCACCATGGCTTTCGCCCCGCCGGAGATCTCGTCGCGGATGTGTTTGTCCGGGATCGGCGCCAGCCCGCGGTCTGCCAGCATGCTTTGGCAGATGGCAATGAAGTCCGGCGCGGTGTCGAGCAGAGTGCCGTCCATGTCAAAAAGAACTGCTCTGATTGCCATCGGCTTATTCCTCGCGCAGCGTCTGGATCATGTAGTTGACGTCAACGTCGGCGGCCAGCTTGTAGTGCTTGGTCAGCGGGTTGTACGTCAGACCGATGATGTCCTTGACGCTCAGGCCGGCCTGGCGACTCCAGGCACCGAGTTCGGAAGGGCGGATGAATTTCTTGAAATCATGCGTGCCGCGCGGCAGCAGCTTCATGATGTATTCGGCGCCGACGATAGCGAACAGGTAAGCCTTCGGATTGCGGTTGATGGTCGAGAAGAACACCTGGCCACCCGGTTTTACCATACGGAAACAGGCACGAATGACCGACGATGGATCGGGCACGTGCTCGAGCATTTCCAGGCAGGTGACCACGTCGAATTGCTCGGGCATTTCTTCTGCCAGGGCTTCGGCGGTGATCTGCCGGTACTCGACGCTGACGCCGGATTCCAGTTGATGCAGTTGCGCGACCGCCAGCGGCGCTTCACCCATGTCGATGCCCATCACGGTGGCGCCGCGTTGTGCCATGGATTCGCTGAGGATGCCGCCGCCGCAACCGACGTCCAGGACCTTCTTGCCGGCCAGTTTGACGCGCTCGTCAATCCAGTTGACCCGTAGCGGGTTGATGTCGTGCAGCGGTTTGAACTCGCTTTCGCGGTCCCACCAGCGATGAGCCAGGGCTTCGAATTTGGCGATTTCAGCGTGATCGACGTTGCTCATGGGTAATCCTCTAAATCTAAAAAATTCTGCTGTCAACCTTGAGGTTCGGCTCAAGGGGGGCGTTCTATTCGGTGTGTCCGCTGATGCGCCGGCCCCAGGCGTTGGCCGTGGCGCATAGCTGTTGTTCATCGAGACGCGTCAGGCGCCGATCGTCGAGCAATTGCTTGCCGGCGACCCAAAGGTGTTTCACACAGTCCCGGCCGGTGGCATAGATAAGCTGCGAAACCGGGTCATAAACCGGTTGCTGGGCCAGGCCAGACAGATCGAAGGCCACCATGTCCGCGGCCTTGCCGACTTCCAGCGAGCCCACTTCGGCTTCCAGCCCCAGCGCACGAGCCCCGTTGAGGGTCGCCATGCGCAAGGCGCGATGAGCGTCCAGGGCCGAGGCAGAGCCGGCAACGGCTTTGGCCAGCAGGGCGGCGGTACGGGTTTCGCCCAGCAGGTCGAGGTCATTGTTGCTGGCCGCGCCATCGGTGCCGACCGCCACATTGACTCCAGCCTGCCACAAGCGCTCCACCGGGCAAAAGCCGCTGGCCAGTTTCAGGTTCGATTCAGGGCAATGAATCACGCTGGTGTTGCTTTCTACCAGTAAGGCGAGGTCTTCTTCGCTGATTTGCGTCATGTGAACGGCCTGGAAGCGCGGTCCGAGCAGACCCAGGCGACCGAGGCGGGCCAATGGCCGCTCGCCACGCTGTTCGACCGAATACTGGACTTCGAAGGCTGTTTCGTGGACGTGCATGTGAATCGCTGCGTCCAGCTCCTCGGCGATTACCCGGATTTTTTCGAGGTTTTCGTCACCGACGGTGTAGGGTGCATGAGGGCCGAAGGTGATTTTGATGCGCGGATGATGCTTGAGGTCGCCGAACAGTTCGACGCCCTGACGGATAGCTTCATCTGCATCGCTGGCGCCGGGAATCGGGAAATCAAGGATCGGGATGGCAATTTGCGCGCGAATACCACTGTTGTGCACGCGTTCGCTGGCAACTTTCGGGAAAAAATACATGTCCGAGAAGCAGGTGATGCCACCTTTGATCTGCTCGGCAATGGCCAGGTCGGTGCCGTCGCGGACGAAGGCCTCGTCGACCCATTTGGCCTCGGCTGGCCAGATGTGCTGCTCAAGCCAGGTCATCAGCGGCAAATCATCGGCCAGGCCGCGGAACAGTGTCATCGCCGCATGTCCGTGGGCGTTGATCAGGCCCGGGCTGAGCAGCATGCCCGGCAGCTCGCGGACCTCGCTGGCCTTGAGCTTCAAGGCTACGCTGCGCGGGCCGATGAAGGCAATACGCCCGTCGCGGATGCCCAGGCCGTGCTCCTTGAGGACTACGCCAGCGGGTTCGACAGGTACTAACCAGGTCGGCAGCAAGAGTAAGTCGAGCGCAGCGGCAGGATTCGGCATCGAGGGTTCGGTCCAGTGCTTTTATAAAGGATGGCGAAGTATACCCGAGCGTCTTCGCGGGGGGATCGCTATAATCGGCGGCTTTTGTTCATGAGTGCGGGGTGAGGGATGCGCGATCGACTGTTGGCTGCGGAGAAGGTGAAGGCCATCGATTGGCGGGACGGCGCCCTGTACCTGCTGGATCAGCGCATTCTGCCATTCGAGGAAACCTGGATTGCCTATACCAGCGCAGCGGGTGTGGCTGAGGCTATTCGCTCGATGGTGGTGCGTGGTGCTCCGGCAATCGGTATCAGCGCCGCCTACGGCGTGGTGCTGGCGGCGCGCGCGCGGTTTGCTGCGGGCGGCGACTGGCAGGCGGCGCTGGAAGAAGACTTTGCCCTGCTTGCGGATTCACGGCCGACCGCCGTCAACCTGTTCTGGGCGCTGGGTCGCATGCGCGAGCGCCTGGAGCGGCTCAAGGATCACTCCAATCCATTGGAAGTGCTTGAGGCAGAGGCCTTGGCAATCCATGAAAGTGATCGCGAAGCCAACCTGACCATGGCGCAATTGGGTGTCGACCTGATCCGCAAGCATCAGGGCAATGCCCAGGCTGTCTTGACTCACTGTAATACGGGGGCGTTGGCGACTGGCGGCTTCGGCACTGCGCTCGGGGTGATTCGTGGCGCGTTCCTGGAGGGCATGATCGAGCGGGTTTACGCCGACGAAACCCGGCCTTGGCTACAAGGCTCGCGCTTGACTGCCTGGGAACTGGCCAACGAAGGCATTCCGGTCACCCTGAACGCCGACTCGGCCGCTGCACACATCATGAAAACCAAGGGTGTGACCTGGGTGATCGTCGGTGCTGACCGAATTACTGCCAACGGTGACGTGGCGAACAAGATCGGCACGTACCAGTTGGCGGTCAGCGCCATGCACCACGGCGTGCGTTTCATGGTGGTGGCACCGAGCTCGACCATCGACATGAACCTGGCCAGTGGTGACGACATCCCGATCGAAGAGCGTGATGGCAGCGAATTGCTGGAAGTGGGCGGCAAGCGGGTGGGGGCTGATGTCGATGCCTTTAACCCGGTGTTCGATGTCACGCCGGCTGACCTGATTGACGCCATCGTCACCGAAAAAGGCATCGTCGAGCGCCCGGACGCCGCGAAGATGGCACAACTCATGTGCCGCAAGCGGTTGCATTGACGATCTCGGGCGTCTGATAAATCGCTTTCGCGAGCAAGCCCGCTCCCACACTGGCCCTATCTAACTGAAGAACTCGGTCAATTGTGGGAGCGAGCCTGCTCGCGATGGGGCCCTCAAGGCCAACAAATCAGCCTGAGACGGACCTGTGATTTGCCTCAGAGCCTCTCTCGTCGCCTTTACGCCTGTCACCGGTCAACTAACTATGCTCCATGCGCATCAGGGGGATAGGTGCGTGGCGGCTCTTGTGATAACATCCGGCGGTTTCCAAGGTAGCCCGATGTGGCTGCCTTTACTGCGCAGATCCATGGCATAACTCGTTGATTTGTCGTAAGTCGGTGCTGGCACTCAGCCTGCAGCGACGAGCTTCGTTCGTCCCATATGGATGTGACGAAGTTTCACCAGAAAAAGGAATCAGGCTTCTCATGGGCGAACTGGCCAAAGAAATCCTCCCGGTCAATATCGAAGACGAGCTGAAACAGTCCTACCTCGACTACGCGATGAGCGTAATTGTCGGTCGGGCACTGCCTGATGCGCGCGATGGCTTGAAGCCCGTGCATCGGCGTGTGCTGTTCGCGATGAGCGAGCTGGGTAACGACTTCAACAAGCCGTACAAGAAATCTGCCCGTGTTGTCGGTGACGTGATCGGTAAGTATCACCCGCACGGTGATACTGCGGTGTACGACACCATCGTTCGTATGGCACAGCCATTCTCGCTGCGTTACCTGCTGGTAGACGGTCAGGGCAACTTCGGTTCGGTCGACGGCGACAACGCCGCTGCGATGCGATACACCGAAGTGCGCATGACCAAGCTGGCACACGAGCTGCTGGCTGACCTGCATAAAGAAACCGTGGACTGGGTGCCGAACTACGACGGCACCGAAATGATCCCGGCGGTCATGCCGACCCGCATTCCCAACCTGCTGGTCAACGGTTCCAGCGGTATCGCCGTGGGCATGGCGACCAACATTCCGCCGCACAACCTCGGTGAAGTCATCGACGGTTGCCTGGCACTCATCGACAACCCCGAGTTGACTGTCGATGAGCTGATGCAATACATCCCTGGTCCGGACTTCCCGACCGCCGCGATCATCAACGGTCGCGCCGGTATCATCGAAGCCTACCGCACCGGTCGCGGCCGCATTTACATGCGTGCCCGCTCGATCATCGAAGACATCGACAAGGTCGGTGGCCGTCAGCAGATCGTCATCACCGAGCTGCCTTACCAGTTGAACAAGGCGCGTCTGATCGAGAAGATCGCCGAGCTGGTCAAAGAGAAGAAGCTGGAAGGCATCACCGAACTGCGCGACGAGTCCGACAAAGACGGTATGCGCGTGGTGATCGAGCTGCGTCGCGGTGAAGTGCCTGAGGTCATCCTCAACAACCTCTACGCCCAGACCCAGCTGCAAGCGGTATTCGGTATCAACATCGTCGCGCTGATCGACGGCCGTCCGCGGATCCTGAACCTCAAGGACCTGCTGGAAGCCTTCGTGCGTCACCGCCGCGAAGTGGTGACCCGCCGTACCGTGTTCGAACTGCGTAAAGCCCGCGAGCGTGGTCATATCCTCGAAGGTCAGGCAGTTGCGCTGTCGAACATCGACCCGGTCATCGCCCTGATCAAGGCTTCGCCAACGCCTTCGGAAGCCAAGGAAGCGCTGATCAGCACACCGTGGGAATCCTCCGCGGTGGTTGCAATGGTTGAGCGCGCCGGTGCTGACTCTTGCCGTCCGGAGACCCTGGACCCGCAATACGGTCTGCGCGAAGGCAAGTACTTCCTGTCGCCGGAACAGGCGCAAGCCATTCTGGAGCTGCGTCTGCACCGTCTGACCGGCCTGGAACACGAAAAACTGCTGGCTGAGTATCAAGAGATCCTCAACCAGATCGGCGAGCTGATCCGCATCCTCAACAGCGCCACGCGCCTGATGGAAGTGATCCGCGAAGAGCTGGAGGTGATTCGTGCCGAGTACGGCGATGTGCGTCGCACCGAAATTCTCGATGCGCGTCTGGACCTGACCCTGGGCGACATGATCCCGGAAGAAGAGCGCGTCGTGACCATTTCCCACGGTGGCTACGCCAAGACCCAGCCATTGGCTGCGTACCAGGCCCAGCGTCGTGGCGGTAAAGGCAAATCGGCTACCGGCGTCAAGGATGAGGACTACATCGCTCACCTGCTGGTCGCCAACAGCCACACCACGCTGCTGCTGTTCTCCAGCAAGGGCAAGGTGTACTGGCTGAAAACCTACGAAATTCCTGAGGCATCCCGCGCTGCCCGTGGTCGTCCGCTGGTCAACCTGCTGCCGCTGGACGATGGTGAATACATCACCACCATGCTGCCGGTCGAGGAATACACCGAAGGTCACTACATCTTCATGGCTACCGCCAACGGCACCGTGAAGAAGACCCCGCTGGAATCCTTCAGCCGTCAGCGCAGTGTTGGCTTGATCGCGCTGGAACTGGACGAAGGCGACGTGCTGATCAGTGCTGCCATCACCGATGGCGAKCGYGAAGTCATGCTGTTCTCCGATGGCGGCAAGGTTACCCGCTTCAAAGAGTCCGACGTTCGCGCCATGGGCCGTACCGCTCGCGGTGTCCGCGGCATGCGTCTGCCGGAAGGTCAGAAGCTGATTTCCATGCTGATCCCGGAAGAAGGCAGCCAGATCCTCACCGCTTCGGCGCGTGGTTTCGGCAAGCGTACCGCCATCACCGAGTTCCCTGAGTACAAGCGTGGCGGTCAGGGCGTTATCGCCATGGTCAGCAACGAGCGTAACGGCCGTCTGGTCGGTGCAGTCCAGGTGCTCGACGGCGAGGAAATCATGCTGATTTCCGACCAGGGCACCCTGGTGCGTACTCGTGTTGACGAAGTATCCAGTCTGGGTCGTAACACCCAGGGCGTGACCCTGATCAAGCTGGCCAACGATGAAACACTGGTCGGTCTGGAGCGGGTTCAGGAGCCATCGGAAGTCGAAGGCGAAGAGCTGGAAGGTGAAGAGGGCGCGGAACTCGAAGGCGTCGTGCTCGATGCCGGCACCGAGCCGGACGATACTGTCGAAAGCCAGCAGGCTGAAGCAGCTGACGAAGAAGAGTCGCAAGACTAACCAAATCGTAGCAGGGCAGAGTGTTTGCTCTGTCCGCTACCGTGAATGCATAGCGAGAGTGGATGTGAGCAAACGAGCCTATAACTTCTGCGCAGGTCCTGCTGCGCTGCCTGAAGCTGTCCTGTTGCGTGCCCAGTCGGAGTTGCTCGACTGGCATGGCAAGGGTCTCTCGGTCATGGAAATGAGCCATCGCAGCGATGAGTTCGTGTCCATTGCGACCAAGGCCGAGCAGGATCTGCGTGATCTGCTGAATATCCCCTCGAACTATAAAGTACTGTTTCTGCAAGGTGGCGCCAGCCAGCAATTTGCTCAGATTCCTCTGAACCTGTTGCCGGAAAACGGCAAGGCCGACTATATCGACACCGGTATCTGGTCGCAGAAAGCCATTGAAGAAGCGCAGCGCTACGGCCACGTCAACGTCGCCGCGACCGCCAAGCCTTACGACTATTTCGCCATTCCCGGCCAGAACGAATGGAAGCTGTCACAAGACGCGGCCTACGTGCACTACGCGCCGAACGAAACCATCGGTGGTCTGGAGTTCCAGTGGATACCGGAAACCGGTGATGTTCCGCTGGTCGCCGACATGTCTTCGGACATTCTCTCGCGCCCTGTGGATATCTCGCGTTTCGGCATGATCTACGCCGGCGCCCAGAAAAACATCGGCCCGAGCGGCATCGTCGTCAATATCGTGCGTGAAGACCTGCTGGGTCGTGCCCGTTCGTTCTGCCCGACCATGCTTGACTACAAAGTCGCAGCCGACAACGGCTCGATGTACAACACTCCGCCGACCCTGGCCTGGTACTTGTCCGGTCTTGTGTTCGAGTGGCTGAAAGAGCAGGGTGGTGTTGAGGCCATTGGCAAGCTCAATGAAGTCAAGCAGCGCACGCTGTACAACTTCATCGATGCTAGCGGCTTGTACAGCAACCCGATCAACAAGACTGACCGCTCGTGGATGAACGTGCCGTTCCGTCTGGCTGACGATCGCCTCGACAAGCCGTTCCTGGTCGGTGCCGAAGCGCGCGGTCTGCTGAACCTCAAGGGTCACCGTTCGGTAGGCGGCATGCGTGCCTCTATCTACAACGCCGTCGACATCAACGCAGTCAATGCGCTGGTGGCGTACATGGCAGAGTTCGAGAAGGAACACGGTTAATGTCTGAGCAAGAACTCAAGGCACTGCGCCTGCGCATTGATGCTCTGGACGAAAAAATCCTCGAGCTGATCAGTGAGCGTGCACGCTGCGCCCAGGAAGTCGCGCGAGTAAAGATGGCTACGCTGGCCGAAGGCGAAGTGCCGGTGTTCTATCGTCCTGAGCGTGAGGCTCAGGTGCTCAAGCGCGTAATGGAGCGTAACCAGGGGCCGCTGGGCAACGAAGAGATGGCGCGGTTGTTCCGTGAAATCATGTCCTCGTGCCTGGCGCTCGAGCAGCCGCTGAAAGTGGCCTACCTCGGCCCTGAGGGTACCTTCACTCAAGCGGCGGCCATGAAGCACTTTGGTCACGCGGTGATCAGCAAGCCCATGGCGGCGATCGACGAAGTGTTCCGTGAAGTGGCTGCCGGTGCGGTGAACTTTGGCGTGGTGCCTGTGGAAAACTCCACCGAGGGCGCAGTTAACCACACCCTCGACAGCTTCCTTGAACACGACATGGTTATCTGTGGCGAAGTCGAGCTGCGCATTCACCACCACTTGCTGGTGGGTGAAAACACCAAGACCGACAGCATCAGCCGCATTTATTCCCATGCCCAGTCCTTGGCGCAGTGCCGTAAATGGCTGGACGCTCATTACCCGAACGTCGAGCGCGTGGCGGTATCGAGCAACGCCGAAGCGGCCAAGCGGGTCAAGGGTGAGTGGAACTCGGCGGCGATTGCCGGCGACATGGCGGCAGGTTTGTACGGGTTGACCCGTCTGGCCGAAAAAATCGAGGATCGTCCGGATAACTCCACGCGATTCCTGATGATCGGCAGCCAGGAAGTGCCACCGACCGGCGACGACAAGACCTCGATCATCGTCTCGATGAGCAACAAGCCTGGTGCGCTTCACGAGTTGCTGGTGCCGTTCCATGACAATGGTATCGACCTGACTCGGATCGAAACCCGTCCATCGCGCAGCGGCAAGTGGACCTACGTGTTCTTCATCGACTTCGTTGGCCACCACCGCGACCCGCTGATAAAAGCTGTGCTGGAGAAAATCAGTCAGGAAGCGGTAGCACTTAAAGTGTTGGGTTCCTACCCGAAAGCAGTTCTCTAAAGGCGTTGATAATGAGTGGCGACTTCCTCGCTCTGGCACAGCCGGGCGTGCAACAACTTTCGCCTTACGTTCCGGGAAAACCCGTGGACGAACTGGCTCGCGAGCTGGACATCGATCCGGCAAAAATCGTCAAACTGGCGAGCAACGAAAACCCGCTGGGTGCCAGTCCCAAGGCATTGGCGGCGATTCGCGAAGAGCTGGCCGATCTGACCCGCTATCCGGACGGCAACGGTTTTGCGCTGAAAACCCTGCTGGCTGAGCAGTGCCGGGTCGAGCTCGATCAAGTGACGTTGGGCAACGGCTCCAACGACATTCTCGAACTGGTCGCGCGTGCCTATCTGGCGCCGGGTCTCAACGCAGTGTTCAGTGAGCATGCGTTCGCGGTCTACCCGATCGTCACTCAGGCGGTGGGTGCCGAAGCGCGAGTGATTCCGGCCAAAGACTGGGGGCATGACCTGTCGGCCATGCTCGAAGCCATCGACAGCAACACCCGCGTGGTGTTCATCGCCAACCCGAACAACCCGACCGGAACCTGGTTCGACGCCGAGGCGCTGGACGAGTTTCTGCAGGACGTGCCGGAGCGCGTGCTGGTCGTGCTGGATGAGGCGTACATCGAGTACGCCGAAGGCAGCGATCTGCCGGATGGTCTGGATTTCCTCGCGGCGTACCCGAACCTGCTGGTTTCCCGGACCTTCTCCAAGGCCTACGGTCTGGCCGCGTTGCGTGTGGGCTATGGCTTGTCGACCGCGGTGGTCGCCGATGTGTTGAACCGTGTGCGTCAGCCATTCAACGTCAACAGCCTGGCCCTGGCAGCGGCCTGCGCAGCGTTGCAGGACGATGAATATCTGGCTGAAAGCCGTCGTCTGAACGAGTCCGGCATGCAGCAGCTCGAAGCGGGCTTCCGTGAGTTGGGGCTGAGCTGGATTCCTTCCAAGGGCAACTTCATCTGTGTGGATCTGGGGCGCGTCGCCGCACCGGTTTTCCAGGGCTTGCTGCATGAAGGTGTGATCGTGCGTCCGGTGGCCAATTACGGCATGCCGAACCACTTGCGCATCACCATCGGTCTGCCGGCTGAAAACAGTCGCTTCCTTGAGGCGCTGGCCAAGGTTCTGGCCCGTGGTTGATGTCATCGCCGTGCAACCTGCTGTGCCTATGATCGGTCGCCTGGTGGTGATCGGGCTCGGGCTGATCGGAGGTTCGTTCGCCAAGGGTCTGCGTGAAAGCGGGTTGTGCCGCGAAGTGGTTGGCGTTGATCTCGATCCGCAATCGCGAAAACTGGCCGTTGAGCTGGGGGTAGTGGATCGTTGCGAAGACGACCTCGCTGTCGCGTGCCGCGGTGCGGACGTGATTCAGTTGGCGGTGCCGATTCTCGCAATGGAAAAACTGCTGGCGCTGTTAGCTGGCATGGACCTGGGGGCGGCGGTCCTGACCGATGTCGGCAGTGCCAAAGGCAATGTGGTGCGTGCAGCGACCGAAGCCTTTGGTGGTATGCCGGCGCGCTTCGTTCCGGGGCATCCGATCGCAGGTTCCGAGCAGAGCGGGGTCGAGGCTTCCAATGCCCAGCTGTTCTGTCGGCATAAAGTGATTCTGACGCCGCTCGAGCAAACCGATCCGGCTGCCCTGGCAGTTGTCGACCGGCTCTGGCGCGAATTGGGTGCCGATGTCGAGCACATGCAGGTCGAGCGTCACGACGAAGTGTTGGCGGCGACCAGCCATTTGCCGCACCTGCTGGCATTCGGTTTGGTCGATTCGTTGGCCAAGCGCAGTGAAAATCTGGACATCTTCCGTTACGCTGCGGGCGGTTTCCGCGATTTCACGAGAATCGCCGGCAGTGACCCGGTCATGTGGCACGACATCTTCCTCGCCAATCGCGAAGCTGTCCTGCGCACACTCGATACATTTCGCAGCGATCTCGACGCCTTGCGCGACGCGGTCGATGCAGGGGACGGGCACCAACTGTTGGGCGTCTTTACGCGCGCCCGGGTTGCCCGCGAGCATTTCAGTAAAATCCTGGCCCGCCGGGCCTATGTGGACGCTATGAACTCCAACGATCTGATTTTCCTGGCAAATCCTGGTGGCCGCCTGAGTGGGCGGATTCGTGTACCAGGCGACAAATCGATTTCCCACCGTTCGATCATGCTCGGCTCCCTCGCTGAAGGCGTTACCGAAGTCGAAGGTTTCCTTGAGGGTGAAGACGCCCTGGCGACCTTGCAGGCCTTCCGTGACATGGGTGTCGTGATCGAAGGTCCGCACCATGGTCGCGTGACCATTCATGGTGTCGGCCTGCATGGCTTGAAACCGGCTCCCGGCCCGATCTATCTGGGTAACTCGGGTACGTCGATGCGTCTGTTGTCCGGCTTGCTGGCCGCGCAGGACTTCGACAGCACCTTGACGGGCGATGCGTCGCTGTCCAAGCGTCCGATGAATCGTGTGGCCAACCCGCTGCGCGAGATGGGCGCGGTGATCGAGACGGCGGCAGAAGGTCGTCCACCAATGACCATTCGTGGTGGCAACAAGCTTAAAGGCCTGACTTACACCATGCCGATGGCCAGCGCCCAGGTTAAATCCTGCCTGCTGTTGGCGGGGCTGTACGCCGAAGGCAAAACCACGGTGACCGAGCCGGCACCAACCCGCGACCACACCGAGCGCATGCTGCGTGGCTTCGGCTACCCGGTTACTGTCAACGGCGCCACCGCTTCGGTCGAATCCGGCCACAAGTTGACCGCGACGCACATTGAAGTGCCGGGCGATATCTCCTCGTCGGCATTCTTCCTGGTGGCAGCGTCGATTGCCGAAGGTTCGGAGCTGGTGCTGGAGCATGTGGGTATCAACCCGACCCGTACCGGCGTGATCGACATCCTGCGTCTGATGGGCGCCGATATCACCCTGGAAAACCAGCGTGAAGTCGGTGGCGAGCCAGTGGCTGATTTGCGCGTGCGGGCGGCTAAGCTTAAGGGTATCGAAATCCCGGAAGCGCTGGTTCCGCTGGCCATCGACGAGTTCCCGGTACTGTTCGTGGCTGCAGCCTGTGCCGAAGGTCGGACCATTCTGCGTGGTGCGGAAGAGTTGCGGGTCAAGGAGTCGGATCGTATCCAGGTGATGGCGGATGGTTTGCTGGCGCTGGGCGTCAAATGCGAGCCAACCCCGGACGGCATCATCATCGACGGTAGCCAGATTGGCGGCGGCGAAGTGCATGGTCACGGCGATCACCGGATTGCCATGGCGTTCAGCGTTGCGTCGTTGCGCGCCAATGCGCCGATTCGTATCCATGACTGCGCCAACGTCGCGACCTCCTTCCCGAACTTCCTCGCGTTGTGTGCGCAAGTCGGTATTCGTGTGGCTCAAGAGGCTCAGTCGTGACCAACCATGCTCCGGTAATCACCATTGATGGGCCAAGCGGCTCGGGCAAGGGCACCATCGCCGGAATCCTTGCCAAGCGCCTGGGGTGGTGCTTGCTGGATTCCGGTGCGTTGTACCGTTTGCTGGCATTCGCTGCGCGCAATCATGGTGTCGACCTGACCAATGAAGAGTCGCTGAAGCTGCTGGCCGCTCATCTTGATGTGCAGTTCGTCGGGGCGACCGAAGGTCATCCACAGCGCATCATCCTTGAAGGTGATGATGTCACTGACGATTTGCGCAACGAGCAGGTCGGTGCCTGGGCCTCGCAAGTGGCGGCACTGCCTGCGGTGCGTGACGCCTTGCTGCAGCGCCAGCGGGCATTTCAGGAGGCGCCGGGGTTGGTGGCCGATGGCCGCGACATGGGTACCGCTGTATTTCCCGACGCGCCGCTGAAGATTTTTCTGACCGCCAGCGCCGAGGAACGGGCGCGCCGTCGTTATTTGCAGTTGAAGGGCAAAGTCGAGGGTGTTAGTCTGTCGAGTCTGCTAGATGAGATCCGTGTGCGCGATGAGCGCGACACCCAGCGAGCGGTAGCCCCGCTCAAGCCGGCGGTCGACGCCATACAGCTGGATTCCACGGAGTTGTCCATCGAGCAGGTGCTGGAACGCATCATGAGCGAGATCGCCATTCGCGATATCGCCGGGTGACCAAGAAGCACCGCAGGGGACCAGTCATAGTCCTGCGGCGTTTCTTTTATATAAACGTAACCCACATTGTCTGGGATGTGGCAGATGGGCGTATTCTTCGCCCTTATCAACAGGAATTAAAATGAGCGAAAGCTTTGCGGAACTCTTTGAAGAAAGCCTAAAAACCCTGAACCTTCAGGCAGGCTCCATCATCACCGGTGTTATCGTTGATATCGATTACCAAGCTCGCTGGGTAACCGTTCACGCTGGCCTGAAGTCTGAAGCACTCATCCCGCTTGAGCAGTTCTACAACGACGCTGGCGAACTGAATATCAACGTCGGTGACGAAGTTCACGTTGCGCTGGATTCGGTTGAAGACGGCTTTGGTGAAACCAAGCTGTCCCGTGAAAAAGCCAAGCGCGCTGAATGCTGGATCGTTCTGGAAGCAGCCTTCGCAGCCGAAGAAGTGGTCAAGGGCGTTATCAACGGTAAGGTTAAAGGCGGCTTCACTGTCGACGTTAACGGCATCCGTGCGTTCCTGCCTGGTTCTCTGGTTGACGTCCGTCCAGTGCGCGACACCACGCACCTGGAAGGCAAAGAGCTGGAATTCAAGGTCATCAAACTCGACCAGAAACGCAACAACGTTGTCGTTTCCCGTCGTAGCGTCCTCGAAGCCGAGAACTCCGCTGAGCGTGAAGCTCTGCTGGAATCCCTGCAGGAAGGTCAACAAGTCAAAGGTATCGTCAAAAACCTCACCGATTACGGCGCATTCGTCGATCTGGGTGGCGTCGATGGCCTGCTGCACATTACCGACATGGCTTGGAAGCGTATCAAGCATCCTTCCGAAATCGTCAACGTTGGCGACGAGATCGATGTCAAGGTTCTGAAGTACGATCGCGAGCGCAATCGTGTTTCCCTGGGCCTGAAGCAACTGGGCGAAGATCCATGGGTTGCTATCAAAGCCCGTTACCCAGAAAGCACTCGCGTTACCGCACGTGTAACCAACCTGACCGACTACGGCTGCTTCGCTGAGCTGGAAGAGGGCGTTGAAGGTCTGGTACACGTTTCCGAAATGGACTGGACCAACAAGAACATCCACCCTTCGAAAGTCGTACAAGTCGGCGACGAAGTGGAAGTTATGGTTCTGGACATCGACGAAGAGCGTCGTCGTATCTCCCTGGGCATCAAGCAGTGCAAATCTAACCCATGGGAAGATTTCTCTGGCCAGTTCAACAAGGGCGATAAAATCTCCGGCACCATCAAGTCGATCACCGATTTCGGTATCTTCATTGGTCTGGACGGTGGCATCGACGGTCTGGTTCACCTGTCCGACATCTCTTGGAACGAAGTGGGCGAAGAAGCCGTACGTCGCTTCAAGAAGGGCGACGAGCTGGACACCGTTATCCTGTCGGTTGACCCAGAGCGCGAGCGTATCTCCCTGGGTATCAAGCAACTGGAAAGCGATCCGTTCTCCGAGTACGTTCAAGAGAACGACAAAGGCGCAATCGTTAAAGGCATCGTGAAAGAAGTTGACGCTAAAGGCGCCATCATCACGTTGGCTACCGATATCGAAGCTACTCTGAAAGCCTCCGAAATCAGCCGTGACCGCATCGAAGATGCGCGCAACGTTCTGAAAGAAGGCGAAGAAGTTGAAGCCAAGATCATCAGCGTTGACCGCAAGAGCCGTGTAATCCAGCTCTCGATCAAGTCGAAAGACGTTGAAGACGAGAAGGAAGCTATCCAGAGCCTGCGCGACAAGCCAGCTGCTTCGGATGCTCCAGTTGACACCACTCTTGGTGCTCTGCTGCGTGCACAAATGGAAAAACAGAACTAAGTTCTGTCAGACCATAGAAAAAGGGCGACTTCGGTCGCCCTTTTTTGTGCCTGAAATTTGAGGTTGTCGGGGGGCTGAGGGAAACAATGCGGGGATAAGGTGGTCTGTTGTTCGGGTGTGTCAATTGCCTATTTGGAGCTAGGCTTTAGCTTGAACCGAGCATTGGTTGGGTGTGATGCCCGGCATAAGGAAGGTAATGAACAAGCTCATTGTTGCGTTGGCAGTCCTGGTCTTGGTGGGGTGTACGACAAATGCCAAGACTCACGTGGTGCGTGGTGTGAGTGGTATCGAGATCGATTGTTCGGGGCTCGGATCAGGTTGGGATAGGTGTTACAAGCGCGCTGCAAGAGAATGTGGGGTGGAGGGGTACAAGGTTATTGGCAGGTCCAGTGATGCTAAAGAAGAGGGGGAGGATTATCTATTCGGGTGGAACCCGGCCGGATACCTCACTCGCGTCATGTTGGTGGTTTGCAGGTGATGGTTCGGTTTGCCTCTGTGGTGTGGAAGGGTGGGGTGCCGGCTCCGGGAGGCGAGCTTTGCGGTCTCTGTCAGGGAATACAGATAAGTCAATATATAGGCTGTTCAAAACCCTTCGAGCATGCTAAAACCTTTGAAGCGATGATCTAGCTGCTTGAAAAAGAAGGGAAAAATATGACGAAGTCGGAGTTGATCGAACGAATTGTCACCCATCAAGGGCTGCTCTCATCCAAAGATGTGGAGTTGGCTATCAAGACCATGCTTGAGCAAATGTCCCAGTGCCTGGCGACTGGTGATCGAATCGAAATCCGTGGATTTGGCAGCTTCTCTTTGCACTATCGTGCGCCGCGCGTCGGTCGTAATCCCAAGACCGGTCAGTCGGTTAGTCTTGATGGTAAGTTTGTGCCGCATTTCAAGCCGGGTAAGGAGCTGCGAGATCGGGTGAACGAAGACGAGGAGCATGGGGTTTGACAGTGTTGATTCAAGGGGGGCTTCATGCGTAATCTCGGGCGCGTTATCGTCGTGGTTTTTGTTCTTCTGCTTATCTTGGCGATCCTGGGATTTGTTCTTGAGAATCAGCAGACTGTTTCTTTGTTTTTCTTTGGTTGGGCTGGCCCGCAATTGCCTATTTCTGTTGTTGTGGTGATGGCATTATTGGTTGGGATGTTGATCGGTCCCTGTATTGCTTGGTTATATGGCCGCGTCATGCGAGTTCGTCGCAAGCGCTTGGCCTGACTCCAATGCTCTCGGCGTCTAAAAGCGCCTGGATGGTAATTGCTTGGTAGTCGGGTCGGGGGGGGGCAGTGTACTCATGATGGATGGCTATTTCCATGGGGGGGTACATCTAGTTCGATGCTGCTATGCATTGAAAAATTGGCGCTCTACTCTCCTTCCTCTGGTATTGAGATTCCTGCAGCTTGCCGCGGTCGATGCGGTTCATTCTGTTTCGATGTCATTTTCACTTGCGCGATACCATTCCTGGTTCGGGCGCGCTGCGCCTTGCCTACAAATCGCAAACATGCGATCCTCGCAGCGATATTTTTTGTTGCAATACAGTGCTATATGTCGGCTAATGGAATGTTAAATCATTCTGTTCAGTCTTGTATGATAGTTTTTTTCTATTGATGGTAATGCTGTGTCCATTCAAACGCCAATAAGCGCTTGGGTTGTGGGAGGGGAATTCCAGTATTGCTTACACCGGATGGTTATATGAGTATTCCTGATGCTGTGTTTGAGTTTTGGGGGGCTTGATGATCTGGTCTTGCAGTATGTTCGATGGGATTGCCCGATTTATGTGCTGTTGTTTAGTGGTGTGCCTTGTTTGATGTGTTTTAGGTGCGTTGTGCGTATTGTGCGGAAGATGAGTTGAACGATACTAGATGAATATGAATGTTTTTCTTCGAAAGCTTCTGCTTTATGTACCGGTAAAAATGGTGCCCGCTTTTTCAGGCATCTTCCTGATTTTTTTTCTGTATAAGTCCTTCCCTGATGGGCAGTATGTAAGTTATTCGGTTAGTTTGTTTTGCTCGTTAATTGCTGCGCAATTGTGTGCTGGATGGGTTGGTAATTCATTTATTTACTATTATTCGGGGGTTGAGGACAAAAAATTATTTATTTCTAATTGCGTGTCGGTGATTTTACTTATTGCGCCTGTTGCTTCGCTTCTGGCTGCGGTGGTATCTGTTTTTTTTGTGCTCGAAAGCTATGTGTTTATATGTGTTTGGTTGTTGTGCTTCAGTCAGATTCTATTTTTCTTTCTTTCGTCCGCGTGTCAGGCAGACTTTTTGGTCAAGCAACAACTAGTGGCGGYGGTGCTGCAGGCGCTCGCGCAGATTTTGTTGGTCATGGCTTTTTTTCGGTTTGTTGATGTTGATTTCAGATACGCGCTTCTGGCTCTGTCTGTGGGTTATTTTATTGCGGCATTCTTTTTGCTGTTTGTAATGCTGAAGAAGTTTGGTGTTTCTAATCCTTTTTTGGATGTTGGCGTATTTAAAGATAATTTGAGATTGATTTATCAGTACGGCGCAGCCTTGTCGCCATGGATTCTCGGTATGTTGGTGGTGGCTGGTTCTGATCGATTTGCAATAGGCTACTATAGTATTGAGCATGGTGATTCGTACCTCTCACTGAAGGATTTGTTTGTGGGGGGGGCGGGGCTATTGAGTATGCCTTTGTTAATGATGGTTCATCCATTCGTAATTAAAAGATTTAGAGAAGGGGTTTTTGCTGTAAAAATAATTGAAAGCTCTTCGAGCTTTTTGATTGTTGCGTTCTCGCTTCTTTGGTGTGCGCTGTATTTTGTGGGGTTTGATTTTTTTGAAAGGATCACGGGGAAGGCCATTGAAGCATCTAAAGTGGCCATCCTTTTCGCGTTCGCTGGTGTTTTTTTGAATAGTGTGTCCGTTTATTTTCAAAAGCGCCTTGAAGTGCATCGACGGATGAAGTTGTTAGCTTACCTTTCATTGATTTCTGCACTGGTTTCGGTGTTTTTTGCTTGGGTGGGCGGCAGGTACTGGGGGCTTTACGGTGTATCTCTTGGTGTTTTGTTGGCTCAAGCGATCTACTTTATTTTGGTTACTGCAAGTATGTTTAAGCGCCTTGATCTGTATCGTAGCTTTGTGCTACCGGCATTTATATCATCTTTGGCCTTCCTGGCCGGCTATGTCTTCTATATAGGGCTGCAGAGCGTTGCGATTCCCTTGCTCTGGTGGGAGAAAACGGTTTTTTGGTTGGTTGGGTTTTCGATGGTCTCACTTTTTTCTCTTTGGCGGGGGGTGAGGTGGAGTGAGTTCATGAAGGCCACCGTATGACGGTGTGGCATATTATTATATTATCTCGTTCGCTCCAATGGTCTGTTTTTTATCAGGTTTTGGTTTGGATGGTATTGAG
The DNA here is from genome assembly GCF_056396945.1 of Pseudomonas sp. 05N432. Lineage (NCBI taxonomy): Bacteria > Pseudomonadati > Pseudomonadota > Gammaproteobacteria > Pseudomonadales > Pseudomonadaceae > Pseudomonas > Pseudomonas sp. 05N432. The sequence continues at coordinate 9,993 of NZ_JBFTMM010000020.1, read as the reverse complement.
TCAAATGGTGGTTCTTATGTATGGGGTGTGTTCATTTTCGTGGCAGTCAGGATAAGCTTTTACTTTTAAAATCTTCAGGTTTTGTTGTTCGTCGTATTGGTTATTGAGAAGGCGAAAATGAGTAAAAGAATTGTTTTGTTGGGTTTTTATGTGGGTGACCGTTATTTTGAAAAATATTCGGTGGGAGATGCATTTCCCCAAGTGGCAGCTTATAAGTTAGAGGGGCGATTTCTTGATGCGCTACGATTTGCTGGTGGTGTAGTTAATACGGTTGCCAGTATTGCTGTGTCAACGTATCCGAATAACAAAAAGGTGTACTTTCCAAGTGATTCGTATGTGGGGGCGAAGGGGGAGGAGTGTAATGTTACTCCGCTGATAAACTTACCGCTATTTAAAGTTGTTAGTCGCATGTTGGGGTCGTTGTTTGGTCTGCTTCGCTTGCGAAGGGTTGGGGTGGATGTTGTATGTGTCTATGCGGCTCATACGCCCAATCTGCTGGCTGCCTATATTCTACGAAAACTCCACGGTATTCCTTATTTTGTTTATATACCTGATCTGCCCTCTTATATGGATATGGGGATGAACAGATCTTTTTTTATGCGGCTCTTGAAAAAGCTGGATGCTCGTATTATTGATTTTCTTATTTCTGCGTCCTCTGGTGTTTTTGTTACAAGTCAGTACATGGTGAAAGATAGCGCCAAGTGGTCCGATAAAGCGTACTTGGTGCTTGAAGGTATTTCCAGTTCTGCTGCGCTGGCTGTAAGCAGTGATGTGTCGCAGGGAATGCACAAGAAGTTTATTTTTTATGCGGGCGGGTTGAATAAAGCTTATGGAATAGTTGAGCTGGTTGAGGGTTTTATAAAGGCCGGTGTTGACTATGAGTTGTGGTTGTGTGGGCGCGGTGAGCTGGAGTCGTATCTTTCTGAAGCCTCTGCTCGGCATCCATCGGTGAAGTACTTGGGTTTCTTGAGTGTCTCGGAAGTTGAGAGGATACAGGCCAGTGCTTCGTGCTTGATTTTAAGTAGGAGTCCAGAGTTGCTTTACACGCGCTACTCATTCCCTTCTAAATTGCTTGAATATATGGTTAGTGGCGTACCTGTTCTCACTACGCGACTCGGTGGGATCCCTGATGAGTACTACGAATTTTTGAGTGTTATAGAGGATGCTTCCTCTGATGGTATCAGCGCCGCTTTGAAGGCATTTTGTGCAGCTGATCAACAATTTTTGTTGAATAAGGCGGCTTGTGGTAAGATTTGGGTTTCGGAAAATAAGTCTAGCTTTGCCGTCGGACGAAAAATCGTAGATTTTATGGAGGAACATAATTGACTATTTTTAGTGGTAAGAAACTGTTGATCACCGGCGGGACTGGTTCTTTCGGAAACGCCGTACTTAAGCGTTTCCTGGATACTGATATAGCTGAGATTCGTATATTCAGTCGTGATGAAAAGAAGCAGGATGACATGCGTAAGCACTACGCAAACTCCAAGCTGAAGTTCTATATCGGTGATGTCCGTGATTATCAGAGCGTTCTGAACGCCACTCGCGGTGTTGATTATATTTTCCACGCTGCAGCGCTCAAGCAAGTACCTTCCTGTGAGTTTCACCCGATGGAAGCGGTCAAGACCAACGTCATGGGAACCGAGAACGTACTTGAAGCTTCCATTCAGAATGGCGTCAAACGTGTTGTTTGTCTCAGTACTGACAAGGCCGTTTATCCGATCAATGCCATGGGTATTTCCAAGGCGATGATGGAAAAGGTGATGGTTGCCAAGTCGCGCGGTGCTGATGATGACAAAACTGTCATTTGTGGTACTCGCTATGGCAACGTGATGGCGTCGCGTGGTTCGGTCATTCCGCTGTTTATTCAACAGATTCGTGATGGTAAGCCTTTAACGCTGACCGACCCGAACATGACACGTTTCATGATGACTCTTGCCGATGCTGTGGATCTTGTGCTTTATGCATTCGAACACGGTAATAATGGTGATTTGTTTGTACAAAAGGCGCCGGCGGCTACTGTAGAAGTTCTTGCCAAAGCGTTGACGCAGATGCTCAATTTGCCCGAACATCCGATACAAGTGATCGGCACGCGTCATGGTGAAAAGTTGTATGAGGCATTGCTCAGTCGTGAAGAGATGGCCTGTGCCGAAGACCGCGGTGAGTACTTCCGTGTGCCGCCTGATTTGCGTGACTTGAACTACGCAAAATTCGTAGAGCAAGGCGAAGAGAAGATTTCCCGCACTGAAGATTACAACTCGCACAATACTGTGAGATTGGATGTGGACGGTATGAAGCAGCTGTTGCTTAAGCTTGACTTTATGCGCGCTATTCAGCGTGGCGAATACGCAACGCCTGAGGAGTGACAGAATGAAAGTGCTGATCACCGGTTCCAACGGTTTTGTTGGCAAGAACCTGATAGCGCACTTGAGCGAGCGTAGCGACGTTGAAGTGCTGCGCTTTACTCGTGAAGATGATATCGCGCAACTACCTGCCTTGATGGCTGAAGTGGACTTTGTGTTTCACTTGGCGGGGGTCAATCGCCCGCAGGATCCGGAGGAGTTCAAGACGGGGAACGCTGATCTGACTCGCGCGCTTTGCGAGGCGGTTGCGGCGTGCGGCAGGTCTGTGCCTGTTCTTTATACTTCCTCCAGCCAGGCAGAGCTTGATAATCCTTACGGCAGCAGTAAACGTGCTGCAGAAGAAGCGTTGACCGAACTGGCTGATCAGCACGGCGCGACAGTTTATGTGTTCAGGTTGCCGAATGTTTTTGGCAAATGGGCTCGCCCAAACTATAACTCTGCGGTCGCAACCTTCTGTCATAATATTGTCCATGGTTTGCCTATTCAGATTAATGATCCGCAGGCCAATATCAATCTGGTGTATATCGATGATGTCATTAAGTACTTCATCTACGCGCTGGATGGTCAGTTACCGATTGAGCGATTTGTTGCGGTTGAACCTCAATACGCTATTAGTGTCGGGGCGTTGGCGAAGCAATTAGAGGCGTTTCGTGATAGCCGTACTACATTGATCACGGAACCAGTCGGTACAGGGTTGGTGCGAGCGCTATATTCTACTTACGTCAGCTATCTGCCACCCGATCGCTTCACTTACGAGGTTCCCAAGTATGGGGATCCTCGGGGTGTATTTGTTGAAATGTTGAAGACGGGGGACAGTGGTCAGTTCTCCTACTTTACCGCTCATCCAGGGGTGACACGTGGTGGTCACTACCATCACTCGAAAACTGAAAAGTTTCTGGTGATTAAAGGTAAGGCATGTTTTCGTTTCCGTCATATAGTCTCTGGGGAGTTTTACGAGTTGTTCACAACAGGTGAGCAGCCGGAAATTGTCGAGACTGTGCCAGGGTGGACGCATGACATCACTAATGCGGGAGACGATGAAATGATCGTCATGCTCTGGGCCAACGAGATTTTTAATCGTGAGCTCCCGGATACCTATGCACGGCCATTAGCGACTCCGGTATAAGGCATGAGGTGCTCTCTGCTCTGTTTGCATGCTTTGAGTGCACAGTGCAGAGAGCCTGTCTGTTGGTAAGTGTGCAATGAGCCCCATATTCTAATCAGCCACTTGAAATCTATTCTCCTCTTCCAGGGATAGGTCGTTCAGGTGCGCTTCGTCATCAAAGGCAGAAAACAACGTCCCGTTGAAACTCTCGACGCCTCGAAGGTCTATTGATGGCTGGGTGCTCTGACCTATCTGGATGTCGAATCCGTGGTGCGCTTGGGCGTTGCTGCACTCGCAGTACAGGTTGGATTTTTGGCTTGGTATGCTGTCATCAGCCTAGCGCGACACCTTTCGCCGGGGCGACTGGATGCTGGTATGTCACGCGCAGTAAAAAACGGGTGCTGGCTAAACTGAGGCGCAAAAAAAAACGACTCAATGTGTCATTATGTACCGCGACATTCGTCGCTTGCTCGGCAGCGACAAGCGGGCTCTGCGCGCTGCGCCAAAGCCGACAGCGGCTTGGCGACGATCGAGTTTCGCTTCGGTTGGTGCGAGGCAGCAGGCGAGTATTACTGATTGTTTGTCTATCACTTTTTGAAATGTGACGCTTAAAAAATGAAAAAACTAAAGGTCGTAACCGTGGTGGGAACCCGCCCGGAAATTATTCGTCTGTCGCGTGTAATGGCTGCTCTGGATCAGTATTGTGATCATGTACTTGTTCATACCGGGCAAAATTACGACTACGAATTGAACGAAATTTTCTTTCAGGATCTAGGTATTCGCAAGCCTGACCATTTCCTGAACGCGGCTGGCTCTACGGGTGCGGAAACCATCGGTAACGTGATCATTAGCGTAGATCGTGTACTGGCGGAGGTTCAACCTGAGGCCTTACTGGTGCTGGGTGACACCAATAGCTGCATGGCGGTGATTCCTGCGAAGCGTCGCAAGATTCCGACCTTCCATATGGAGGCTGGCAATCGTTGTTTCGATATGCGAGTACCAGAAGAGATCAATCGTCGAATTGTCGATCACACCGCAGACATTAATCTGACCTATAGCACTATCGCTCGGGATTATCTGCTGCGTGAAGGTTTGTCGCCAGACATGGTGATCAAGACCGGAAGCCCAATGTTTGAAGTCCTGAACTATTATCGAGAGGGTATTGAGGCGTCTGATGTTCTTGAGCGATTGGGTCTTGAGTCAGGTAAGTTCTTTGTCGTCAGCGCGCACCGCGAAGAAAATATTGACTCTGATCAGAACTTTTTGAAGCTGGTAGACGTTCTTAATAAGACAGCTGAAACCTACGGGATGCCGGTTATTGTATCTACGCACCCCCGGACGCAGAAGCGCGTAGATGCAATGGGCGTGCAGTTTCACGAAAATGTGCGCTTGCTTAAGCCGCTGGGCTTCAAAGACTACAATAAACTTCAACTCGAGTCCAAAGCGGTTCTTTCCGACAGCGGCACTATCAACGAAGAGTCCTCGATTCTCAACTTCCCTGCGTTGAATATTCGAGAAGCTCACGAACGTCCAGAGGGCATGGAAGAGGCTGCTGTCATGATGGTCGGCCTTGAGGTCGAGCGAGTGATGCAAGGTCTGCAACTCTTGGAGACACAAAGTCGTGGGGATGAACGGACGCTGCGACTGGTGCAGGATTACAGCATGCCAAACGTTGCGGAAAAGGTAGTCAGGATTATTCATAGCTATCGTGATTATGTTATGCGCGTTGTTTGGAAAAGGTTCTAAATAGAATGGCAGTTCGCGTATTATTACTTACCCAATGGTTTGACCCGGAACCGACTTTCAAAGGTCTTGTTTTCGCGCGGGAGCTTGTTAGACAGGGGTTTGACGTCGAGGTGGTTACGGGTTTCCCCAACTATCCTGGTGGCAAGATTTATCCTGGTTTTAAAATGCGATTAATTCAGCGTGAGTTGATCGATGGTGTAAGAGTAACGCGACTGCCACTCTATCCAAGTCATGGACAAAGTGGGGCTGGGCGGATAGCCAATTATGTCAGTTTTGCTGCAACAAGTCTTTTTTACGGACTGTTCTTCAGTAAGCGCGCTGATGTGATATATGCCTACCACCCTCCCTTGACAGTAGGTATCGTAGCGACGATTATCCGTTTCTTTAGGCGTATTCCGGTTGTTTACGATATACAGGATCTGTGGCCTGATACTTTGCGTGCAACCGGAATGTTCGCTAATGAAAAGGCGCTCAATCTGGTATCCAAAGTTTGTAACTACGTCTATAAAAATGTTGATCAACTGGTAGTGCTTTCACCCGGTTTCAAGCGTTTACTGACTGAGCGCGGTGTGCCGGAAAGCAAAATTGAAATTATCTATAACTGGTGCGCAGAGGATCTTTTGGTTTCCTCCGGTAATCAGTTACCCGCCAACTTTCCAGATCCCTCAAGATTTCGCGTTTTGTTTGCCGGGAATATGGGCAAGGCGCAAGCTCTGGACTCGGTGCTCGACGCCGCTAATCTTCTTCAGGAGCGGAGTATCGATCTGGTATTCGTCTTCTTGGGTGGAGGGGTTGAGGTTGAGCGCTTGAAGCAAAAGGCTGAAGCGAACGGTCTGCGTAATGTTGTGTTTTTACCTTCCGTCCCTATGAGTGATGTGGGCAGCTATCTTGCGAATGCTGACGCGTTGCTGGTACATCTGAAAAAAGATCCATTGTTTACGGTGACCATCCCTTCTAAAACGCAGGCGTATATGGCAGTTGGTAAACCGTTATTAATGGCAGTCGATGGGGATGCAGCTGACTTGGTGCGGCTGAGTGGCTGCGGACTCGTCGCTGAGTCGGAAAATCCAGAGTCGCTGGCTGCTGCTGTCCAGTCTTTGCATCTGGCTGGCGATCAGAGTCGAAATGAGATGGCTGAAAAGGGTCGGTTTTATTATCGTGACAATCTTTCCTTAAGTGAAGGTGTGCGACGATTTGCCGATATTTTCAAGCGGCTTTCAAAACGCAAATGACATTATGTTTCAGGTCGAAATCGACGCTCGCCTTGATATGCAAATTAGGAACATAAAATGTTGAAACGGCTTTTTGATATTCTGGCTTCTTTTTTTGGCCTGCTATTGTTGTCTCCCGTTATTTTGTTTGTGGCTTTTCAAATTCGCCGCAAACTCGGAGGACCCGTTTTGTTTCGCCAAGTCAGGCCTGGTCTCCACGGCAAGCCTTTCGAGATGGTTAAGTTTCGCACGATGAAGAACGCTTTTGATTCAAAAGGCGTACCTCTTCCCGATGCTGAGCGCATGACACCATTTGGGGCGTTTTTGCGCTCCAGTAGTTTGGATGAGCTGCCTGAGTTGTGGAATGTTCTGAAGGGGGAGATGAGCCTTGTAGGGCCGCGCCCGCTGTTGATGGAGTATCTTCCTCTTTACAGTCCGGAGCAATTTAGACGCCATGATGCACGCCCGGGAGTGACTGGGTGGGCGCAAATCAATGGGCGTAATGCGTTGAGTTGGAATGAAAAATTCAACCTGGATGTCTGGTACGTTGATAATCAGTCTCTAAAACTGGATATAAAAATCATTCTATTGACCCTCAAGAAGGTTGTAGTGCGCGAAGGAATCAGCGCCGACGGGGAGGTCACCATGTCGAAATTCACCGGTAACAAGCCATGAAACGTTTGGCCATTCTCGGGGCGGGTGGGCACGGTAAGGTGGTCGCCGATACTGCAGAATGCTGTGGGTGGGAGCATGTAGATTTTTTTGCAGACGGCTGGCCTGCGCAGGCGACGAATGGCAGTTGGAGTGTCGTTGGAGACACTTCGTCGTTGATAGAGCAGCTCTCGCACTATGACGGGGTAGTCGTTGCGATAGGGCACAACTCAATTCGCAAGGCCAAGCTTGATGAGCTTGCTCAGAGAGGGGCTCCTCTGGTTTCGTTGGTTCATCCGGCGGCCACTGTCAGTCGGCGAGCATCTATCGGCCTTGGGTCAGTAGTATTCGCAGGTGTAGTGGTGAATGCTGACGCGGTGATAGGTCCGGGGGCGATTCTGAATACCGGTTGCAGCGTTGATCACGATTGTGTTTTGGGTGAGTGCGTCCATGTCAGCCCCGGTGCTAGACTGGCGGGCGGTGTTCGGGTCGGCAATCTGAGTTGGATTGGTATTGGCGCTAGTGTCAGGCAATTGATTCGGATCGGCGCAGGCGTAACTGTCGGCGCCGGGGCGGTTGCGGTAAGCGATGTAGAAGACTCGGTGACGGTGCTCGGTGTTCCGGCAAAGGTGTTTTTCAGGACTTGACCTGCGTTGTACAAGGCGTCATTGCACTTGATACGGCGTATTTGAATGGATGCTTCGCGAGATCCTTTATTTTTAATCTACGGGTACTGGCTGTGTTGAATACACCATTTTCTCCTTGGCCCTCTTTCACTATTGATGAGGCTGATGCGGTTCGCGACGTGATTCTCTCCAATAAAGTCAACTATTGGACGGGGCAAGAGTGTCGGGAGTTTGAAAAGGAATTTGCTGTCTGGGCAGATACAAAGCATGCCATTGCCCTGGCCAATGGAACGGTAGCTCTGGACCTCGCATTGCAGGCATTGGGAATTGGCGCTGGTGATGAGGTCATCGTGACTCCGCGTACCTTCCTTGCCTCTGTATCCAGCATTGTCAATGCGGGGGCTATTCCCGTATTTGCCGAAGTTGACCCGGACTCCCAGAATTTCACTGCCGAGACCATCCGTGCGGTATTGACTGAGCGTACTCGTGCGTTGATTTGCGTACATCTCGCAGGATGGCCCTGCGACATGGACCCGATTATGTCGTTGGCGGCCGAGCACGATCTGAAGGTTATTGAAGATTGTGCCCAGGCGCATGGCGCGCTCTATAAAGGACGTCCGGTCGGTTCCATTGGTCATGTCGGGGCTTGGTCGTTCTGCCAGGACAAGATCATGACCACTGGTGGCGAAGGCGGCATGGTCACCACGAATGACCGAGACCTCTGGTTGAAAATGTGGTCTATCAAGGACCATGGCAAGAGCTGGGAAGCGATCTATGAACGTGAACATGCGCCTGGCTTTCGCTGGTTGCATGAAAGTTTTGGTACTAACTGGCGAATGCTGGAAGTACAGGCTGTCATTGGACGTATCCAATTGCGTCGAATGCCTCAGTGGCAAGCAAGTCGACTTGAGCACGCGGAACGCATTTGGTCATGTGCTCGTCAACTGGGCGGCCTGCGTGTTCCAGTCATTCCAGAATATTGCACTCACGCGGCCTACAAGTGTTATGTCTTTGTTGAGCCACAGCTGCTGAAAGCTGAATGGAGTCGTGATCGCATTATTTCGGAAATTATTGCTCGTGGTGTTCCGTGCTACTCCGGTTCTTGCTCTGAGGTTTACCTTGAGAAGGCCTTTGACGATACCGGTTGGAGACCCGACGTTCGCTTCTCTGTGGCACAGGAGCTCGGGGAAACAAGCTTGATGTTCCTTGTGCATCCGACGCTGACACAGTCGGAAATGGACAAAACCTGTGCGGTTCTTGGCGAAGTAATGCAATTGGCATATCAAGCACACGCTTGATCTGACAGGGCATCCAGCGGTCGAAAGTCTTCTTGGCATACATTCTTGGCTGTCAGTTTGCTCGGAATGTATGTCAGTAGTCAGATGTGCTGTTTGCTGCAGTGAAGTTGGCGATTTAGAGCGCAGGAGCTGTGAGGTGTTCGAAGGGTTTATGGATAAGTTGCGAACCTTGTTGTTGGGACTGCCGCGCCGTCATAAAAGGCTGATTCAGATTCTTGCGGACGTCATGTTGGTTTGGGGCGCGCTATGGTTGGCGTTTGTCGTACGCCTGGGTCTCGACGAGGTGGTCAATCCCTTTGCAGATCACCTATGGCTTTTTTTGGCGACCCCCGTCATTTCCGTTCCTCTATTCATTCGTTTTGGAATGTACCGAGCAGTTCTGCGCTACTTCGGCAATGATGCGCTGATAGCGATTATCAAGGCAGTCAGCCTTTCGTCGCTGATTCTCGGGGTGGTGGTGTATTGGTACAGTAATCATCAGAACGTTGTCCCTCGCTCGATCATTTTTAACTACTGGTGGTTAAGCCTGATCATGGTAGGAGGGCTTCGCCTGGCCATGCGCCAGTATTTTCTGGGCGACTGGTTTGCCGCGGCGCAGCACGTTCCGTTCACCAATCGTGACAATGGATTGCCCCGTGTTGCTATCTATGGGGCAGGTGCTGCCGGCAACCAACTGGTTGCCGCCTTGCGCATGGGCCGGGTCATGCGCCCGATAGCGTTTATMGATGATGATAAGAGCATTGCCGATCGSGTGATYTCMGGYTTGCAGGTRTACAAGCCCAAGCACATTCAACGCATGATYGAAGAGACCGGMGCTCAGGAAATCCTGYTGGCGRTTCCTTCGGCCAATCGCGGGCGTCGCCGCGAGATTCTGGGCTTTCTGGAAGGTTTTCCGTTGCATGTTCGAAGCGTGCCCGGTTTCATGGACCTGGCCAGCGGYCGGGTCAAGGTGGATGACATTCAGGAGGTCGACATCGCGGACCTGTCGCGGACCTG
>NZ_JBFTMM010000019.1:188569-427089 GCF_056396945.1 Pseudomonas sp. 05N432 | reverse complement strand
CAGCTTTTCCCGTTCTGCGTGAACTTCCCGGGCACCGGTTGATTGGCTGAGTCCAGCATTTTCAGCGTGGCGCCTGGATAACCCTCGGTGCCACTAATGACGTGGTTCTGGTCTACCGGCGAGGTCGGCTGGGTGATGACCAGTTGGGGTGGCCTTACTTTGAACGTGCGTGGTCCGCTTGCGTTGGACTCTACGCTGTTAACGGTCTGCACGGCTTTGATCGTTCTGCTCCCCACCTCCCAGGGCTGGTCAGGGGCGAATGTCCAGCTTTTCCCGTTCTGCGTGAATCTCCCGGGCACCGGTTGATTGGCTGAGTCCAGCATTTTCAGCGTGGCGCCTGGATAACCCTCGGTGCCACCAATGATGTGGTTGTGGTCTACCGGCGAGGTCGGCTGGGTAATGACCAGTTGGGGTGGCCTCAAATAAAAGGTAAGCAGATTGCTAGGCAAAGACACCCTGCCGTACTCTGTTTGTCTTGCCTTAATATGCTTGGGACCAGGGAGCCAATCGACATCGATAAACCATTCAGTGTCGCTTACGACTGCATCGCCCAGTTTGGTATTGTCTGAAGCGAGCAACTCGACAGTCGCTCTTGCCAAACATGTCCCCTCAATTTTTACCTTGCCAAAGAGGGCTGTGCTGGCCTCCTGCGGCTTGCTAATCGCTGGTGAGGGGGGAGGGGCAGGGTCCCCCACAGTAAATTCGATTTCTCTGCTCGGATCGGAAACTTTTCCGTATTCGGTTTGCCGAGCTTTGACGTGCTTGACGCCGACGTCCCATGTGTATGGGTATACCCAGGTCTTGCCGGTTACTTGTGCATCGCCCAATTTAGAATTATCCCAGCTCAGGACTTCGACAGTCGCTCTCTCCAGGCAGGTCCCTCTAATCTCGACAATACCGACGGCATGTTTACTCCCTGACTCTGGATAGGTAATCAGCGGTTCGGGCGGCTTGCCCGGCGTTCCCACAATGAACGCGCGCTCGGGGCTCGGATCGGAACGCCAATGGTGCACTGTTTGCCTGGCCTTGACGTGCTTGAAGCCGGTATCCCACGTGTAATTGAGCGTCCAGACTCTGCCGTTTACCTCAGCTACAGCGAGCTTGCTATCATCCCAGCTCAGCACATCGACAACTGCCCCCTCCAGACAGGTGCCTTTGATCGTCACATTCCCTACGTTGTGAGTACTGTCTTGGAGTGGTGCTTCGATGATCGGTGCGGCTGGCTGGGACATTGCTACGATGTAGAACTCCAGCTGAGCGCTTGGATCAGACGCCACACGATCCACGATTTGCCTGGCCTTGACGTGCTTGGTACCAGCGTCCCAGACACGACTGTAAGACCAGGTAGCGCCGGTTACCTTGGCATCGCCTAACTTACTATTATCAAAGTTCAGAACCTCAACCTGTGCTCCCTCCAAACAGGTGCCCATAATCGCCAATGAACCGACGGGGTACTTCTTTCCCTGTTCTGGCGAGAAAATCGTTGGCTCAGGTGGTTTGGCGTTCGTTCCGACGATGAATTCCAACTGAGCGCTTGGATCAGATGCCAGATTATTCAAGATTTGCCGAGCCTTGACATGTTTGGTGCCGGCGTCCCAGACGCGGCCGGAAGAACTCCAAGTAGTTCCCCTCACGGTAGCAGGGTCAAGGAAGCTATTGTCCCAACTCAATAACTCTACTTTTGCGCCTGCCGCACAGGTCCCACGAATATCGATAAGCCCAGGAGAGTGAATACTGCCTGCTTGAGGTGCTTCAATACGTGGGCTGGGTGGTTTACCCGCTCCGGCCATCTTCAAGTCGCCCGAGTAAGCCCAGTCGCTCCAAGTGTCCCAAGCGACCATGCGCTTGGCATAGTCGAGCCTGAAATAGAAATCTCTGCCTGGTTGTATCAAGTTACTGGGTACATTGAAGGAAATTGCTGATCCAAGGAAGGGGGCTCCCTGAAACTCTTTGATCATGTTAGGGCCATAGAAGAACTGTACTCTCCATTTAGAGGCGGGTGGCACCGTGACGATCGCTTCAATAAGAAAACCGGGGGAAACAGTAGAGCCATGGTTCGGTGTCAATATATAAGGTTCAATCCATAAAATGTGCTGATCCTCATCTTCATTCGTAACAAGCTCATTTTTCGCCATGATCTCAATGCTCCTTTTTCAGCCCGGCTATCTGTTGCTGTAGGGCGGTGTTTACTGAAAACCCCGAAGAACAACTACCTGTAAAAACTGACAGTTCAGACGAGCGGTGATCAATGATGGGGTCACACAAACAAGGCGCAGCTCTACGGCTGACTCACTTCGCGGCTGTCTCGCTAAAGTATCTTTTAGCGATTTTTTATTCCGACCCGGTATTTCTTACAGGAGCCAGCCTCAAGCATCAGGTAACCAATGAAAGGCGTTTGGCTCCTTCAGTCAGGTATTCCCTATCACGGCACTCGATGGCGGCTGTGCACAGGGCGCTTCGGCGCGCCGGCGTCCTGGATCCCCGGTCTACTAACCTGCACACAGCCGGCACCTTCTACGGAAAAGAAGCCACTGAACTGCCAGGGATCAGTGACTTTTGGTATGGCTGGTCAATTCATTCCCTTTCGATATTTCGCAATAAAAAAGTAAATTGCTAACACCAATTTGTTCTAAGTAAACCCTATCAACCTGTCAGGTCTGACAGGTTACACGGCCCTTGTTTATCTCTAGCTTGACCCTGCCGGGCACTCCTTCAATGCCCGTTCCTTATGGGCAGGAGAACGATTGATATGGCCGTTGAAAACAACTCGCTGATGAAGGCGCTCGTACAACCCGACATTTCGCCGGAAAAAGGCCGGGTCGATTTCGAGACGGCCATGCAGAAAATGGGATTCACCTCGGTCTTCGACATTATTCGCTTGCCTAAAACCGCCTTCGCTCGGCAGCTTGCCGAACACAGCGATGCCAACGCCGACCTGGCCTACGACAATGCCAGGGCGTATGCGGCGCTGATTGCGCGTTTGTACCGTGAGTACAAGACCTCATCGGGTACCTTCCAGCAATTGGCCCAGCGCAGTGGTGTTCGCGCGCTCGTGCCTGTGGGACCCACTTTTCCCAATCTTTTCAAGGAAAACTGGGACGAGTTCTGCAAGGTCGGCGCCATTGCCGCCATTGATTCGCCGGTGGCTTACCTAAGTGCGCTGCGCGTGTTTATCCAGCAACTGGAAGCAACGAGCATTGATCCCAAACGCCTCTTGCTGGATAAACGCCGCCCCGACCTGAAGGATCTGCTGATTACTCACGAAAGCACCTTCACCCCCAGGTCGATGCTGGAAATCGTCAATGATGTGCTGAGCAGCCACTTGCGCACTTACCTGGATGGCATTCCGGCAGACAAGCGAAAGTCCATTAACGAGGTGCTTGCTGAGCGTCGCTACCCTCTCGAATTGCCCTATGATTTCCACCACCATCAATGTCAGCTGGGTTTATCCGAGGAAAAACCGAGACTGGGAGAGTTGAATTACCGGACCAGCCTATTGATGCCGATCGGACAGGATGCCACTAACCACTATGGCGAAGTGCAAAAGCCTGTGCTGCAAGCACAGCTACTGTTGTCGGGGTTGAGTCCACAGCGGCAGGCATTACTGATCGAACCGCCGGTGTTCAGCAACTTTTACCTGACGCGCAGTGATTTGACTGATGGCTGGAAGAGCGCCGGTAGCACTCACCTCAGCCCTCACACGGAATTGGGGACCTGCTTTTTGCTGCCATTAGAGCAGGCGGACATCGGCATAGTTGCCCCCATAGCAGATAAACCCACCAGTACATCGGAAGGAACAAACCTTGCACCCGTCACCTTTCGTAAGGCGGGGGAAAACCAGACTGAAACCGTGATTCTGGCACTAAACTCCACTACGCCTGCCAATTCCGGTATTGGGTTGCTTAATTTTTTGCACTCAGCATCAGCGTCAACCACCGTCTCATCCATCAAAGTCGATGCGGTGCTCCCCGAACCAACTGAAACCGGTTATACCGCCACGTTCGATTTGATCACCGCCACCGGCACCGTTGAAGCCCCAGTGAGCCTGGCCAGACAGCGTTTCACCCTCACACTGGATGAGCAGTACACCCTGACAGCGTCGGAACGAGCCTTCTTCAAACAGTCTTTCGGCGTTGACGCAACAGACGGCTCAGTACTCCAGCACTTGACCACCCTTACCGACTTTATGCAGCGCACAGGCTTACACGCCGAACACGTCGAAATGCTTCTCTGCCAACGTACGTACGCTGTGCGATTGTCACCCAACTGCCCAAGCAAAAACCTGCAACACGCTGGTGTAGTGGTCCCCGGTATTACCGGTACGGTGTCTCCGTTTCCTCACGCGTCTCACTATGGCGCCTGCTACGTCAACGGAACCGGCGCGGGCCTTTACGATAGCGAAAGCGAACCCACTCCGGCGTCAATTATCCGCGATAAGTTCGACAACTCCATGGGGCTGGAGGAAGTCAATCAGGGGGGCAGCAAGTACTGGCGCCTGACCAAGACCTCGCTCGATCGCATGGATCGATTGCTGCGAATGATCCGTCTGCAACGCTGGACAAACATCCCCTTCGCGAAGCTGGACACTCTGGTCATCGGCGCGATCCGGGCCGAGGGCGCAGCTAACCTGGGGATGGTGCTTAACGAAAATACCTTGCGTGCGCTGGGGGTCTATCGTTATCTGAACTTGCGCCGCGGTATTGATCCTCAAGAGTTCGGCGCGATACTGGGTGGCATCACGCCCTATGCCTGCGGCAAGGATGAGGTGCCATTTTACGACCAGGTATTCAACCGGGTGCAACTGTTCGACACGCCGCTGATCCTCGATCAAACACCATTCGATTTGACCAGTACGAACCCCTCCAACCAGAAAACCCTGCTGCAATTGTGTGCCGGCCTCGGTTTGCAACCGACTGATAAGTCATTGTTATTGATCGCCAGGCAGACCGAGAAACTCGGAGCACTCAAGCGTGACTTGCCTACCGTCTCGTCGATTTACCGCCAGGCCCGGATCGCACAGCTCTTCGGTCTTTCAGTCGCTGACCTCCTGACACTGGCGGGCCTACTCGGTGGTCAACGTTACAAAACTGCACTGGCCAGCGGTCGGTTGAGCCCGCGAACAACGCCTGACACTCCAGACATCATCGATGTGCTGATGCAAGTGGACTGGGTCGTCGACTGGCTCAAGGACAGCCAGCAGACCGTTGAGCAATTGCAGCAGCGGTTAGGGCCCAATGTCCCATTGGCTGCCGTCGACGAACTGGAGGACGACCAGGCGCCCCATGCTTTTGAATACCCGCCATTGTCTGACGACCTGCTCAAGCGCCTGGTTAAATTGCAGGACGATACGCGCCGCAGTGTCGTAACCAGGGAACAGGTCGCTGCCCTGGGTCTGCCTTCCCGCGATGACGGGACCCCCAACCCGGCGGAGCTCAAATGGTTCGAGTTGCTGATCAGCCACGCTCTGATCGATAAAGATGGCCTGTTGCGCGGGCTGGATGGGCCGTTGAGTCTGGTAGATGAGCCGATCACCTGGCTCAGGACCGATGTCGATGAGTTGCTCAAGCCACTCAAACTGACGGTGCCAGTAAAACAAGCCTGTGCAGAAAAACTCGTCGAGTTGCTACTTGAGGCGCATGACAGGCAAGTACAGTTGCTTGAAGGGTTGTTCCAGGAAACCGTAAAACTACCGCCGGAACGCTGCGTTGCGGTTATTCATTGGGCTAATTCTTCGGTCTACAGCATTCTGATGGAAGTGTTTCCGAAGGGGGAGGTGCGCCCTGAACTGATCGAGCATTTCCAGCGTGTATCGCAGCATGCCGAGATTATTGTACAGCTGCGCTTGAGCGACAGAGCGTTGCGCCTGTTTCTGGTCCACCCAACCTGGCTAGGCGCCGACCAATACTCCGGCAGCAACAGCGAACCTTCGCTCGCCGACCTCTACCTGTTTGAACGCTTCAGCCATTGGTTCCACGCCCAGAGCCAATCGGAAGACACCCTATTGAGCTACTTCAGCCTCGCCAACCCGCCCACGCCCAAACTGAAAAACAAGGCGCTGCGCCAGATTACCAGCGAAACGGCCAATAGCGCATTGGCCTGGCTGCTGGGGTGGTCCGAAGCAGAAATTACGGCTCTGACTGACACCTTGAGCGAAAAGCACGCCTGTTCGATGGCGCAGGTGGACTGGATACGCCGTTGCCAGGCGACCTGCCAGGCCAGCAGGTTGTCCGCCAAAGCGCTGCTGCAAGCCACCGAATTGAATCACCAAAGCACTCTGGATGCCTGGAAAACCGTCGGTGACGCGGTCATGGCCACCCATTCTGTCCCCGATTCATCACTTGCGAATGTTTGAGGGACGATCATGACGACTGCCTTTGACGCACCACTTAATGAGTCTTTGCGTGACGCGATGTTAGCGCTGTATTTGCACGAAGTCGTGCCTAACGATCAGTACCTGATTGATCAGGGATTGGCTGACCGGATCAAGACCCCCAACGAAATTTATGAGCTCTGGTTGCTGGATGTGCAGGTCAGCCAGAATGTGCCCACCAGCCCGGTTGCCTGTGCCATTGCCAGCCATCAGCAATACATTCACGGCATTTTTATGAATATGGAACCGGGTTACCAGCCCGGAAACTTTACCCCGAATCAACTGGAAAGTTGGCGCGACGAAATGAGTCAGTATTCACTATGGGCAGCCAACCAACAGTTGCATTACTTTCCGTCGAATTACCTGGATCCAATGCTTCGGCTGACTAAGACCGAAAGCTTCAAACAACTGGAAAATGATATTAATCAAACCCAGATTCAGCCTGATACTGTGCAAACCGCAGTGCTGGACTATTTGGCGCGTTTGGAGGAAATTGCCAACCTCAGATGCCTCAATGGCTACATCGACGGCAAGTACTTCGCCAACAGTATCTACTATTTCATCGCCAAATCGCCTGCAGAAAACGTCTACTATTGGCGGTCGTTGGACATGAGGCAGCGCCCGATTATTGCACCCGTTGCTGACCCCGATGCTGAACCCTTGAAATATGATAAGCCCCTGCCTGAGGCCTGGTCGGACTGGAAACGTGCCAACGTACCAATCTCCGAAAAAGCTATTGAACACTCCATTCGGCCGACTTGGTTCAATAATCGTTTGTTCATATTCTGGGCCGAAGTAGTGTTTCAGGATCCTGATGCCATTTCGTCCTCTGACAAAAAGGTCATCCCGCTGTTTCGTCTATATGGCGCCTATAAAAAATACGATGATACATGGAGTATTCCGCGCGTTTATATTGAAAACTACGGCACGTCCGATGCCTTGCGCGATCCGGAGCTCAACCCGAATTTGATTGAAAAAGGTTGCAATACGATTGCTGTGTACGATCACTCAACGTCACCGGATACACTATTTTTGGCCCTCTATTATGGCTATGAGGCCGGCGGATTATCCAATGGTAATGGTGATAGTTACGACTTTCTAAGAACTTTGCGGATCGACAAAAACTTTGCCGTGATGCCAATGTTTCCAGCTGTCGGATATGTAGAGAAGTCTACTGGCTTTGATATTAAAGAGTCCGAAGTGCTCGATCTCGAAGAGGGGCATGTGCGGACGGTATGTCATTTGTTTGCTCACTCGGCGGACGGGGACAGTCGTTTTCAATATTGGCTTCCGACGGGAACTAACGAGTTCGGCGAAATTACTACGAGCTCTCCGAGCACTCCACAGGACCTATGGAACTACAAAGGTCTGCAGGCGAAAGTAAAAACATTGACGGAGGCAGATGTAACTTATGATCGTAGCGACACCACGATTAAAATTAGCTCGCGCATGGCTGGAAGTATCCCAGATACATATAAGGTAACTATCTCGATGGGGGATGGTGGTCGCGAAGTGGTTGGGTTTACTCTGGTTTTTAGTTCGCAAGCATACAGTGAATGGGTGGACTTGCTTGAAGGCTCAAGGCTGATGGCGACTAACACTGGTTTTTATGATGGTGACTATGATTTCTATACTTTTAACTCTTCAGGAGATGCACTTTCAAAACTTATTGTTGATTGGGGGGGCGGGATAGATTTACAGTTGATAAAACTCCTTCAGGAGGGTCTGTTGCACTCAGTCGTAAAGCTATACACAGATCAACGTTAGAAATCCTGCTGCAGGATCCAACACGCCTCGTTTTAAAAAGATTGGTCCGGTTTGATGACCACTTTGGAGGAAATAAACCTCCAGATTATTTAACTCTTGATCACATTGCAGTTGACGTTGATGGGCCTTTTGCATATCAGCAAGTCATTATGCATCCCATGGATGTTATTAATCTTCCCAGCAGATTTGAACAGTTGCGTCCACTAAAACAGGCGGCTATTGATTCGGAAGTTCGCGAAAGCGATGAGTTAGCTCTGCGGATCTTTATCAATCAGGAAACTCATCAGCCCGACTCTTGGCCGGTTACCTGGCCATCAGGTCATAATTCAATTCCGCTGATCCACGGTGTGTTAATCTATAAAAAGCATTCTTCTTTCCGTGAATATTTGGGTGGGGCGCTTAAAATGGTTTCGGTGGGCTGGAGAGAAACTCCCGACGCCACTCCACAGATCGCGCCGATGATTAAACAGATGGAAAGTTTTACGTTGGGTAAGGCCGAGTTTATTGACTTTGTTGGATCCGCCATCCAGTACAACGATGCGACCAACGATGTGGATATCAGTGTCCAAAAGATCAATCGTGCCCCTATTCGCATGAATACCACTTTTGCCAGAAATCTGATTCAACGTGCTGAAATGGGTATGGATGAATTATTGTCGTGGGAAACCCAGCATCTGAATGAACCGCCTATGTCGTTACATGCGGGAGAGGAGGCAATGGATTTTTCAGGTGCCTACTACCTGTATTTTCTTGAATTGTTTCTGTACCTGCCCTGGCTCGTCGCCCATCGTTTGAACCTGGAGCAAGAGTACGACGGAGCGCAACGCTGGCTCGCCTATGCCTTCGATCCTATGCGGAATAAAGGTGCAACAGGCCATCCACCGTTCTGGAACGTAGTGCC
Organism: Pseudomonas sp. 05N432; assembly: GCF_056396945.1. Taxonomy (NCBI): domain Bacteria; kingdom Pseudomonadati; phylum Pseudomonadota; class Gammaproteobacteria; order Pseudomonadales; family Pseudomonadaceae; genus Pseudomonas; species Pseudomonas sp. 05N432. The sequence continues at coordinate 418,051 of NZ_JBFTMM010000019.1, read as the reverse complement.
CTTAGTACCGGATTTACTGAATACGCCCGAACAGTTGAGCCACGCCACCTGGCGGCCGAACGACCCTCAGCAGATTGCTCTCAGTCACCCGGTACACTTGCGCAAAGCGCTCTATCTGCTGTATTTGGACATCCTGTTGAACCGGGCGGACAGCGCTTATCGCAAACTGACCCCCGATGGACTGGCCGAGGCCAAGCTCTGGTATGTGCGGGTACTGGACCTCTTGGGCCCGCGTCCGAATATTCAACAAATCGACTCTTGGTTGCCGATCACCCTCAAGACGTTGAGTGACGCGACAAATCCTGAAATTCGTGAGTTCGAGCAACGGCTACTCACCCAACAACAGCAACGCCTCGACCACCCTTCGCCGGATTTTGGCGGGACACACCCGCAAGTCGTACCACAGTTGTGCTTGCGTCCGTATGGCGATGACTCGTCATTACCGACGGTCGACAACCCTTACTTGCGTCTACCCTTCAACCCCGAGCTGATCCAGCGCTGGGACCAGGCCGAAAGCCGCCTATATAACCTGCGGCATAACCTCGACATGGCTGGCAATGCCTTGAACCTGCCGCTTTTCGCTACATCGCTGGACCCACGTGCGCTGCTCGCTGCCTGGGGCCAGGGCTTGTCCGGCGCGGCGCTGAGTCGCCTGCTGAGCCCGCAGATTCCTCATTACCGCTTCAGCTTCATGTTTGCCCTTGCGCAGAATGCCGTAGAGAGCGTGATCCAGTTTAGCTCGACCCTCTTGTCATTGATCGAACGCAAAGAGCAGGCGCAGTACCTGGAACTGCAACAGCAACAGGCCTGGAACCTGGCGAAAGTGGCCGTGGATATACAGGTTCAGGCCGGGAATATCGATGAAGCCAACAAGCAAGCGCTAGAGGCCAGTAAGGCCGTCATTGCGGGTCGGGTCAGCTATTACGAGCAGTTGGTCGACGAAGGAGTGAGTCGAGGAGAAAAGGCTGCCGGTGCCTTGCACCTTTATGGCCGTCTATTGGAGGGCGAGATGGGGGCGTTGGGATTTGCCGGCGAAGTCGCCAAGGTGCTACCTAACATATATGGACTTGTGATCGGTGGTCATCGCTTAGAAGGGGTGTTCCAGGCGCCCATGCACTTGCTTCAGGCCGTGGCCACCGCTTCCCATGGTGCAGGCGAAGCCATCGGGCTCTATGAACAATATCGCCGCCGCGCTGTGGAATGGGCACAGGCCCTTGACCAGTCAAAACTCGAAGCCAAACAAATCGAAGCCCAACTCGCCGTCTACGAAGCCCAACACAAAGCGACCCAACTGCAACTGCGCCAGGCGCAAACCGCACTGGAGCAGGCCAAGGCCACCCATGACTTCCTGCTGAGCAGCAACCGCTTCAGCAAATCCCAGACCTATGACTGGCTCAACAGCAAGTTCGCCAGCTTCTACTACACCGCCTACACCACCGCACAGTCGTTGTGCCAGGCGGCCGAAGCCTGCTGGCAATACGAAATGGGCGATTACCGGCAGACCTTTATCCAGGCGGGGGCGTGGAACTCGTCCTACCGTGGCCTCGGTGCCGGTGAACAGCTGAAAACCAGCCTGCAGCAGATGCACCGTGAATACCTGCAAAACAACAAACGCGAACTGGAAATCCGCAAGACCGTGTCACTGAGAAATCTGAAAGCCAAAGATTCCACTTCGACGATCAATAAGGAATGGGATGGGACTGGGGGCTTCCACTCCCAGTTGAAGGCCGGGACCTGCACCTTCGAATTGACACAGCCAATGTTTGACGATGATTACCAGGGACAAAACCATTACCTGCGGCGGATCCGCAGCATCAGCGTGTCATTGCCGAATGTTCGCGGGCCCTATGAGGATATTTGCGCGGTACTGGAGCAGACCTACAGCAAGGTCGAGATGTCGGCCACGAAGGGGGCCAACCCCAAGGACGACCTGCGTCCCCACCAACAGATTGCCCTCTCCACCGGCTTGGATGACAACGGGTTGTTCCAGCTGAACTTCCAGGATGAACGTTACCTGCCCTTCGAATTCTCCGGGGTCGTTTCAAAATGGACACTGACCTTTCCCAACCCCGAGGCGCAGAAAGGTCTGCTTGAGAACCTTAACGACGTCATCATTCACATCCTCTATACCGCCAGGCGCGGTGGGGGTACGCAATGAACGAACAACCCAAACTCGAAATCAACCCACCCTCCCTCCCCAAGGGCGGCGGCGCCATCCAAAGCATCGGCAAAGGCTGGGGCGCGGTGGGCACCGATGGCGGTGCGTCGCTGGAGTTGCCCTTGCCGATTTCCCCTGGGCGTGGTTTTTCCCCGCCGCTGGGGCTGGGTTACCGCAGTGGCGTGGGCAACAGCCCTTGCGGTATCGGCTGGACGTTCAGGACCAACGCCATCACCCTGCGCACCACCAAKGGGGTGCCGACCTACGACGGTAAAGACCAGGTGGTCGGCCCCAGCGGCGATGTGTGGATGCCGGAGCGGTATGACGACGGCAAGGTCATTTCCAGAGAGGTCAAGGAGTACAACGGTACAGCGTTCGATGAACCCTACCTTGTCGTGCGCCATTGGCCCAGGGTCGAAGGCGGGTTCGACCTGATCGAGCACTGGTCCACCACCAAAGACCCCGCAGGGTTCTGGCTGATCCATGGCGCCGATGGCAGCTTGCATATCTATGGGAAAACCAGCGACTCGCGCCGGGTCGACCCGAATGAGCCAACGCATGTCGGTGTCTGGATGATCGAGGAAAGCCTCGACACCCGGGGCGAACATATCGTCTACGAGTACAAGGCGGAAGAGGACGACCCGGCACCGCCGCAGTTGCGCGACTACCGCGCTCAGCGCTACCTCAAGCGCGTGTGCTATGGCAATGAAAAGGCTAATCCCCATCTGTATGCCTGGGTCACCGACAGCTGGAAAGCCCAGCACTGGCACTTTCACCTGGTGTTCGATTATGGCGAACGCAGCACCGATCTCGAACAGGTGCCGACCTTCGACGAACAGCAGCCATGGCCTGAGCGTAGCGACCCATTCTGGAACTTCGCCTACGGCTTCGGGCTGGGCACCCGGCGCCTGTGCCGACAGGTGTTGATGTTCCATCACTTCGTCAAGGAGCTGGGGGACAAACCGGTGCTGGTCCAGCGCCTGTTACTGGAACACCGGCAAAGCCCGTTGGGCTACAACCACCTGACGGCCGCTCACGTCCAGGCCTATGACAGCCTGGGTCAGGTAGAGAGCCGCCCACCGATGGAGTTCAGCTACAACGATTTCGAACTCGATTCGCGCCACCCGGATTGGATGCAGTTCCCGGACATGCCCGGGCTTAACGACGGGCAGCGTTACCAACTGGTGGACCTGTATGGCGAAGGCATGCCGGGGGTGTTGTGTCGCTATGACGATGCCTGGTATTACCGCGAACCGTTGCGCGCTGAAACCGGGAGGGATGGTGTGCGCTATGGCGACTGGCAACTGCTGCGGTACATGCCGCACGCCGACAGCGGCAACCCGATCCGTCAGACCCTCACGGACCTGACCGGTAACGGCAAGCTGGATTGGGTGGTAGCCAAGTCTGGGATGTGCGGTTTCTTCACCCTCGGTCCGGACCGAAACTGGTCGAATTTCGTGCCTTTCGAGGCCTTCCCCATTGAATTTTTCCACCCTATGTCGCAAATGGCCGACCTGGTGGGCGATGGCCTGAGCGACATGGCGCTGATCGGCACCCGCAGCGTGCGCCTCTACGCGAACCGTCGCGAGGCAGGGTTCGCCGACGGCATCGATGTGCAACACAACGAAGATGATCTGCCACTGCTGAGCAACACCCCGACCGAACTGGTGGCCTTCGCCGATGTGCTCGGCAGTGGGCAAGCGCACCTGGTGCGCATCCGTCACAACGAGGTCAAGTGCTGGCCGAACCTGGGTCATGGGCGCTTCGGCAAGGGCTTTGTGTTGTGTGCCTTGCCGTTCGATTACGCCACGTTCAATGCCTCGCAGGTGCTGCTGGCCGATCTCGACGGCTCGGGGGCGGCCGACCTGATCTACCTGGAGGCTGAGCACTTTCTGGTGTTCATGAACCACGCCGGTAACGGTTATCAACGGGACCCGGATGAAACACTGCCCTGGCCAGACGGGGTGCGTTACGACTCACTCTGCCAGGTCAGCACCGCCGACCTGCAGGGGCTGGGTTGCTCCAGCCTGGTCCTGACCGTGCCGCACATGGAGCCACGGCATTGGCGCTACGATTTCGTCAAGGCCAAGCCCTACCTGGTTAACGGGACCTGCAACAATATGGGCGCCAGCAGCCGCGTGACCTACCGCAGCTCGGCCCAGGAATGGCTGGATGAGAAGCAGGATCAGCACAAGGCCGGGGTGGAAAATCCCGAATCTCAGCTGCCGCTTACCATCTACCTGGTGAGCCAGCAAATCCAGATCGATGACATCACCGGTAATCGGCTGACCCAGGGCTTCAAGTACCGAGGCGGTTATTACGACCGCTTCGAACGAGAATTCCGCGGCTTTCGCCTGCTGGAGCAGACCGACACCGAAGCCACTCAGGCTGAACGCGCAACTGCGGGCTTCAGTGCGCCTATCCGCAGCATGACCTGGTTCCACACGGGCAAGTCCATCGACGCGTCGAGGGAGGGTTATTACGTTCGCGATCTGCGGGCCGTTCCCCTCGAACCCACCCTGCTGCAGAACTACCACTTCAACGACCGCGCGGCGCAGCCACTCGGCCTGCCGGACGAAAACACTGCCCGAGAAATAGCCCGCTGCCTGAGCGGCAGGGTCGTGCGTTCGGAGGTTTACGCGGCGGACGACGACAGGGACAGCGCCGTGCCCTACGTCGTTCAGGAGAACCGCGCACTGGTGCGGGTATTACGCCCCAAAGGCGAGCATCAGCCTTACGCGGTACTCCAATCCATGGAGCTGGAATCGATCAGTTACCAGTATGAGCCGCACATCGCGGACGATCCGTTGTGCCAGCACACGATCAATCTGGAGTGGGACGAGTACGGTAGTCTCGTTCACGGCTTCACCGTGCATTACGCTCGTCGCAAAACTCCCGGCGACTCACCGCCCTTCACCGATGAACATGAAATACGCTACTGGACGGACGCCCATGACCCTGCTCAGCAATGCTGGTACCTGACACAGGTCAAGGCATTGCCCATCCACCATATGGGTAATGACCAGCCGAACCCTGAGGCCTGGCGCCTGGGCCTGCCTTATCAGCAGCGCAGCAATGCCCTGGTGCTGGAAAAATCAGAGCTGAGCGCCGAGGAGATCAACCATGAAAGCTTCCTTGATAAGAGCAAGGACGATGGCGACTGGGCGAAACAGTCGGTGCTGACCGGTTTGTCGTTGCAGCGCTACATGGACCCGCTCAGTGGTCAACCCCTGACGCCGGGCAAAGCGACCTTCGAAGGATTACCGGCCTATGCGGAAACGGCGGAACTTGATGAAGTCGCCCTGAGCGCTTACGACAAACTCAAGGATGAGCAGGGCAACATGCCCTTCAATTTGAAGGAAAAACTCGAATCGCCCGAGGTCGGTTACCACATCATGGAGCTGTTCTTGCCCGCGGTTAAAAAGGAATCGGTTCCGGACCCGGAGGACGCGAAAAGTTATTTGTGGTCCGTGCACCGGGGCTTCCCGACCTACCATGGGCTGGATGGTTTTTATAACGTCAAGGAGTACCGGGAGACGCAAAGCCACGGCATTACCCGGATGACCTACGACAACTACTGGTGTGTGATCACCGCCGTCACATTGCCGGACGGTTGTACCACCCGCAGCCTTGACATTGACTACCGCTCATTCCTGCCAGCGGCTATCGAGGATGCCAACCGCAATATCCAGGAGGCGCGTTACAGTGCATTCGGCGAGCCGATGGTGACCAGTTTCCACGGCACAGAACTGGGAAAAGCCGTAGGCTTCGATCCTCTGGAGACCTATGTGGCACCTTCAGACCGCGACCCTGCTATCGCCATTGCCGAGCCGAAAGACGCCATTGGCAATTTCGCCAGTGCCGGTTTCTGGGACACCTTCTGCTGGATGGGCCGCGTCTCCCGCGTATCGCCACGGTCCGCTGAATGGCTGGCCTGGGCCAGAGCCGAAGGTTTTATTCTGCCCAGCGGACATATCTGCGAAAGGGCTCGACAGCATCTTCAAGGCTTGGAAAGCCCTGATGCGAACGAGCAGATCCTGAAGAACGAGATCGATGCGGCACACCGTGAGCCGGTGTACGCCGCCACCCTGCGGGCCGATCGCTACCCCGGTGATAAAGAGATGCAAGTGAGGGTGAGTATCAAGTGCCTGGACGGTTTCGGTCGGCCGTTGCAAACCAAGGTGGAGGTCGAATCGGGCAAGTCGTGGCTGGTCGATGCAAAGGGCGAGTTGATCCTCAAGGGCGACGGCACACCGGAAGAAGCCGAGGTGTTGCGCCGTTGGCGGGTCAGCGAACCGGTCGAGTACAACAACAAGGGCGAGAAGGTGCGGATCTACCGACCGTATTTCGCCGACCAACCGCGCTACATCAATGATCAATCGATGCGCCAGCATGCCTATCACGATCAGCAGTTCTACGATGCGGCAGGCCGACCGACCGAGACCGTACTGGCGAAGAAAATGCTGCAAGGCACCCCGCCGCAATTTCAACCGTTGCGCCGGGAGATCTGGTACTGGATCTGGTGCAACGTGGTCTTTGATGAGAACGATCTGTTTGTAGCACCCTCTGAACAACCACGAACGAGCAGGACGCTTCATTGAACCCCGGTACTCATTCACATACCCCACAGCTATCGATCATCGACAGCCGTGGTTTGCTGGTGCGCCAGGTGGCGTACTGTCGGCGGGACGTCAGCGAGCTTGTCCCTGAGGCACGGGTTACGGTCCAGCAGCATGATGCCGTCGGGCGGTTGGTGACGCAGCGTGATCCACGGTTTCTGGCACCCACGGCCCGGCCAAACCTGACCACGATTTACAGTCTGTCTGGCGCGGCGTTGTTCAGCCGGTTGTTCGGAGGCTGACTATTCGGCTGTCGATCAGTGCCGTTGATCGACACTGTAATTTCTGACAGTAGCCAAACGCAGTGTTTCAGCATTAGCTGTTGTGAACCTCAAGGATGACCACAGGCCATGCCGGTTCAGGCGTTCACCGTACACAGCCACTCCCCGACGCTGACCGTTACCGGCTCGCGTGGTTTGACGCTGCGTTCAGTCGGCTACTGCCGCCGTACCCTCGCAGAACCTGCCGAAGTGCGCATCAACCACACCACTTATGACCCTGCCGGGCGAGCGATTGAGCAGCGGGATCCACGGTTGGTAAAGGACGCTTCGGCCCTTGCCAACCTGAGCACGGTTTATTCCCTGTCCGGCAAGGTGTTGAGCACAACCAGCGTCGACGCCGGGTGGCGCGTCAATCTGTCGGGCGAAGCGGATCAGTCCGTGCACAGCTGGGATGGCCGGGGCAGCCAGCGCTGGACGGAATACGATGACCAATTGCGCCCGCTGGCAGTGTTCGAGCAGGCCAAGGGTGAGCCATCGTTCTGCGCGGAACGTTACGGCTATGGCGGTGCTGATTTGGCATCCGTTGCACACAACCAGTGTGGGCAACTGATTCGTCACGATGATCCGGCGGGTCGGTTGTTGTTCGCGGAGTTTGGCTTGAGTGGCGGGCTGCTGGAGCAGACCCGGGATTTTCTGCGGGAGCTGAAGTCCCCTGACTGGCCTGAGCTTGTGGCAGATCGTGACAAGCTGCTGGAATCGGTGGCGGGTGCAACCACCCGCTCGCGCTTCAATGCGTTGGGCGAGACGCTCGAACAGACCGACGCCAAAGGCAACCGGCAGTTGTTCAGCCAGACCGTCGCCGGCCAGTTGCGCGAGGTGCGCCTGCAACTGGCGAAAGACAGTGCGCCAACCCCCCTGGTCAGCGCCATCCAGTACAACGCCCACGGCCAGACCGAGCGGGAAGCGGCGGGCAACGGGGTGATCACCGCGCTGGAATACGCGGCCGAGGATGGTCGTTTGACTCGGCTTCAGGCCGCACGCGGCAACACCACGCTGCAAGACCTGCGCTATGCCTATGACGCGGTGGGCAACGTACTGAGCATCGAAGACGCCGCCTTGCCGATTCGCTTTTTCGCCAACCAGCGCATCGAGCCGATCAGTTGGTATGACTACGACAGCTTTAATCAGTTGATCGCAGCCACCGGCTGGGAGGCGGGTGGTGCCAATCGAGGCCCGCACTTTTCGACTTTCGACGATCCCGCCCCGTGTGCCAATTACCGCCAGACCTATCGCTATGACGCGGGCAACAACCTGCTGAAACTGACTCACTTCGGCCCGCAAAGCCACGGCCACCGGCTGGTCGCGGCGGCGCACAGCAACCGTTGTTTGCCGGTGCGCGAGGGCGTGGAGCCAGGCGAGGAGGACTTTCGTAAGGGCTTCGACGCCAACGGCAATTTGCTCAACCTGCAACCGGGGCAGTCGTTGAGCTGGGACCTGCGCAACCAGTTGCGCGAAGTGCGGCCGGTAGCGCGCAATTCCAGAGCCGACGATAGCGAGCGCTACGTCTACGGCGCCGACGGCATGCGCGTGCGCAAAGTCCGTTCGACGCAAACCAATGCCCAAACGCTGATCGCTGAAGTGCGTTATCTGCCGAATCTGGAACTCCGTACCCACAGCGGCACCGGCGAAGTGCTGCAGGTAATCAGCGTCCAGGCCGGGCGCAGCAACGTGCGCGTGTTGCACTGGGAGTCGGCACCGCCCAAGGACACGGCCAACGATCAATACCGGTACAGCCTGAATGATCATCTGGGCTCCTGCACCCTGGAACTCGACAGTGCGGGGGAGGTGATCAGTCAGGAGCGTTATCACCCCTTTGGCACCCCCGCGTGGTTTGCCGGCCGGGGAGAGGTCGAGGCGAGTTATAAAACGGTGCGGTATTCGGGGAAAGAGCGGGATGCGACGGAGCTTTATTATTATGGGTTCAGGTATTACGTGGCGTGGTGGCAGCGGTGGTTGAATCCGGATCCGGCGGGTCAAGTTGATGGACTTAATATTTATAGGATGGTTGGAAATAATCCGCTGGGTTACACAGATGCAAATGGGTTGGGGTTAGAGCCTACTAATAAAAAAGCAGACCGTTTTGTTTCAAAAAACGCCAAGGAAATGGTAGTGGAGGTGGATATTTTTAAAAGGTTTTTCTTTAGTGCTAGATTGTCGCAAACAAGGGTAAAGGCATTGGATGGTGCGTCGGGTGTATATGAGGCTAGTAATGATTTTGAGGTTGTCGAGGTTGGGGTGGGTTCTAGGGAAGAGCTTCTTAGGCGAAATAGAAAAGGGGTCGTGGCCAGCGATGAGGTGAGAGATACGTTAAAGAGTTACAAGAAAAAATATACAAGCTTAATGAGCTCGTCTGGCCATAAGTGGTATGAGTGGGGTGGTGACGCTGCGAAACAGAGAAGGAATTTTACGGCTGGAGAGTATGTTTCTCGGCAATTTGAAACGTGGTTTATTCGGGGTGAGCAAACGCGGCAGATGGAGGTGGATTTTGGTGGGGCGCCGAATAATAGACTGTTTGCGTTAATCAAAAAGGCTGATCGGATTAAAGATCCAGCTGATCGAAAACTATATGGGCTCACGCTGATATCTTTGAGTCGTGAAGGTGAGGATAATAATGATACTGATTTGACGGTAGACTTCACTATTGTTGATCCTGATTCGCAACTAGGTAGTACGCAATTGCATGATGCAGTGAACGAAGTGGGTACTCCGGAAAGCGAATTGAGGCTCCGTGGAGCAGGGACGTTCTTGACAATGAACGCTTTGAATCAGGTCAGTAAAACTGTAAACATGAAAACAATTAGAACAAACGCTATAAACCCTCGATCGGCAGCTATTGCCATGGGGTGGGGAGAAAGCTCGCCCTACTAAGCCGAACACCAATTCCTCTTCCAGCAAAAGCCCCTCACCCAACCCACTGCGGACAGGGCGCGCAGTGGGCTGGACAGGGGCTTCTTGTATTACCCATCAATCACTGCGCAATAGTCTTCACCGACACCCCTCTTTCAATAGGCGTAGACCGACCATAAATATCCTCAAACCGCTCGATATCGTCCTCCCCCAGATAACTCCCCGATTGCACTTCGATAATTTCCAACGGAATCTTCCCCGGGTTGCGCAGGCGATGAACCGAGGCGATCGGGATGTAGGTCGACTGGTTCTCACAGAGCAGGAACACGTTTTCGTCGCAGGTCACTTCGGCGGTGCCGCTGACCACGATCCAGTGTTCGGCGCGGTGGTGGTGCATCTGCAATGACAGGCAGGCGCCCGGTTTGACCGAGATGTGTTTGACCTGGAAGCGACCGCCCATGTCCACCGAGTCGTAGGAGCCCCACGGACGATAGACCTCGCAGTGGTTCTGGGTTTCGCTGCGGCCCTGTTCGTTGAGGGTGTTGACCATCTGCTTGACGCCTTGGACCTTGTCCTTGTGGACGATCATCATGGCGTCCTTGGTTTCGACCACCACGATGTTCTCAAGGCCAATCACCGACACCAGTTTGCCGTTGCCGTGGATCATGCAGTTGCGGCTGTCCTGGATCACCACGTCGCCTTTAGTGACGTTGCCGTTGGCGTCTTTTTCATGCACGTCCCACAGCGACGACCAGCAACCGACATCGCTCCAGCCAGCGGACAGCGGCACCACGCAGGCGCGTCGGGTTTTTTCCATGACCGCGTAGTCGATGGAATTGTCCGGGCAGCAGGCGAAGGTGGCTTCGTCGAAGGTGATGGTGTCGGCGTCCTGTTCGCTGCGTTCCAGGGTCAGCAGGCAGGTGTCGTAGATGTCCGGATCGTGCTTTTTCAGCTCTTCGAGGAAGCGGCTGGCGCGGAACAGGAACATGCCGCTGTTCCAGAAATAACCGCCGGCCTCGACGAACTCGGTGGCGCGTTTCACGTCAGGTTTTTCGACGAAGTGCGAGACCCGGCTGACGCCTTCGGGCAGCAACGCATCGTTGGCGGACTTGATGTAGCCGTATCCGGTTTCCGGTTTGGTTGCCGGTACGCCGAACAGCACCATTTCACCGCGTTCGGCAGCCACGGTGGCCAGGGCCAGGGCACGTTGCAGGGCTTTCTGGTCTTCCAGTACGTGGTCAGCCGGCAGCACCAGCATCAATTCGTCACGACCTTCATTGACCAGCATCATCGCGGTCATGGCCACCGCTGGCGCGGTGTTACGGCCAAAGGGTTCCATGAGGATGCGCTGGGCTTCCAGTTTACGGTTGCTCAGTTGCTCGTTGACGATAAAGCGGTGGTCCTTGTTGCAGACCACGATGGGGCTGTCCATGCCTTCGAACACCAGGCGTTCGAGGGTTTGCTGGAACAGCGTTTGTTCCCCCGTCAGGGCGAGAAATTGCTTGGGGAACTGCTTGCGCGAAAGCGGCCAAAGACGTGAGCCGCTACCACCTGACAAGATCACTGGAATCATGGTGTTACTCCTTCAAAATCGTAATGGGTTAGAGCGACGAAGTTCTGTCGTTTCACTCTTGTTCTTATTCCGTGTCGGGCCGGCATACACAGTCCCCGTAGCAGCTGGCGTAGCCTGCGTTCGGCCGCGCAGCGGTCGTAAACCCAGACAACTCGGTCTTACTGAATGACCGCATTCATCAGATTTACGACCGCTTCGCGGCCGAACGCAGCCTCGCAGGCTCGGCAGCTGCTACGGGGGGCTTGTGTGGCGCCCCGACAAATTCATTAGCGCGTCGAAACCGGGCGTTTTACCCAGACTGGCGACAGGCTGCTGCCGTTTCCGGTGACGTAGAGCACTGCCGCTTCACCACGCTCCAGGGCGACCGGCTTCACGTCGCCGACCTTCTTGTCGCCTTCGAACAGCGCCAGGCTGACTTTCACCGGGTTGATTTCACGCTCGCCACGGCTCTTGGCAGCGACGGCCTGGACCACTTCGGTCTTGCCGTCGGCGGTCTTCAGGGTCAGTGCCTTGTCGCTGAGGTTCTGCACGCGGACCAGGGATTTCTGCTTGTTCTTGAACGGTGGTTCTTCGATCAGTAGCGGCTGGCCGCTGGCGTTGTTGACCAGGGTGTAATAGTGGTCGGCGGCGAGTTTCAGCGGCAGGCTCTGGCTACCGACCTTGGCGCTGTAGTCGCCACCGGGCATGAAGCTGAAGTCACTGCTGCCCAGTGGCGCGACATCGCTGATAGCGGTGCTGCCGACACTGGCGCTGACTTCGGCATTACTGGCGTTGTAGATGCGCACAAAGGTTGAGCCTTTCGGCGCGACTGGGCCGTAGAGCGCCGCGTCGCCGCCAGCGAAGGCCTGGGACAGCAGACCCATACCGGCTACGAGGACGAAGGTCTTGGCGAGACGACGAGGAGTTTTGGTGAAAGTCATAGGAGTTACCTCTTTCAGTTTTGCGCCCGGTCGGGCGTCTCGGATTTGCGGTTAATTGCTACGTTTTGCTGGCGGGCACCGGCTTGTTTGAGCTCTGCGACCCACTGCGGGTCGGCGTCGCCGATTTCGTTGTTCACAGGCAGATAGCGTTCAGGAAACTCCCAGATCAGCACCTGTGGCGGGCTGTTCTTGAAGGCGTCGCTGTTCAGGTAGCTGAGCATCGGCAGGATCGGGCCATGGCCGTCTTCGGCGTAATTGACCACGTCGCTGTGCAGCGCTTGCTTGAGCGCGCCGACGAAGTTCCAGTTCGGGTTGGCGCTGTAGCTGGTGCCGATCAGCGCTACCGGTACTTCGTTGTTGGCGAACAGGGCGTCGTCACCGGCAGGCTGGTTTTCAACGGCATGGGTGTTGCGCTTTTGCAGGGGCTCTGGCGCCGGCATCAGGTTTTCGAACAGTGGGTCCAGTGGCAGGAACAATCTCAGGTCGCCCTTGTGGCTGACTTGCTCCGCCGGCTCGGTGACAAAGCGCTGCGGTTGGCCGCTGAGCGGGGTTTTGTCGGCGATGGTTTTGGCCAGTTGTTCGGCGGCAATTTGCGCGCCCTCTGGCGTCCAGTGCGTGTCGGTGCGCAGGAACACTTGCTGGCCGTTCTGCTTGGCTTTTTGCAACGGGCCGAGCAGATCGGGGGCGAGGATTTTGTCGGCGGCGACACGGGCGTGAAAATCCTTGTAGAGGTCGGCATGGATGCGCGCCGGTTTTACTTCACCCAGGTGTTCCGGGTACAGGCGCGTCTTGGCCGGGACAATCGCCATCACCAGTTGCACGCCTTTGGCTTTCAGGGTTTGGCGTACACCTTCGACCAGCGCGTAGTTGCCTTGCAGGTTCAGCTCTTCATTGACCACCGGGTTGAATTCTTCATCGCTGTACAACCACTGATCGCGACCGAGCACCACGCCCGGACGACCTTCGTTGAACAGTTTGAAATCAAGTAGCGCCCAGAGGTTGGTGCCCAGGCGCTTGATCGGGAAATGGTCGTCGTAGTGAGTCTCTACGGCTTTGCTCCAGCGGCCGTTGAGCACGGTTGCATCGGCGTTGGAGCTGAAGCCAAAGAAGCTGCGTACCGACCACAGGCCCAGGACCAACAGGGTCACGAGGAACAGGGCGATGTAGAACATGCGTAATGAGCGGGTCATGGTCAGATCCCTCAGAACTGGAAGTAAAGGAACGGCGAGAAGCTTTGTGCCGAGAGTTTCAGGATTGAAGCGATGAACAGCAGCAGCACCAGCGCACGCATGGCATAACGCGGCCAGTCCGCGACCCAGTAGGCCGGTTGCACTTGGGCATCAACGCCCACGCTGTAACCCGGTGTATGGAGGCTGTCGGGGTTGTCGCCCGGGACGGCCTTGATCAGACCTGGTTGCGCAGTGGCTGGACCGTCAGCTTCGACAGGCTTGCTCTTGACGGCTGGCCGATTGCTGTAGAAATCGCGCAGGCCGAAGAACGCCAGCGTTGCGTACGCCACCACCAAAGTCGCGACTTGCAGGCCGGTGAGGCTGGCGCGGTTGAGTTCCGACAGCGACCACTCGCTGAAGCTGAACATCGCGCCATACATGCGGCCGGCAACGTGCAGGTTTTCCGCACGGAAAATCACCCAGCCCATCACCACCAGCAGGAAAGTCAGCGCCCAGCGGATCGGGTTGAAACTGCGTGGCGAGGTGTTCAGGCCGATGGCTTTTTCAATCGCCAGCCACATGCCGTGCCACGCACCCCAGACGATGTAGGTGATGTTCGCGCCGTGCCACAGACCACCGAGCAGCATGGTCAGGAACAGGTTGCGGTAGGTGATCAGCGTGCCTTTGCGGTTACCGCCCAAGGTGATGTAGAGGTAGTCGCGCAGCCAGGTCGACAGGCTGATATGCCAGCGGCGCCAGAACTCGGTGATCGACTGGCTGATGTACGGCTGCTTGAAGTTTTCCATGAAGCGAAAACCCATCATCAGGCCCAGGCCGATGGCCATGTCGCTGTAGCCGGAGAAGTCGAAATACAGCTGCGCGGTGTAGGCGAGGGCACCGAGCCAGGCATCGCCCGTGGTCGGGTTTTGCAGGGCGAAGCAATGGTCGGCGACCACCGCCAGGGTGTCGGCGATGAACACCTTCTTGATGAAACCCTGCATGAACCGCGTCGCGCCCTCGGAGAATTTGTCGAGGGTGTGGGTACGGTTGTTGAACTGATCGGCCAGGTCGCGAAAGCGCAACACGGGGCCGGCGATCAGGTGCGGGAAGATCGCCACGAACGCCGCGAAGTCGATCAGGTTGCGGGTCGCCGGGGTGTCGCCACGGTAGACGTCGATGATGTAGCTGATGGACTCGAAGATGTAGAACGAGATACCGATCGGCAATAGCACGTGGGTCAGGATGAACGGCGACAGGCCCATGGAGGTCATGATCGCGTTGAGGCTGTCGACCCCGAAGTTGGTGTACTTGAAGTAGCCGAGGATGCACAGATCCACCGCTACGCCGAGCAACAGCCAGCGCTGCGCCGGTTGGGTCCGCACGCCGGCGGCACCGACTTTCAGGCCGATCCAGTAGTTCCATAACGTGACGCCGGCGAACAGTGCCAGGAAGTCCACGCGCCACCAGGCATAAAACACATAGCTGGCGATCAGCAGCAACAGGTTGCGATAGCGTTGCCCGCTCAAGTAGTACAAGCCGAGAAAGATCGGCAAGAACAAAAACAGGAACACATTGGATGAAAACACCATCCTGATCTCTCCTTGTGTAACCAACAGTCAAGGGCCAACGGCCCCCCCAAACCCCCCGTGAAATTCTGGGGGCATATCACTCGACTCACGTCTTGCACTGACCCTGTGGGAGCGAGCCTGCTCGCGATTGCGGTTCAACATTCAGCGTCGATGTCGACTGACACTCAGTCATCGCGAGCAGGCTCGCTCCCACAGGGGTTTTGTGTTCGGCTTATGAACCTTTATTGCCCTTCTCATGCGAAGGGTCGTAGACCTTGGTCAAATCCCCGCCCAGTCGAAAACTCTTGAACGGCTGCATCGCATGCTTGCGTTCCAGTACGTCCGCCGGGCAGGTGTAGAGCGTGCAGAAGGGTTCGAGCCAGGCGAATTTCGAGTCGACTTTGAGGTCGGTCATGTCCTGTTCCTTGCCGTTCTTCTGCTCGAACGTTTGCGGGTCTTTCACCCCGGCGAGCACCCGGTCAGCGAGGCGTTTCAGCGCGCCGTTGTTTTCCTGGCGCAAGTCGACACCGTTGACCTGAGCAAAACTGGCGATCATCGCCAGCGGTGGCAGGGCGTAGTTGTGATAGGCCAGTGCCCGTTGCTGGCGCTTGAGCTCGTTGGGCAAGAAGCCCTGGGCGTCGACCTGATTGGCGCCGACCTTGTATTCCTTCACGGCCCAGTCGAACAGGTCGCGGCGGTTGGTCGCGACCGACGTCGCCATCACCGACCAGGCGGCCCAGTACGAGTGGTTGTTGGTTTGTTCGAGCGGCAGGTTGTCCCAGTCGCTGACCACCTGATCGGCCATCTTGCTGAACCAGGCCTCGATCACCTGTGCTTCCTGCTGATGCGTTGCCAGCGGATGGGAGTCGGAGAACTTCAGGCGGATGTAGGCCGAGGCCATGCTGCCCAGCGCCCATTTGCGCATCGACTTGCCGGTGTGGTTGAAGTCCCTGGACATCAGCGCATCGGCCCTGGCCCAGGCGGTGAGCCAGTTGAGCGTGCATTCCAGCTGTTCCGGACGACCGTCGCGCATGAACTGCATCACCCGTTTGCTGGTGCCGCGTTCGAGTGTGGTGATGTCGGATGTGGTGTCGCGGAAGGCTTTTTCCGACGCAACGTTCAGGGTCGAGCGCGCCTTGTCGGAGCCTTCGTATTTGCTGCGAAATTGCAGGGCGCCGGTGTACGGCGTCGGCATCGCATCGCAATCGTTGCTGTCGTCGCCGTTCTTGAATTTTTCCACAGGCGCAAAATAACCCTGCGGCGGGCGTAGCGGTGCAGCGGCTTGAGTTGCCCCGGCAAACATCGCCAGGCTCAAGAGCGAAGGAGCAAGCAGGGTTTTCAGTTTCGAGTTTCGCATGACTGACCTCATTGCCCGACCTGAGCGGTACGTTGCTCAGCGCCCGGGAACACGTTGCGTTTGCAGATTTTCGCTTCGACTTTTTGTGGCGCAGCACCCGCTTCCGGGCCCTGGATTTCGACCGCCAACAGGTTCTGCGTGGCCCAGTCTTCATCGGTGCGCAATTCAAAGGCGAAACGTCCGTCGGTATCTGCGGTGTGGGGTTTGTCGATCTTGATGTCTTCGTGGCGACCGTTCATGTACCAGAGCGTGGCTTGCAGGGTTTTCACCGAGGGATCGGCGAAACGGATGTCGACCTGATGGTCGCTGTTGCGCAGGTCCATGTTCTTGCTGTTGACCATCAACTCGTTTTTTCCCGGCTTCAACGTGGTGCTGCCGGACATCCGTGCCTCTTTGCCTTCGCAGCCGTTATCGAGCAGCGCCATCATCTGGCGGTAGATGGTTTGCTGGTCGAGGCGATAGAGCGGCGAGAATTCCCAGATGAGGATTTTCGGCGGCTTCTTCTGGAAGTCTTCACTGCCCAGGTACTGCAGCATCGAACCTTCCAGACCACCGCCGGGGAAAGCGACGTTGAGAATGTCGGCACCGATGGCCTCTTCGAGGAACCCGGCGAAGTTGTAGTTCTTGCCACTGTGGCTGGTGCCGACCAGGGTAATTTCCGGGTTGCCGGAATCGCCGAACAGGTCGCCATCTGCTGCTTCGCCTTTGGGCTCGGTGGTGAACTGGTCCATGTACTGGATCGCGTAACTGGTACCGCAGAGCTGCCCGGCCATGTTGTGCAGGGTGCCGGTCTTGCCCATGCGCCCGGACCTTTTGGTCTCGAATTCGCGCTTGGGAATGCCGGCGAAGGCCGGGAGCTGCTTGACCTTCTCGGCGACGATTTTCGCCGTGCGCTGGGCACCGTAAGGCGTCCAGTGCTGGTCGCCACGGAAGTAGAAATCGTGGGCGGGCAGGGTGTCTGGCAGCGATTCGTTGGTCAGTGGCGACAGGTCCGGCACCACGTAGCCCATTTCGGCGAAACGCCCGAGCATGCCCTGGTAATTTTTCAGCGCCTTGTCGTAGTCGAACGCGGCTTTCTCTTGCGGGTTGAGCTTGTTGCGATTCACCAGACCACGGGTCGGCTGATACACCACCACCAGTTCAACACCTTTGCTCTTGAAGGCGTCGTGCAGTTGCTTGAGCCGGCGATAGCCTTCGGGTGTTGTATTGAATTCGGTGCGCAGGTCTTCCTGGGTGCGGAACAACCAGTCGCCTTGCGCTTGCACCAGGGTGGTGAAGTTTTGCTGATAACGCGTGGTGTAGTTCTTCGCGTCGTGCGCTTGCGGGCACAGGTTGCAGCACGGTTCGGCGCTGAAAGTCGGCGCCTTGGAGTCGTCTGCACTCGCCGTAAAGCTTGCGGCAGACATCGCGGCAGTCAGGCCGGCGAGGCTGAACAGTTTGATCAAATGGGGTTTCATGAAAGTCATCCTCAGTCGCGCATTTCGGTCTGGCGTTCGACGGGGTCGATCAGCACGGCTTTCTGTTGGCGCACCAGCAGGTCGAGGATTTCGTCCTGGCGCTCGCCAAGGATTCCCGAGAAGCTGATACCACTGGATTTGGTCGGGGCGAGCATCGACACCCGGTACAGCTCGACGCTCAATGGCGAGTCGATGGACAGCGGTCCGCTGCCGTTGGCTGCCAGTTCGCCGCCGACGACGATCAGCGAGACCTCGGCATCGAACGGGTCGAGCTTGATGTCGCGGTCGGTGTCGGTGAGGTCCTTGATGTGCCCGTAGACCCCGGTCAGGCCGTTGTTCATGGCGACGTTTTCGTAAAGGCGAATGTTCACGCTGTTACGAATGCGGATGCCGTGGCGCTGGTTGCTGATCACCTTGTTGCCCCACAACAGGTTGTCGGCACTCTCGTAGAGGGTGATGCCGTCGGTGTGGTTGCGGTAGATCTCGTTGTAGGCGATCAGGTTGTTGACGCTGTTACGGTCGATCACCAGCCCCGAGAGGTGGTTGTCGTAACTGCGGTTGTTGAAGATGAAGCTGTCGTTCACTTCGCGGGAAATGATGATGCCGTGCTTCTTCTTCGTTCCATGCACCGTGTTGTCGGCGATGATCAAGCCGTGGGAACGGTCGTGAGGGTCGATGCCGTAGACGATGTTGTCGCGGTAGGTGTTGCCCTTGACCACGAAGTCGCGGGTTTCATAGCAGTAGAAGCCGTACCACATGTCCGAGAACTCGGAGCCGATGATCCAGCCGGTCGGTTCCGGGCGCTTGAGCACCTTGGCCATGTTCGGCGTGTACTGGGAAATACTCACGCCGTAGGACTTACTGTTGGAGTAACCGAAACTGGCCAGCTTGCTGTTGACGATGTAGGTCTGCGTGCCGCCCCAGGACAGCAGGAACGGGCGGAAATCCTTGGGCGAACGGAAGGTCGCCGGGCCGTTGTCCTTCTCGCGCCAGCCAGTGATTTTGCTGTCACGCACAAACAACTGACCGTCGTTGATCATGAACGAGCCGGCCTCTTCGGAGAGGCGCAACTCCTGGGTCTGTTGGTCGATTTCGAGGATGCCTTTTTGCCCGACCACAATCGGCAGCCTGGCGAGGAACACGCCCGGTGAGGTCTCGCTGAAGTACTGCTTGGGCAGCTTCTGAGCCAGGTCCTTGAGGTTGATGTAACCGTCGTCGATGAAGATCGCCTGAGGAATGCCGTGTTGACGTACCACCCATTCAGCCATCTTGTTATCGCCGCCGATGAAGTCCTTCAAGGCGTCTTCCTGCATCATCCGGCGCACGCTGACTTTGCCGGCCTTGCTGCGCACGATCTTCGCCGCGACAGCTTGCGCGGTGTAGCCGGACAGGTCGGGCAGTTTTGGAGTCGCCAGTTCCAGTGACGCGGTCGGCGCGCTGCTGACGGTGTAGGTCTTGGCCTGTTGCAGTCCTTTGGCCACAGTCGCCTGCTGCCCTTTTGGGACAGGTGCTGGCGGCTCGACGTTGGCGAACACCGCTGAGCTCGCCAGCAGCATCGCGCCGACCAGCAGGCTGAGCGAGCCTTTGAGCGCTGGGTTGTTCATCTGGGGCACTCCCTTGGCGGCTCGCATCAGAAGCGCCAGATCACGTCGATGAACGCACGGTGCATGTACGAGTCGACCTGTTTGCCGTAGGCGTCGCCCGGCTTGAACACGCCGCCACGAAAGCGCACCAGCGCCGAGGGTTCATCGATCGACTGACTCAGGCCGGCCGGCAGCAGGCCTTGCTTGAAGTACTTGGTGACCACCAGATCCACTTCCTGGCCGAGATCGGTCTTGCCATCGACCAGCGGCAACGAGGTGCTGGACAGCAGTGCGCCGGTGACGTCGTCGAAGTTGTTTTCCACCGCGTTGATGCCGTTGCTGCCGACGGGCTTGTTGCCGTCGACGCGCCAGAACTTGTGGTAGACCAGGCTGGCGTCGTAATCGTCCTGCAGCATCCAGGAGCCGAACAGGCTGGCGCTCTGCATGTTGTTCATTTCGCCACGGAAGGCTTCGCCGAAACGGTGAATCCGCGAGCGCGTACCGGTGTAGTTCGAACGGTTGCTTTGCAGGCCGTTTTGCTCGTAGTCAGCGCTTGCACGGGCGTAAGCTGCACCGACTTGCCATTGCGGATCGAGGCGCAGACGCACGCCGAGGTCGGTGGCCCAGCCGCTGACGTCGCGGTTTTTCGAGGCATCGATCGGGCGGCTGCCATCGGCATTCAATGGGTTGACGGTGTCACGGTTGCCGCTCATGCCGGTGACGCTGGCCCAGTAGTTGACCGTGTTGGTGTTGCGCCAGTTGTAGGCGTCGCTGTTGGCTTCGACGCCGAGCCAGCTCAGGTCACCGTTCTGTTTCTTGGCGAGCGAGTCAGGCGCTTCGCCGGGTGTCGGGAAGTCGAGCTTGCCGTCATCATGGGTGTGATGGGCACGCAGCCCGACCCATTGACCGGGCGTCCATTGGGTTGCGATATCGCCGAACACGTGCAGGCGATCCTTGTCCTTGGGCGCCAGTTCGGTGAGGTCGGTGCGGTACTCGCTGAAGCGTTCGGCGACGCCGACGTTGGCCCGCAACAGGGTGGTGTCGAAGGTCCAGTTCAACGCTTCGATGTTGGTGTCGCGCCATTGGCCATCGTCGTTGCGCAGGCGTTGGCGACCGAGTTTCAGCTGCTCGCCGGGGTAGGGCGTCAGGCCGCTGTAGCCGATCCAGAACTCACGCATCGCCAGGTAGTTTTTCTTGCTCTGGCGACCGTTGTTGCCGCTGCTCTGGGCGTCTTGCGTATCGGACTGCAAGGTGTCGGTTTCGATGATGTCGGTCGCGGTCACGGCCTGGCCCATTGCGTAGGCACTCCAGTTGCCGCTTTCACCGTAGACCCATGGACGCAGGTCCAGGCCCACACCGTTGACGTCGCCGCCGGGCTTGGTGCCAAGGTCGCTGTCGTCTTCGGACTGGCCAGTGACTTTCACTTCCAGGCCGTAGTTCTTGGTGTCAGTCATCGCGGCCAGTGTCGGGCAGGACCACAACAGGGCGAAGGTCAGGCCGATTCCGGCTTGAACGAATGGATTGAGCTTCATAGGGATTCCTCGCCGTCTTTTTCTTGCAGGGCCTCGACTTGCAACGTGCTATGGCTCAAGGCGCCACGTGTGGCCTGTTCCTGTTTCAACAGGCGTTGGGCCTCGGCCAGCTGCGCAGGCGGCAATTGGGCTTCGAGTGTTTGCGCAAGCTCAGTGGCTTGCGGGGTGTTTTGTGTCTTGGCCAATTGGCTGAAGACATAGGCGTTGAGCGGGTTGGGCTTGGTGCCCTTGCCTTGGGAAAACAACTGGGCGATGGCGAAGTCGGCACTGTTCTGGCCGTTGCGCGCAGCGGTCAGCAAGTGGTCCAGGGCTTTTTGCGAATAGACCTTGCCCAGGTAGCCACGGCGGTAGATCTGGCCGAGGTAGTAATCGGCGGCGACTTCCTTGCCCACGGCTTTCTGGAAATGTGCTTCGGCGACCTTGGCGTCGGCCGGCACCCACTTGCCTTCGTAGTAGAGTTTGCCCAGCAACAGTTCGGCGCGCGGCTGATCGGCGGCTCGGCCGTTTTCGAGGTATTCCATCATCTTGGCGACGTCACCCAGTTCGGGGAAGTCGTAGAGCAACTGTGCCAGGCTGACCCAGGACGCCGGGTAGCCGGGGGCGATTTGCTCGAGCATGGCTTGCGCGGTTTTTTCGTCCGGTTTGCCAAGGCTGGCATCGCCGAGCACGCGGGCCACGCTGTCCATGCGTTGGGCGGACACTTTGCCAAGGCTGTAGCTTGCTTGCAGTTGCTTGAGCAGTTGCGCCTGTTGTTCCGGTTGGGCACGTTTCTGATAGACCGTGGCCAACTCGACGTAGCAGATGTCGGTGGTGTTCAGCGACGCTTTGCAGATGCGTTCGACGTCATCCAGGTGCTGGTCATAAGTGCCTTGTGTGCGATACAGCAGCACTTGCGCCAGGCCGGCTTCCGGGTAGCGGGCGGCGCGCCATTGGTTGATCTGCTGCTGGGCGTTGATGTTCGGGAAGCTGTGGGGATATTGCAGGTACAGCATGGCCAACGGGATCAGGGTGTTGCCCTCGCCATTGGCAAAGGCTTTCTTCAGCAGGCCTTCGGCCTCGTGTTGCTCGGCTTCGGTCGATCCCGGTTTGGCCACCAGCAGACGGCCCAGGCGCGCTTGCGCTCGCGGCGAGGTATCGGCGGCAGCGCGGTAGGTCGCTTCGGCGGCTTTGATCTGCGCCGGGTCGCGGCTTTCCACTTGAATATCGGCCAGCCCGACCTGTGCTTCGCTGTAACCCAGGTCGGCCAGTTGTTTGTAGTTCTGCTGCGCGAGCGCGGTGTCGCCGCGCTTCAGGGCTTCATTGGCCAGACGCTGGTCGGGCAGGCCGGCGCAACCGGCCAGGCTCACCGCAAGGGCGACTGCGCACAATGTTCCCATGTGGGAGCGAGCCTGCTCGCGATGCGGGCGACTCAGTGCATCAGACAGACCGCGCTGATCCCATCGCGAGCAGGCTCGCTCCCACAGGGATTGCGGTGTGTTGAGGAGAGGTGGAGTGGTCACAGGCATGTCCTCCGCTTAAAGACCTGCGGCCATGGCTTTGTCGATCAGCCAGTTCAAGGAAGGGCCGCGGTTGCTGCTGACTTCTGCCGGGCGACCGGCGAAGGTGCTGTCCAGCGGCGCATCAGGTTTGATCTGCACGCGGATGTCGGACGACAAGTCTTCGCTTTTCAGGCTGGTGCTGCTGACGATGGTGCCGGTGCGCGTAGTGTCTTCGCCGGCGATCTGGAAGCTCACTTTCGTACCCGGGCGCACGTCAGCGAACTGGCGATAGGAGAAACGCGCTTCGACACTGGCCTGGCTGCCCTGTGGCACCAGTTTGAAGATCACGTCGCCTTTGCTGGCGTACTGACCGTCGGCGACCATTTGTTGGGCCACGGTGCAATCGCACGGCGAGGTGAGGGTGCCGGTCATCTGCTTACCGAACAGCTCTTCAACCTTGGCCGGTTGCAACTGGTTTTCGTCCAGATGCCCTTTGAGTACATCGAGCATGCTGGTGCTGAACGTCGCCAGTGGCGCACCCTTGGCGGCAATGCCATCGGTCTTGATCAGGCTTTGTACGGTGCCGTCGCGGGGCATGGTGACGTTCATGCCGGAAACGCTGACCAGACCGGCCTGGGCGTGGCTGACGAAGTACATGCCATACACCGATTTGAGAACGAACCCGAACGCTGCGAGGCCGACGACGAAAATCCCCAGGCTGAAGGTCACTGCCCGCAAGCGCCCGAAAGCAGTCATGCCGTGACCGCCGTCCTTGACCTTGCGCGCCTTGGTGAAGTTGTCCCGTTGCAGGGTCGCCAGCACATCGCCCATGGTCACGATGTCACCAGACAGGTGCGAAGTGATCAGGTGGCGCAGGGTCGAGATGTCCTGCGGTTCGAGGTTCTGGAACTGGCAGCCGGTGCGACCGGTCTGGCGGTCGAACGAGCGAATCAGTATCTCGACGTCCATGGCCAGGCCGAGGTTGTCGATCAAAAATTGCAGTCGACCCTTGTGCACGTCGCCGACCTTGAGCGGTATCTGCCCGGCATTGAAGCTCAGGCCTCCGGCGGACAGGTCGATGAGCCGTGCGTCCACAGGCGTACGGTCGGGTCCGAAGAAGCGCAGCTTGGCCGGGATTTTCACGCGGGCGTGTTGGCGTTGGGCTTCGGATTCATGCACTACGTTGATGTTCGCGGCGGTATTCATAGGGGGTATTTCCTCGTTAATTCAGGCAAGGCAGGTCAGACCATCAACAGCAGCACGGCGACGAAAATGCTGCCGGCGGAGAAGGTCATGGTCCGAGACGACCAGGTGTTGAACCAACGTTGAAAGCTGGCCAGATCACGGGTCAATTTGGTGTCCTGACGGGTCCAGGACTGTTGGTCGAGGCGGAAGAACACGTAGATCTTCACCAGCGCGCCAACGATCTGGTTGTAATAAAGAATCGCCGGGTAGGCCGGGCCGATCTTGTGTCCCGAGCAGGAGAGCAACAGGGTCAGGATCAGGCGGGTGATGCCGATCCACAGCAGGTACACGAGGATGAAGGCGGTGCCGTATTTGAAGCTGGCGATCAGTGCCACGGTCAGGCCCAGCAGCGAGGTCCACATCGACACGCGTTGGTCGAACAGCACCACCGAGGTGAACAGGCCCAGGCGTTTCATCCCCAGGCCCAGTGCCCGGGAGTTCTGCCGCAGGTTGTTGCCGTACCAGCGGAACATCAGTTTGCGGCTGGCCTTGATGAAGCTCTTTTCCGGCGGGTGTTCAACGGTGTTGATCGCCGCATCCGGCACGTAGAAGGTGTCGTAACCCAGGCGCATCAGGCTGAACCAGCTGGACTTGTCGTCGCCGGTGAGAAACTTGAAACGGCCCAGGCGCCAGTGTTGCAGCGAGTCGCTTTCGACGTCGGCGATGAAGTCCGGGTTGGTGACCACGCTGGCACGGAATACCGACATGCGTCCGGTCATGGTCAGCACGCGCTTGGACAGGGCCATCGAGCACATGTTGATGTGACGCTGGGCGAAGCGCAGCTTGTGCCATTCGCTCATGATGTAGCCGCCGCGCACTTCGCAAAATTCGTTGGTGGTCAGGCCGCCGACATTGCCGAACAGCTGGAACCACGGCACGGTTTTGCGCACTACGCCTTCGGCGAGCACGGTGTCGCCATCGATCACCGCCACGACCGCGCGGTCGTCTGGCAGGTGGCGCGAGATGGCGCGGAAACCGAAGGCCAGGCCATCGCGTTTGCCGGTGCCGGGGATGCGCACGAAGTCGAGCTTGACCCGGTCCGGCGGGTTCATTTTGGCCCAGAGGCTTTTCACCAGCAGTTCATCGGACATTTCCACGATCGAGCAGACCACGGTGGTCGGGAGCTCGCACTCGATCGCTTCGCGAATCACCGAGCTGTAGACCTGCGCGGTGGTCAGCGCGTCGATACGAAAACTGGTGACCATCAAAAAGACATGGGACGGGTCTGCCGCCTTGCCGAGCTTGCGCACTTTGCGCCGCAGGTGCGGGTAGACCACGTAGAGAAACAGCATGCCGCGCAGAAAGTGCGTGGCCCCCATCGAATAGCGCCAGATACCGACGACACCAATCAGGAAAATGAAGTCCTTGGACTGCGAGTCGAAGGTGGTCACAGGCAGCGCCATGGCGATGCCCATCAATAAACTGAGGTAAAACAGCCAACCGGCAGCCTGAAGTAGGCGGTGCTTTAGCCTGTGCATAATCTGCATCCATTGTGTTTCGGCGATGAGCAGTCCGTGGGCGCTGGCGCAGCCTGCGCCCACGGGGAACGGCGGTTACCAGCAGATACCTTCGGTGCGGCCACTCACGCTGGTGGCTTTGGACATGAACCCGACCAGGTCGACCACTTGCTTGCCGTGTGGCGCGGTCTCGGCCAGGGCGCGGAACTTCTCGTCACGGTTACCGAGGATGATCACGTCGGAGTTGTTGATCACCGAGTCGAAGTCCGCGTTGAGCAAGGACGAGACGTGAGGGATCTTCGACTCGATGTAATCCTTGTTCGCACCGTGGACGCGGGCGTATTCGACGTTGCTGTCGTAGATGCTCAGGTCGTAACCCTTGCCGATCAGCATTTCCGCCAGCTCCACCAGCGGGCTTTCGCGCAGGTCATCGGTGCCGGCCTTGAAGCTCAGGCCGAGCAGGGCGACTTTGCGTTTGTCGTGACTGGAAACGATGTCGAAGGCGTTCTGCACCTGGGATTCGTTACTGCGCATCAGCGAATTGAGCAGTGGCGCTTCGATGTCCAGGGAGCTTGCGCGGTAGGTCAGGGCGCGCACGTCCTTCGGCAGGCACGAGCCGCCAAACGCGAAGCCCGGGCGCATGTAGTACTGGGACAGGTTGAGGGTCTTGTCCTGGCAGACCACTTCCATCACTTCGCGACCATCGACACCGACCGCTTTGGCGATGTTGCCGATCTCGTTGGCGAAGGTCACTTTGGTGGCGTGCCAGACGTTGCAGGTGTACTTGATCATCTCGGCGACTTCGATGTCCTTGCGGATGATCGGCGCGTCGAGTTCTTCGTACAGCGATTGCAGAACGTCACCGCTGGCCTTGTC
This sequence comes from Pseudomonas sp. 05N432, assembly GCF_056396945.1. Classification (NCBI taxonomy): domain Bacteria; kingdom Pseudomonadati; phylum Pseudomonadota; class Gammaproteobacteria; order Pseudomonadales; family Pseudomonadaceae; genus Pseudomonas; species Pseudomonas sp. 05N432. Next base: position 391,931 of record NZ_JBFTMM010000019.1, on the reverse strand, counting down.
GAACTCGCCGATGACGGTCATCGGTGGCAGGTCGTAGTCCTTGATCGCGGTGCTTTCACGCAGGAACTCAGGGTTCACGGCAACGCCGAAATCGACGCCGGCCTTTTTGCCCGAGCAGTCTTCGAGGATCGGAATCACCACGTTCTTCACGGTGCCCGGCAACACGGTGCTGCGGACCACGATGGTGTGGCGGGTGGTTTTGTCACGCAGGACAAAGCCGATCTCGCGGCACACCGATTCGATGTAGTTGAGTTCCAGATCGCCGTTCTTCTTGCTCGGCGTACCGACGCAGATCATCGACAGGTCGGTGTCACGGATGGCTTCTGCGAAGTTGGTGGTGCCGCGCAGACGACCGGTCTGAATGCCCTGGGTCAGCAGTTCGCCCAGGCCCGGTTCAACGATCGGAGATTTACCGGCATTGATCAGGTCGATCTTGTCTTTGGAAATGTCCACGCCAACCACTTCGTGGCCTCGTGCAGACAGGCAACCGGCACACACTGCGCCGACGTAACCCAAACCAAATATGCTGATGCGCATCGTAATTACCTCTGTATTGATCACGCCATTAAAGGCGCGAAGTTAATAGTGTTCAGCGGTCGAAGTGCACTCGGAAGTGTGGATGGCAGGCGCCACAATACCGTGTGCAGGCATACTCAATTCCGAGTGTCTAAATAAGTGCACTCAAGGTGTGCGAAACTTGGCCTGATGATGATGGCGTGCCCTGAACTGCAGCCGGCATTTCTTCTGAATACCGTGGTGCAAAAGGCTTGTGGTACTTGAAAGTTTGCATAAAGCCAGCAATATCAAGCACTCAGGTGCTCAGGTGAGCACGTTTACAGGGGGGCAGCCTTGGCCTTGTAGGGGATAGTAATGGTGCGTTATCTCCTGTTACTCCTAGTAAGTGGCCTGAAAGCAAAGTTGAGCATGACAACTTGGCGATAGGGTCGGCACGCTGTGTAAGTTATCTCGTACACGCTCAGAGATAATCGTTACCGGTGGTATGAGCGGTGTATTTTCAGATAGTTCATGGCGGCTTATCCCGATTTTTGAAATTTCCTGAAATATTGCAAAAGATGGCACTGCTCTCATATTGATAGCACTTGCCGTTTCGGCCTTTATTAATGGGGAGTTAATTAACGTAAATAGTTTTTTGCCACTACGCTTGAAAAAAATGCGTGCCACTACTGAAAAAATTCACGCTTGTCGAGTGAAAGAAATTTCATAAATTGAAAAGATGTATTTTTGGCGCCAAAAAAATGACGAATTGGGTGGGGAGATGTAGGGGGGAAACCACGTTTCGGCGCACGCACATTGATCAATGCCGTGCGCCATCGTGATGCGTTATTCGGGGGCGTGGTCGCGCAGGAAAACCAGGTTGTCGGGTTTCGACTGTTCGGCGCTGTAGCGGTAACCCTGCACGTCAAATTGCTTGAGCGCAGCCGGGTCGTTGATGCGTTCCTGGATCACGAAACGGCTCATCATCCCGCGGGCCTTCTTCGCGTAGAAGCTGATGATCTTGTACTGGCCGTTCTTCAGGTCCTTGAACTCGGTATTGATGATCCGGGCGTTCAAGGCGCTGCGTTTGACCGCCGAGAAGTACTCGTTGGAGGCGAGGTTGAGCAGCACGTCATCGCCTTGCTCGGCCAGGGCTTCGTTCAGCCATTCGCTGATTTGTGTGCCCCAGAAGGCGTACAGATCCTTGCCGCGGGCATTGGCCAGTCTGGTGCCCATTTCCAGCCGATACGGCTGCATCAGGTCCAGCGGGCGCAGCAGGCCGTAGAGGCCCGAGAGCATGCGCAAGTGTTGCTGGGCGTAGTCGAAATCGGCTTCGCTGAAGGTCTGGGCATCCATGCCGGTGTACACGTCGCCCTTGAACGCCAGCAGCGCCTGCTTGGCGTTGGCTGGCGTGAACGCCGGGGTCCAGCTGCCGAAGCGCGCAGCGTTGAGGCCGCCGATCTTGTCGGAAACGTGCATCAGCTCGCTGATCTGTGCCGGGCTCAGCTCGCGCAATTGCAGGATCAGCTCCTGGGAATGGTCCAGGTATTGCGGTTGAGTGAAACGCTGGGTGGCCGGCGGTGTTTCGTAATCGAGGGTCTTGGCGGGGGAAATCACCATCAGCATGAAGTCGTCTCCTTTAATCGTGCGGGGATTCTAGGGGGTTGTCCCGGTTGACTCCAGCTATGGAAGTGATAGCTGATCGGTGGTGTCGAGTCCTTTGTGGCGAGGGAGCTTGCTCCCGCTCGATCGCGAAGCGGTCGCAAAGCCAGCGACCACGATTTGCCTGACATGATGAAGTTGCAAGCCTCAGGGCCGCTTCGCAGCCCAGCGGGAGCAAGCTCCCTCGCCACATTGGGTACGCAGGCGCAGCGGGGAAGGTCGCGAGATCAGCTATAGTGCCGCGCGGGTTTTGTTATGGAGACATCCCTTTGCGTATCGCTTTACTGTTTTGTGCCTGGTTGTTCAGCGTGAGTGCCTATGCCGCGCCCAACGACCCCGCCACGCTGGACCGCAGCACGTGGCCGGAGCAACTCGGCAACCCGACCCTGTTCGATGTCGCTTCACGCGCGGAAATCCTCACCTTCGCTCGGGCCTTGCTCGCCAGTGAAGCGCTGGATGAGGCGGCTTTAAAGCAGCGCCTGGGGTTGCGGATGATCAACCTGGAGTCGATCAACACGCTGCGCGCGCGCATGTGGCAACGCTTGCTTGCCAACTATAATTTTGCCCAGCGCAGCTGCGATCAGGATGCGTCCTTCTGTTTTCTGGTCGAAGACATGGACACCCTGCGCGAGCAGGCCGCCAAGTTCGAACTCGGCGAAGATTCCTATTACGCCCGATGGGCCGAGCCGAGCCGGCGTTTTCACGAGCGCTATCTGGACGAACAATTGCGCAAGGCCGCGCTGTTTCCGCAGACCAGCAGCGAAGTCGAACTGTTCGGCGACCACGAGCGTAATGGCGATGAACTCAACGATCGGCTGTTTGTGCTGAGCTTCGACAGCGCCGCCAACCTCGCGCCGGACAACACCGCGTGGCTGGCCGAGTACCTGCGCAAGGCGAACCTGAGCGGGACCTTCTTTGTGCTGGGCAGCGATATCCAGAACCGCCTGGCACAGCATTCGGTGGCCGAACTGCAAGCGTTGTACTCAAAGCAATGCATTGGCGTGCAGGGCTGGGAATTCCGCTCCCACAGCCATTGGCAGGATTGGCAGTACTCAGTGACTCGCAGCGTCGAACTGGTGAAGAGCAAACTGCCAGAGAACTTCGTGCCGTTGTTCCGTCCGCCCAATGGCCAGCGTCGCGCCGATGCGCAGGGTTTCTTCAAGGCTCAGGGGGTGCAGGTTGCGCTGTGGGACATCGATCCTGCGGATGGCAGTCGGCAGCTCACGGCTGAGCAGAGTGCGCAGCGGGTGCTGACCTTGATGCTGTTGTGGCGCCATGGGGTGATCAATTTCAACGCCAAACAGGACGTGGTGAAAACGGCAATGCCCTGGCTGCTGATGCACACCGCGCAAAGCGGGATCGGCTGGGAAGATTGTCAGGATGCTTTTCGCTGAAACGGGCCCTTCCCCAAAAAAAGCCGGAAACACTGGGGCAGGGGAGTATTTCAGGAGGGATTTCGATACAGACGGACTTCCGACTTTAACGGTGCCGGCGCGGCGCGCCAAGGGCTTTTCGTCACTCTGAAAAATAAACTTCAAAAAAGCGTCAAAGTGCTTTTTTCTGTCATGGGTTTTGGAGTATTACGAAGACAGACCGCCGAAACCTGCAACACAGGTGGCGTCTTCCAAGACCCCGTGTGTGCAGTTCACTTGAGTCGTGCAGTTCATTTCAGTACGGCAGGTGAATTCGGTGGCCACTTCGAGGCGCAGCACTGTCATGGTATTGCGTCGACTGGCTCCCACAAAGGTGACCGAGTATGGATGATCACGGACGTAGCCCCTCCAACCTGCCAATCCTTTATGTACTCGATACCAACGTATTGATCCACGATCCAAACGCGCTCCTGAACTTCGAAGAACACCACGTTGCGATCCCGATGACCGTCCTTGAAGAGCTGGACAAGCTCAAGAGCGGCCATCACAGCGTTGCGGCCGAATGTCGCCAGGCCATTCGCCTGATCGACAACACGCTGGGCGATGCCTCTCCCGAAGACGTTGAACTGGGTGTACCGATCCAGCGCGGAAAAAGCGGGCCCAAGGGTTTGCTGTCGATTCTGATGAGCAAGCGTACCGAGCCGAACATCGTTCTGCCCGAACACCTGAACGACAACATCATCATCAACCAGTTGATCGACCTGCACACGCGTGACAAGGAACTGCGTGTGGTACTGGTGACCAAAGACATCAACATGCGCCTCAAGGCTCGAGCCTGCGGGATTGCGGCCGAGGACTACAGCACTGACCAGTTGGTTGACGACGTGTCGTTGCTGCCCAACGGTTATCACAACATGACGGGCTCGTTCTGGGACCGTGTGAGCAAGGTCGAAACCCGTCAGGACCATGGCCGCACCTGGCATCAGGTGCAACTGATCGACAACCTGCCGGCCGTGCATATCAACGAGTTCATCATCGACGAACAGGGCTTTGTTGGCTGGATCAAGGAAATCCAGGTCGACAAGCTGCTGATTCTCGACCTGCATCAGGAACCCCTGTTGCACCAGGAAGCCTGGGGCCTGAAACCACGCGACATCTATCAGAGCCTGGCGCTGTATGCCTTGCTTGACCCGGACATTCACCTGGTCAACCTGTCGGGTGCTGCGGGTTCGGGTAAAACCATCCTGGCGCTGGCTGCGGCAATCGAGCAAACCATGGTCAGCAAGCGCTACCGGCGCATCATCGCCACTCGTAGCGTGCAGGGGCTGGACCAGGAGATCGGTTTCCTGCCGGGCACCGAAGCAGAAAAAATGGAGCCTTGGCTGGGCGCCATCACCGACAACCTCGAAGCCTTGCACATGGATGACGAAAGCACCCATGGCAGCGTCGACTACATCCTCAGCAAAGTGCCGTTGCAGTTCAAATCCCTCAACTACATACGGGGCCGCAGCTTCCAGCAGAGCCTGATCCTGATCGACGAATGCCAGAACCTCACACCGCACCAGATGAAAACCATCATCACCCGTGYCGGCGCCGGTTCCAAAGTGGTGTGCCTGGGCAACCTGGCGCAGATCGACACCCCTTACCTGTCCGCGACCAGCTCCGGGCTGACTTACCTGACTGAACGCTTCAAGGACTTCCCTAACGGGGTGCACATCACCCTGCAAGGGGTACCACGTTCGATTCTGGCCGAATACGCCGAATCGCATTTGTAACCTTCACCCAAACCGGGCGGCCCCAAAGCCGCCCGGTTTTTTATTGCACAGCGAATTCCCCTGTAGCAGCTGGCGAAGCCTGCGTTCGAGCGCGCAGCGGTCGCCATCCGGAACCCCCGTTGTTTCTGAAGGAACGCAGCGACTGATTTACGACTGCTGCGCCCGAACGCGGACCGAGCCGAACGCAGGCTTCGCCAGCTGCTACGAGTACGTGGACGGCCTTAATAATCAAACTCGCGAAAATTTGACCCACGGGTTTACAATCGGTGCTCCTGATCAGGAGTAAGGCTGTGCTGACTCATCTCGATTCCCAAGGTCGCGCCAATATGGTCGACGTCACCGAAAAAGCCGTGACGTTCCGTGAAGCCACGGCCGAAGCGCTTGTGCGTATGCTCCCTGAAACCCTGCAGATGATTGTCAGTGGTGGTCACCCCAAAGGTGATGTATTCGCTGTGGCGCGCATTGCCGGCATTCAGGCAGCGAAGAAAACCTCCGATCTGATCCCGCTATGCCATCCGTTGATGCTCACCAGCGTCAAGGTCGAGCTCAGTGCCGAAGGCCTCGATGCGGTGCGCATCGTCGCCCGCTGCAAACTGTCCGGGCAGACCGGGGTTGAAATGGAAGCACTGACCGCGGCCAGTGTCGCTGCACTGACGATCTACGACATGTGCAAGGCCGTAGACCGTGGCATGGTCATCGAAACCGTGCGCCTGCTGGAGAAGCTCGGCGGCAAGAGCGGGCATTATCAGGTGGCCGATCAATGAAGCTGACAGTGAGGTTTTTCGCCCGTTACCGCGAGGCACTGGGCGTTGATTGGTTGAGCGTCGAAGGTGATTTCGCGTCAGTCGATGATGTGCGCTTGCTGTTGGCGCAACGTGAGGGCGCCGAGGTGCTGAGCGAGCAGAACCTGATGTGCGCGCGTAATGAAGACTTGTGCCAGCTCGACGAACCGCTCGTTGATGGTGATGAAGTAGCGTTTTTCCCCACCGTTACCGGAGGCTGATCCATGGCGATTCGCGTGCAGTCCACGGCGTTCGACCCTGGCGCTGAAGTCAATGCGATGCACGCAGCGAATGTCGGCGTCGGTGCGGTGGTGAGTTTTGTCGGTTATGTTCGCGACTTCAACGATGGACTCGATGTGGCCGGGATGTTTCTTGAACACTACCCGGGCATGACCGAAAAGGCCCTCGGCAAGATTGCCGTCGAGGCCGAGCAACGCTGGCCGCTGCTCAAACTGGAAGTGCTGCATCGCATCGGCGCATTGGAGCCGGGCGAACCGATCGTCTTCGTCGGTGCGGCAAGTGCCCATCGCCAGGCAGCATTCGACGCCTGTGCCTTTGTCATGGACTACCTGAAAACCCGTGCACCGTTCTGGAAAAAAGAAAACACCAGCGACGGCCCGCGTTGGGTGGAAGGGCGCGACAGTGATCATGCGGCGGCTGATCGCTGGAAGAAGTGAACATCCGTTGTTTCTTCATTGACGGTTAGTCCGCTATCGCGAGCAGGCTCGCTCCCACATTGAATTATCGTCGTACACAAAAATTGTGTCTGATGGAGACCAACTGTGGGAGCGAGCCTGCTCGCGATAGGGTTATCAACAACACCGAATTTTTCCCTGATTCGCCTCCTGCCGACCAGAGGCTGAAAGAACTGCGCACGCCCGATTGACGGGAAATACATAAAAGTCCAGTATGGAATTATAAGTACAAAAAAGCCGTTTCTCGTTTCACTTTCTTCTGTCTTGCCAAACCAACAACAACCCGCGAGAAAAATAAACATGAAGAAGCTCCCCCTGATCGGTGGCCTGGCCCTGAGCCTGTTGGCGTGCAGCAGTCTGTTTGCCGCCGAGAAAACCCTGCGCATCGGTATCGAAGCGGCGTATCCGCCGTTTGCCTCCAAGACCTCGGATGGAAAAATCACCGGTTTCGACTACGACATCGGCAACGCGTTGTGCGCGCAGATGAAGGTCAAGTGCGAGTGGGTCGAGGGTGAGTTCGATGGTCTGATTCCTTCCCTCAAGGTGAAGAAAATCGACGCCGCGCTGTCGTCCATGACCATTAACGAAGACCGTAAAAAATCGGTGGACTTCACCCACAAGTACTACTTCACCTCATCGCGGCTGGTGATGAAGGACGGTGCGGTGGTTGATGACCAGTACGCAAGCCTCAAGGGCAAGACTATTGGTGTGCAGCGGGCAACCACCACGGACCGTTACGCCACGGAAGTCTTCGAGCCCAAGGGCATCAAGGTGGCGCGTTACGGCAACAATGAAGAAATCTACATGGACCTGGCCGCCGGGCGTCTGGACGGCGTTTTCGCCGATACCATTCCGCTGAGCGACTTCCTGTCGATGCCTCGCGGCAAGGGCTACGCGTTTGTCGGACCGGAGCTCAAGGACCCGAAATACGTGGGCGAGGGCGCCGGGATTGCAGTGCGCAAGGGCAACACCGAATTGGTTAGCCAGCTGAACAATGCCATCGACGGCATTCGCGCCAACGGTGAATACCAGAAGATCGAAGCCAAGTACTTCAAGTCGGATATCTACGGCGATTGATTGATCGCCATCGTCGGAACGCCGCCCGGAGCAGGCTCGCTCCCACATTTGATCTCCACAAGACACAGATTTTGTGATCGATACAGAACCAGTGTGGGAGCGAGCCTGCTCGCGATGAGGCCCTACCAGCCAACACACCTCTCAGGTCAGGTTTCAGCCTTTCAACTCCTTCAAATGCTTGTACACCGTCGCCCGTCCCATGTTCAGCACGTTGGCCACATAGTTGGAGGCGCTTTTGCCTTTGAAGGCGCCTTCGGCGTGCAACGCCAGCACCAGTTCGCGCTTGTGCTCGCGGGTCAGCATATTCAGACCCAGTTGCCGCTCTCGCAGCCAGTTATGCAGGAAGGTGTTGATGCGCTCCTGCCAGTCGTCGCGAAACAGCGCGTCAGGTTGCGGGATCAACTTGCTCGGTGAGAGAAACAGATCCAGCGCCGCCTTGGCGTTTTCAAACAGCGAAATATTCAGGTTGATGCACAGCACGGCAATCGGACGCCCTTCGCTGTCGCGCAGCACGCTGCTGAGGCTGCGGATCTTTTGCCCGTCCCAATTGAGCTTTTCGTACGGACCGATATTCCGCTCGCTGATTTCTTCGCTGAGCATGTCTTCCAGCGCGGCATCGTCACCGACTTCACGCTTGGACAGGTTGTTGGCGATGTAGTCGATTTTCTGCGTGCGCAGGTCGTGCAGCACCACCTCGGCGTGGGGGAAAAACAGCGTGGCAATGGCGTCGGCGATCGCCCGGTAGTTATCCAGTGCAGGATCTTGAAGAGGTGGGGTCATGGGTGTTGCTCCAGGCAATCAGCGCCCTGTAGAAAAAGGGCGCTGGGAGTTTGCCGTAATCGGGGGCAGACGTCACCCCGCAGGCCGGTTCAGCCAAGGCGGGAAGGGGAGAGCATCGCAGCGCTGAGGCCAAAGCGGCTGAGTTGCTCCGGCAAGGCTTCGCCACATACCAGCGCGGCACTGGCCTGGCCCATGGCGGGCGAGGTCTGAATGCCGTAACCACCCTGCGCGGCCACCCAGAACAGACCCGGCACGTGCGGATCGAAGCCGCTGATCAGATCGCCGTCGCCGACAAAACTGCGCAAACCCGCCCAGGTGCGGGTTGGTCGGCGGATGCTCAGGGTGGTGGCTTCTTCGATCTGGTAAATGCCCATGGCGATGTCCAGCTCTTCGGGCTGCACGTCATGCGGCTCGACCGGGTCGGCATTGGCCGGTGAACCGAGGAACATTCCGGCATCGGGCTTCATGTAGAACGATTCGTCGAGGCTGACCAGCATCGGCCAGTCGTGGATATCCACACCTTCGGGGCCGGCGAAGATGAAGGCTGCACGACGCTTCGGGATCAGCCCAAGAGGCTTGGCGCCGGCCATCTCACCGAGTCGGTCAGCCCAGGCACCGGCCGCATTGATAATGACCGGTGCGCTGAAGGTCTGCTCGGCGGTTTTCACTTGCCAGAGATTGTCGGCATCGCGCGTCAGGCTCAGGACTTCGCTGTCGGTGTGCACTTCGCCCTGGTTGCGGCGGATGCCGCGCAGGTAGCCCTGATGCAGGGCGTCGGTGTCGATGTCCGAGGCGGTGGGGTCGTAGATCGCTCCGTGAACCTTCTCGCGACGCAGGATCGGCATGCGGGCACAGGCGTCGTCGGCGCTGAGCAGTTGCATCTGCGGCACGGTCGCCTTGGCACTCAGGTACTGATTGTTCAGCTCGTCCGGGTCGCCAGTGAAGTCGACTGTCATCTCGCCGCGCGGGGTCAGCAGCGGGTGTTCGCAGAAACCGGCCGGGGGTGCATCGAAGAAGTCCCGGCTGGCCTGGGTCAGTGCGCGCACTTGCGGCGTACCGTAAGCGGCGGTGTACAAAGCGGCCGAACGCCCGGTGGAGTGATAGGCCGGGTGGGATTCGCGTTCGAGCACGATTACCCGACCGTGTCGTGACAGCCAAAAACCGGTGGAAGCACCGGCAATGCCACCGCCGATGATGATGAAGTCTGCCTGGGTCATGAACGTCTCCTGATGGGCGTAAATGCCGAAGTTGTAGAGGTCCCCTGTGGGAGCGAGCCTGCTCGCGATGCAGGCGCCGCAATCCGTCAGGCGAACAGCGGTGACGCAATCGCGAGCAGGCTCGCTCCCACAAGGGAAAGCGTTTCGTTTCAGTTCTGCTGTTGCAACTGATAAAGGGCATTGGCCAAGGCGATGTCTTCCAGGCCCAGACCGATGGAACGGAAGAACACATGGCGATCATAAGCCGGACGGGGCGTCTGTTCGCTCAACAGTTCGGCCAGGTCGCCGGCAATCGAGTTTTTGTCCCAGCCGTGTTGCTCTCTGGCGATCAGCATTTCGCCGGCGGAATCTGGAGTAGTCAGGCGGTAGTCGCAATAGACCTGCATTTCGCTGAGCGTTGCAGGCGGCACCTCGTGGGCACGCACTGCGTTGGTACTGATGGAGGTGATCAGTGTCGGTTTGCTCAAGGTCCGTGGGTTAATCACAGGTCCCGCAGACGAGGTGCAGAGCATGATCACGTCGGCGTCCTGGATCGCGGCTTCGCGGCTATCGAACACCTTCAGGCGCGAGTCGATGGCCGTCAGTTGGGCGAGCAATTGCGGATCCCGGCTCGCCAGATTCGGTGAATAAAGGCTGATGCTTTGCCATTCCCGTACGTTCCTCGCGTAATGCAGGTGAGCCTGGGCGACCGGGCCGCTGCCGATGATTGCCAGATGCCTGGCGTGCGGCAGGGCGAGGGCATCAATAGCAACGGCAGTGGTCGCGGCGGTGCGCGCGGTGGTCAGTTCACCGGCATCGCAGAGCAACAGCGGCTGGCCGGTTTGCATTGACATCAGCAGCGTCCAGGCGGTCACCAGCGGGCCTTCCTGGCGCACGATGTAGGGCGAGGTTTTAATGCCGTACACACCGTCTTCGGCCAATACCCCGAGGTAATTGATGAAGTCTCCGGCACCTTGCGGAAACTCCACCAGTTGCTGCGCCGGTTGTACCGCCTGACCCGCGGCCAGGTCGCGGAACAGCTTGCGCAGGATCTTCGGCACGTCGACTTGCTCAAGCAGTTCGCGGGCCTGGGGTTTGGCGATCACATAAGGTGTGCTGGGCATGCGGGTGCTCCGTGGATTCGCAAGTAAACTAATTTGTCCATTGTGGACTTATTGTTCCGTTTGGCAATATCCAGGCGTAAAAAAAGCGCAGTCCGTTTCCGGCTGCGCCTTCTTTTGGGGGAGAGCTGTGTGACCGAAATTTACGGACGCTTGCGCTCTACAGGGCGTAACAGATGAGTCGGCGGGGTTTCGCAACTGATCTTGCGACCCAGCAATGCCTCGATGGACGGTAACTGGTAGGAATCGTCTTCACCGGCGAAGCTGATGGACACGCCTTCGGCACCCGCGCGACCGGTACGACCAATGCGGTGGACGTAATCGTCCGGCACTTCCGGCAGGGTGAAATTGATCACATGGCTGATACCGTCGATGTGAATCCCGCGACCGGCAACATCGGTGGCCACCAGCACGCGGATCTTGCCTTCGCGGAATCCTTCCAGGGTCTTGATGCGCTTGTGCTGCGGAACGTCGCCCGACAGTTGGGCCGCGTTGACGCCATCACGCACCAGGCGTTCTTCGATGCGCCGCACTTCGTCCTTGCGGTTGGCGAAGACCATCACCCGCTCCCAGCCGTTGTCGGTGACCAGGTTGTAGAGCAGCTTGTACTTATCGGCGCCGGCAACGGCGTAGATGTGTTGTTCGACGTTTTCGCTGGCAACGTTCTCGGATTCGATTTCAACGATGGACGGGTCGGTGGTCCATTGCTTGGCCAGGTTCATCACGTCTTCGGTGAAGGTGGCGGAGAACAGCAGAGTCTGACGTTCGCTTTTCGGTGGCGTCTGGCGAATGATCTGACGCACTTGTGGGATGAAACCCATGTCGAGCATCCGGTCAGCTTCGTCGAGCACCATCACTTCGACCATGTCCAGGTGCACGTCGCCGCGCTGGTTGAAGTCCAGCAGGCGGCCCGGGGTCGCAACGAGGATGTCGCAGTGGCGGGCTTCGAGGTGTTTGAGTTGCTTGTCGAAGTCCATGCCGCCAACGAAGGTCATGACGTTGAGACCGGTGTACTTGGTCAGGTCGGCTGCATCCTTGGCGATCTGCACCACCAGTTCACGGGTGGGTGCAATGATCAGCGCCCGCGGTTCGCCCATGTAGCGCTCTTTCGGCGGCGGGGTTTGCAGCAGCTGGGTGATGATCGAGATCAGGAATGCGGCGGTTTTACCAGTGCCGGTCTGGGCGCGACCGATGGCGTCTTTGCCGGCCAGGGTAAAACCCAATACTTGCGCCTGGATCGGCGTGCAGTACGGGAAACCCAGGTCCTGGATGGCGTGCATCAGTTCCGGGGCCAATTTGAAATCATGGAAACGGGTTTTGCCTTCCTGGGGTTCGACGACGAAATCTTCGAGTTTCCAGGCGACTACGGGCGGTTTCGGCGCACGTTCACGGCGCGGTTGTGCAGGTTTTGGCGTCTCGCTGCGCGGTTTGTCCGCAACAGGCTCGGTGGCCGGTGTGTTCGCGGGCGTATGTTTCGGTGCCGCGACTGCTGCGGTCCGGCCAGGCTGATGACCGTCGGTGCGGCTGCCGGGTGTGTGGGAAGGTGCGCTGGAGCTGGGCGCGAGCTGCTCAGCCTCGCTTTTACCGAACATTTTTTTGAGTGCTTTGAGCACGGTCATCTCATCAATTGGTTAAGGAATGTACGCCGGCCAGTGTAATGCAAGAAACCGGCGCGGCGTAGTGTGTTGCTCATACAGCTACAGGAAGTTTCTGTATTAGCGCAAGCGGTCCGCGAGCCAGACGCCAATATCGCGGATTTCTTCGGGTAACACTTCGTGACCCATTGGGTATTCCTGCCATGTCGCGGTGACACCACGGGTCTTCAAATGCTCGTACGCACTGCGTCCCATGGCGTTCTGGACGACATCGTCGTATTGACCATGCAGGCACAGCACCGGGATCCGCTGTTGGCTGGCTGAAAGCTCCAGTTCATCGCTGAATGTCGGCGCATAGGTAGAGAGGGCAAGTACGCCACCCAGCGGTCCCTGCCATTTCAGGAAAGCGCTGTGCAGCACGACGGCGCCGCCTTGGGAAAACCCTGCAAGAAATATCCGCGAGGCGTCTATTCCGCTGGCTCGCTGCTCTTCGATCAGCGTTATGACGGTTTGGGCCGACACCTCCAGCTCTTCATGATTGATGCTCCGGGCGGGGCTCATGGCCTTGATGTCGTACCAGCTCGGCATCTCGTAACCACCATTGATGGTCACTGCGCGAGTCGGCGCCTGGGGCAGGACGAAGCGGGTGGTCAACAGGTTTTCCTGCAGGGCTTCGGCCACCGGCAGGAAGTCGTAGCGGTCGGCGCCCAGGCCGTGCAGCCATATAACGCAGGCATCGACAGGCTTGCTGGGCTGAAGAATCAAGGGCTCGGTCATGGTTGCTCCATTGTGGTGCGCATACTCCCGTGCGGTGCGAGAAGATGGGGCGCGGCTGGTTGATTGGTTAATAAAATGTCGTAAATCTATAAATTTTTCTATTGATCTGTGGCTGAAACGCTTAAGCCGCAACTGTGGTACGGGCCTTGCTATGGGGAAGGCGAAGTGATTGCTCTCAGCCACGGCGGTAACACTATCAGTCACTGTCGGCTGTGGGATAGCAAGAATCCGGTGATGGATGTTCGCCAGTGGCCGTTACGGGCTTCGCGAACGTAAAAGGGGCTACAGCCCGTTCGGCCGATTGGTGAGAAGCGAGTTTTCCATTATGTGGATTTTCTCCTACTAGACTCATAGCTAAGGTCTTACGCCGCTTGACCCAAAGAAATGCCAACACGGGTCAACAGCGCCTCATAAGGGTGCGGCAGGACTCAAGCTCCGACACAACAAGAGCAAAACTGGAGGTTTGAATGAAGATGTTGAAATCCACCCTGGCAGTCGTGACTGCGGCCGCAGTACTCGGTGTCAGTGGGTTCGCTCAGGCGGGTGCAACCCTGGATGCGGTACAGAAGAAAGGCTTTGTGCAATGTGGCGTGAGCGACGGTTTGCCAGGTTTTTCGGTTCCGGACTCCACCGGCAAGATTGTCGGTATCGATGCTGATTACTGCCGCGCCGTTGCCGCTGCCGTATTCGGCGACGCGACCAAGGTCAAATTCAGCCAGTTGAATGCCAAGGAGCGTTTCACCGCGCTTCAATCCGGCGAAATCGACATGTTGTCGCGTAACTCCACCATGACCAGTTCCCGTGACGCGGGCATGGGCCTGAAATTTCCTGGCTTCATTACTTATTACGACGGCGTAGGCTTCCTGGCCAACAGCAAGCTGGGCGTGAAAAGTGCCAAGGAACTGGATGGTGCGACTATCTGTATTCAAGCCGGTACCACCACCGAGCTGAACGTGTCCGACTACTTCCGTGCCAACGGCCTGAAGTACACCCCGATTACTTTCGACACCTCCGATGAAAGCGCCAAGTCGCTGGAATCCGGTCGTTGCGACGTATTGACCTCCGACAAGTCCCAGTTGTATGCACAGCGCAGCAAACTGGCTTCGCCTAAAGATTACGTAGTTCTGCCGGAAACCATCTCCAAAGAGCCTCTGGGTCCAGTCGTACGTAACGGCGACGACGAGTGGCTGGCGATCGTTCGTTGGGTTGGCTACGCCATGCTCAACGCCGAAGAGGCCGGTATCACCTCGAAAAACGTCGAAGCTGAAGCCAAGTCGACCAAGAACCCGGACGTTGCCCGTCTGCTGGGTACAGACGGCGAGTACGGTAAAGATCTGAAGCTGCCGAAAGACTGGGTGGTGAAAATCGTCAAGCAGGTCGGTAACTACGGCGAAGTCTTCGAGAAAAACCTCGGCAAGAGCACTCCGCTGGAAATCGACCGTGGCCTGAATGCGCTGTGGACCAACGGCGGCATTCAATACGCACCACCAGTGCGCTGATGGTTCTATCACCCGGTGGGCCAACCACCGGGTGATGTTCTGTTCCATTATTTCTGGGGCACTTCATGCAAAATTCAATCGGCGCACCAAAGCAGAGGCTCAGCCTCAGCGATCCGCGAGTGCGTGCGTGGCTGTTTCAGATCATCACGATTGTCGCGGTGATCTCGATGGGTTGGTACCTGTTCAACAACACTCAAACCAACCTGCAACACCGGGGCATTACCTCCGGTTTCAGCTTTCTGGAGCGCAGCGCCGGGTTCGGCATCGCGCAACACCTGATCGACTACACCGAATCGGACAGCTATGCCCGGGTGTTTGTCATCGGCTTGCTCAACACCTTGCTGGTGACCTTTATCGGCGTGATCCTGGCGACGATTCTCGGGTTCATCGTTGGCGTAGCGCGGCTGTCGAAGAACTGGATCATCAATAAGCTGGCGACGGTTTATGTTGAGACTTTCCGCAACATTCCGCCGCTGCTGCAAATCCTGTTCTGGTATTTCGCGGTGTTCCTGACGATGCCAGGGCCGCGCAACAGCCATAACTTCGCCGATACCTTCTTTGTCAGCAGCCGTGGCCTGAACATGCCAGCCGCACAGATGGCGGGTGGGTTCTGGGCGTTTGTGATCAGCATCGTGGTGGCAATCGTCGCTATCGTGCTGATGTGCCGTTGGGCCAACAAGCGTTTCGAGGCGACCGGCGAGCCGTTCCACAAGTTCTGGGTCGGCCTGGCGATGTTTCTGGTGATTCCAGCCTTGTGCGCGCTGATCTTCGGTGTGCCACTGCATTGGGAAATGCCGAAGCTGCAAGGCTTCAACTTTGTCGGTGGCTGGGTGCTGATTCCGGAACTGCTGGCTCTGACCCTGGCCCTGACGGTGTACACCGCGGCGTTCATCGCCGAGATCGTGCGTTCTGGGATCAACTCGGTCAGCCACGGCCAGACCGAAGCGGCGCGTTCGCTGGGACTGCGCAACGGCCCAACCCTGCGCAAGGTCATCATCCCGCAAGCGTTGCGGGTGATCATTCCGCCGCTGACCAGCCAATACCTGAACCTGGCGAAGAACTCCTCGCTGGCCGCCGGTATCGGTTATCCGGAAATGGTTTCGCTGTTTGCCGGCACGGTGCTGAACCAGACCGGGCAAGCGATCGAAGTTATTGCCATCACCATGAGCGTGTACCTGGCGATCAGTATCAGCATTTCCCTGCTGATGAACTGGTACAACAAGCGCATTGCGCTGATCGAGCGGTGAGGAAACGCGCATGACGACTCATATTTTCAAACCTGACATGCCACCGCCAGGTACCAGAATCGGTATCGTGGCGTGGATGCGCGAGCACATGTTTTCCAGTTGGATCAACACGCTGCTCACGCTGTTCGCGTTCTACCTGATTTATCTGGTAGTGCCGCCGATCCTGCACTGGGCGATTCTGGACGCCAACTGGGTGGGCACCACGCGTGCCGACTGCACCAAGGAAGGCGCTTGCTGGGTGTTCATTCAGCAACGCTTCGGCCAGTTCATGTATGGGTATTACCCGCCTGAACTGCGCTGGCGTGTCGACCTGACCGTGTGGCTGGCGATCATCGGCGTGGCACCGTTGTTCATCTCGCGCTTCCCGCGTAAAGCGGTGTACGGGCTGAGCTTTCTGGTGCTCTATCCGATTGTTGCCTACATCCTGCTGCACGGTGACATATTTGGCCTGACCAACGTTGCGACCAGTCAGTGGGGCGGCCTGATGCTGACCCTGGTGATCGCCACTGTCGGTATTGTCGGCGCGTTGCCGCTGGGGATCATGCTGGCGCTGGGGCGTCGCTCGAACATGCCGGCGATTCGTGTGGTCTGCGTGACCTTCATCGAGTTCTGGCGCGGCGTGCCGTTGATCACGGTGCTGTTCATGTCCTCGGTGATGCTGCCGTTGTTCCTGCCAGAAGGCATGAACTTCGACAAGTTGCTGCGGGCCTTGATCGGGGTGATCCTGTTCCAGTCGGCCTACGTGGCCGAAGTGGTGCGCGGTGGTCTGCAAGCGATTCCCAAAGGTCAGTACGAAGCCGCAGCAGCGATGGGCCTCGGTTACTGGCGCAGCATGGGCCTGGTGATTCTGCCGCAAGCCCTGAAGCTGGTGATTCCGGGCATCGTCAACACCTTCATTGCGCTGTTCAAGGACACGAGCCTGGTGATCATCATCGGCCTGTTCGACTTGCTCAACAGCGTCAAACAAGCCGCCGCCGACCCGAAATGGCTGGGCATGGCCACTGAAGGCTATGTATTCGCGGCCCTGGTGTTCTGGATTTTCTGTTTTGGTATGTCCCGCTATTCCATGCATTTGGAACGCAAGCTGGACACAGGCCACAAGCGTTAGGAGCGTAGTTTATGAGTGAAGCGATCAAACAGCCTGTGAGCCCTGAAGGCATTATTCAGATGCAGGGCGTGAACAAGTGGTACGGCCAGTTCCACGTACTGAAAGACATCAACCTGAACGTCAAGCAGGGCGAGCGTATCGTTCTGTGCGGGCCGTCGGGTTCCGGCAAGTCGACCACAATTCGTTGCCTTAACCGACTGGAAGAGCACCAGCAGGGCCGCATCGTGGTTGATGGCGTAGAGCTGACCAACGACCTGAAACAGATCGAGGCGATTCGTCGCGAAGTCGGCATGGTGTTCCAGCACTTCAACCTGTTCCCGCACCTGACCATCCTGCAGAACTGCACGTTGGCACCGATGTGGGTGCGCAAGATGCCCAAGCGCAAGGCGGAAGAAATTGCCATGCATTACCTGGAGCGCGTACGCATTCCAGAGCAGGCGCACAAGTTTCCGGGGCAATTGTCCGGTGGTCAGCAACAGCGTGTGGCGATTGCCCGCGCGCTGTGCATGAAGCCGAAAATCATGCTGTTCGACGAACCGACTTCGGCACTCGATCCAGAGATGGTGAAAGAGGTTCTGGACACCATGATCGGCCTGGCCGAAGACGGCATGACCATGCTCTGCGTGACCCACGAAATGGGCTTTGCCCGGACCGTGGCCAACCGCGTGATCTTCATGGACAAGGGCGAAATCGTCGAACAGGCTGCACCGAACGACTTCTTCGACAACCCGCAGAATGATCGCACCAAGCTGTTCCTGAGCCAGATCCTGCATTGATCGAAGTCAGGCAGTGAAATAAACCCGGACCTGTTCCGGGTTTATTTTTGTCCGGGGTTTAAGGCGTGGTAACACCTTCGTGTTCTTGATCCCTCATTTCCAGCCGTTGGCGCAGATCCTGACCTTCGTTCAGCGATTGCACTTCAGCCATCAGGTGAGGGTGACGATCAAGCAGACGCATCAGCATGAACAGCGGCTGAGGAGGAGCGATTTCGCCACGCTCGTAGCGGGAAAAGGCATTGTGCCCACCGCCTGACAGCAATTTCACTGCCTCCTTTTGCGTAAGGTGCAGTTTGCGGCGGATGCGTTTCATCTCGGCTGCCATGAGCTGCCGGGAGTCCTCGAGCAATTGATCACTCGCCTCGGAGTAACGTTCTGCACTGCCGTCGTCGAATTCGATTTCACTACAGGCTTGGCATTCCCATCCGGAAATATCGTGCACCTGACGTGTCAACTGTCTGAAGTCGATGGTGAAGCTTCGCCCGTCGAAATGCTGCATCCCGTCCTGGGTACCGCAGCTGAAGCATTGCCGTGTTTTCATGTGTCTCTCTCCTTGAAGGAGATTACCGGCGGGCCACCGCCTGGGCGGCACGTCACCTTGAGGTAAATCTCCCTATCACGAATTCTTGCGTGGTAGACGTCCTGCCATATCTGATAGTCCGCGTAAGTTGTCATGGATTTGTAGAGCATCTTCTGCTCCAGGGTGCAGACGATTTGCTGCATTTGGGCAAGGCTCAAATCGAGCCTTCGACCACCATCCCGTGCACTCCCGGTAAACGCTTTTGGACCTAGCCTTACTACCTCCGCCTTGACCACTGACAGGTCGTAATGAGGTGTGTTCTTTTCCATAAGAGACCTTTCACCTTGAAATTCAAATTACCCTTAAAGGGTAATTTTAACAATCGAAAATCCCGCTCCATTTCCTGCCTCCTAACCCTAGAAGCTTGTCCTCTCGGACAAACCTGACTAACATGTCAGAAAATTCATCCTATGATTGGATGAAAGGGCGAATTCAATGACAGACACATCCCCACTGGTGAAGCGTTCTCTGGTCGATCAGGCCCTGGAGCAGTTGCGCCTGCGCATCAACAACGGCACCTGGTCAGTCGGCCAACGCCTGCCCACTGAACCTGAACTGGCGACCGAGCTGGGTATCAGCCGCAACACCGTGCGCGAAGCCATGCGGGTGTTGGCGTTTTCCGGCTTGATCGAGATCCGGCAGGGCGACGGCAGTTACCTGCGGGCGGTCGTCGACCCGCTCGACACGATGAAAGCCTTGTCCCGCTGTTCCCATGAGCAGGCTCGGGAAACCCGTCACATCCTCGAAGTCGAGGCCATCGGTCTGGCGGCGTTGCGTCGTACCGATGAAGACCTCATCGCACTGCGTGAAGCCTTAGGTGTCAGCGGCAGTCACTACCACGGCGATCTTGATAGCTACATTGCCTGCGACCTGGTGTTCCATCGTCGTTTGGTGGACGCCGCGCATAACCCGACGCTCAGCGAGTTGTACCGCTATTTCTCCAGCATCATCGGCGCGCAACTGCGCCAGACCCTCAACATCACTCCCAGGCGTCAGGAGGTGTTCGACCTGCATATCGAACTGCTTGATGCCGTCGAGCAGCGCGATCCGGAACGGGCCAAAGCCATTTCCCGGCAGTTGATCAATGAACCTTGAAACCGAGAACCTCATGTCCAGCCAGCAGGCGAATACCCACAGCACGACCCCACTCAAACGCACGGCTGAGCTCGAAGAGCTGTTGATCGATGCCGAAGCTGATGACGAACAGGTCCAGCAAAGTCATCCGGTTTTGCGTCGCCCGTGGTTATTGCTGCTGGGGCTGATTCTGGTGGCGCTGAACTTGCGTCCGGCGCTGTCGAGCATGGCGCCGCTGCTTAGCGATGTGTCGAAAAGCCTCGGGCTGTCGGCAGCTCAGGCGGGTTTGCTGACCACCTTGCCGGTGCTTTGCCTTGGGCTGTTCGCGCCGCTGGCACCGCTGCTGGCGCGGCGCTTTGGCGCCGAGCGAGTGGTGCTGGGGATTTTGCTGGCGCTGGCTGGCGGGATCATTCTGCGCAGTTCGTTCGGTGAGATCGGCCTGTTTGCCGGCAGCGTTCTGGCAGGCGCGAGCATTGGCGTAATCGGTGTGCTGCTGCCGGGCATCGTCAAGCGTGATTTTGCCAAACACGCGGGCACCATGACCGGCGTTTACACCATGGCCCTGTGCCTGGGCGCGGCCATGGCGGCGGGTGCGACGGTGCCCTTGAGCCAGCATTTCGACGAAAGCTGGGCGCTCGGCCTGGGCTTCTGGGTGATTCCGGCGCTGGTCGCGGCGCTGTTCTGGTTGCCGCAAGTTGGCCAGAAACACGGCGCGCACAATGTGGCGTATCGGGTACGCGGTTTGCTGCGTGATCCACTGGCCTGGCAAGTGACCCTGTACATGGGCCTGCAATCCTCGCTGGCCTACATCGTTTTCGGCTGGTTGCCGTCGATCCTGATCGGCCGCGGCCTGACCCCGACCCAAGCCGGGCTGGTGCTGTCCGGTTCGGTGATCATCCAGTTGGCCAGCTCATTGGCCGCGCCGTGGCTGGCGACGCGCGGCAAAGATCAGCGGCTGGCAATCGTCATCGTCATGCTCCTGACCCTCGGCGGTCTGTTCGGCTGCCTCTATGCACCGATCGAAGGCCTGTGGGGCTGGGCGATTCTGCTCGGACTGGGGCAGGGCGGTACGTTCAGCCTGGCGCTGACCCTGATCGTACTGCGTTCGCGCGATGCCCATGTGGCGGCCAACCTGTCGAGCATGGCCCAGGGGTTCGGTTATACGTTGGCCTCAATGGGTCCGTTTGCAGTCGGTTTGGTACATGACTGGACTGGCGGCTGGACTGCGCTGGGCTGGATCTTCGGGGTTATTGGCCTCGGCGCGATCATTGCCGGTCTCGGTGCCGGGCGTTCGCTGTACGTACAGGTCGAAAGCGAGCGCGTTTGAAGTCTGCGCAGTACCGGTATTCCTGGTGCGAATGTCAGTAGTTTTCCCTGCATTGGCAGATTATCGTGCAGGCATCTTTCGAAGCCATTTTTACCAATGCAGGGAGCCTGCTCATGAGTGATGCCAACCGCGTCTTGATCACCGAGTTCTATCAAGCTTTTCAGCGGCTGGATGCCGAGGCCATGAGCGCCTGCTACACCGACGACGTGGTGTTCAGTGATCCGGCGTTCGGCGAACTGCGTGGACGCGATGCCGGCGATATGTGGCGCATGCTCACGACTCGCGCCAAAGACTTTTCCCTGACCTTCGATAACGTCCGCGCCGACGAGCGCACGGGCGGTGCGCATTGGGTGGCGACCTACCTGTTCAGCCAGACCGGCAACACGGTGGTCAACGACATTCAGGCGCGATTTGTTTTCCGTGACGGCAAGATCTGCGAGCACCACGACCATTTCGATCTGTGGCGCTGGTCGCGTCAGGCGTTGGGTTTCAAAGGTCTGTTGCTGGGCTGGACACCATTGGTGGGCAACGCTGTGCGCGCGCAGGCCTTGAAAGGCTTGAAGGCGTTCCAGGCCAGTCGCTGATAAGATCGCGGCTTGTTTCCTACAAGTCTTGATCGTCACGTGAACACCTTGAGCGAAGTCTCCGTCAGCGAACCTGCAACCCCAGCCACGCAGAGCAAACCCTGGTTTGTCTATCTGGTTCGTGCGGCCAATGGTTCGCTGTACTGCGGGATCAGCGACGATCCCGTTCGGCGTTTTGCCACTCATCAAAGCGGCAAAGGTGCGCGTTTCTTCCTCTCCAGCCCAGCTGTCGCATTGGTGTACACCGAAGCCTGCCGCGATAAGAGCGAAGCGCTGCGTCAGGAGCGCCTGATCAAAAAACTCAAAAAAAGCGCCAAGGAGTGCCTGGTGGCGAGCGCCTCTGCAGGTTTATCAATCTGACTGATAAGTGCCCATCAGGCAGATGGGTAGGCCGCTATTCGATTGCGCGCTAAGCTGCTGACATCTAACACCAGCGGCGGGCCCAGCATGCCAGAGTTGATTCTTCACCATTACCCGACTTCCCCCTATGCGGAAAAAACCCGTCTGTTGCTCGGTTTTAAAGGCTTGTCCTGGCGTTCCGTGATGATCCCGCGAATGATGCCAAAACCCGATTTGACCGCACTGACCGGTGGTTACCGCAAGACCCCTGTGTTGCAGATTGGCGCCGATATCTACTGCGACACAGCGTTGATTGCCCGCCGTCTGGAACAGGAAAAGGCTTCGCCTGCATTGTTCCCGGAAGGTCGGGAGATGATTACTGCGAGCTTCGCTGCCTGGGCTGATTCGGTGATGTTTCAGCACGCGGTGAGCCTGGTGTTCCAGCCAGAATCGGTGGCGGTGCGTTTTGCCGGGTTGTCTCCAGAGGCGATCAAGGCTTTTGTTGCTGACCGTGCCGGGTTGTTCAGCGGTGGCAGCGCTGCGCGGTTGTCAGTCGAGCAGGCCAGGCATCAATGGCCGACGATCATGGCGCGGCTTGAGCAGCAGTTAGAGCGCGAGGACGGTGACTATCTGTTTGGTGAACCTTCGATTGCCGACTTCGCCATGGCTCACCCGTTGTGGTTCCTCAAGGGCACATCGGTGACAGCGCCGTTGGTCGATGTTTATCCGGCGGTGTCGGCGTGGTTGGCTCGGGTCATGGGCTTCGGGCACGGGGCGTTCAGCGAGATGACCTCTGAAGAGGCGCTGGAGGTTTCGCGTCATTCAACACCGGCGGCCCTGCCGGATGAACAATTCGATGAGCCCAACGGCTTCAAGGCCGGCCAGCAAGTAGTCATTGCGGCGATTGACTATGGCGTTGATCCGGTCGCAGGCGAGTTGCTGTTTGCGGGGCGCGAAGAACTGATCCTGCGCCGCGAAGATGAGCGCGGCGGGCGGGTGCATGTGCACTTCCCGCGGTTTGGTTTTCGCATCGAAAAAAATTGACATGCAAATGTGGGAGCAGCCGGTCGAAGCTCGACTGCTCGCGATGGCGGCGGCACATTCAACATCAATGTGACAGACACACCGCTATCGCGAGCAGGCTCGCTCCCACAGTAGTTATTTCAGGGCCGTGAGGATCGCGTCAGGCTCATAACCGCGAATCAATGTGCCGTTCACGTCCAGCATCGGAATCCCGCGTCCGCCCAACGCTTCATAAGCCTTGCGCGCTTCGGCATCTTTCTCGATGTCGAACTCGCGGTAAGGAATGCCTTTCTGGTCAAGAAAGCGCCGGGTCAGTTTGCAGTAACCACACCAGTCGGTGGCGTAGAGCACAACCCTGGCATTGGCCTGGGTCTGCTCGGACACCACTTGCGAGGGGTTGAACACCCGCTCGATCTTGCCCCAGTTCTGGTAGGCCACAACCACCAGCAGGATCAGCAGGAATTTCTTCAGTACGCCGTTCAGCATCAGTTGCGGCGCTTCAGCTGATCGGTCAGCTGGGTCGGCAGGCCCTTGATGATCAGCGTGCCGGCTTCTTCGTCATATTCGATCTTCGAGCCCAGCAGGTGTGCTTCGAAACTGATGGACAGGCCTTCGGCGCGACCGGTGAAGCGGCGGAACTGGTTCAGGGTGCGTTTGTCTGCCGGGATCTCTGGCGACAGGCCGTAATCCTTGTTGCGGATGTGATCGTAGAAAGCTTTCGGGCGTTCTTCGTCGATCAGTTCCGACAACTCTTCGAGGCCCATCGGCTCGCCGAGCTTGGCCTGGCTGCTGGCGTAGTCGACCAGGGTTTTGGTTTTTTCGCGGGCGGACTCTTCCGGCAGGTCTTCGCTTTCGACGAAGTCACTGAAGGCCTTGAGCAGGGTACGGGTTTCGCCCGGACCGTCGACGCCTTCCTGGCAGCCGATGAAGTCGCGGAAATACTCCGAAACCTTCTTGCCGTTCTTGCCCTTGATGAACGAAATGTACTGCTTGGACTGCTTGTTGTTCTGCCACTCGGATACGTTGATCCGCGCTGCCAGGTGCAACTGGCCAAGATCCAGATGGCGGGACGGTGTCACGTCGAGCTGGTCAGTCACCGCCACGCCTTCGCTGTGGTGCAGCAGGGCGATGGCCAGGTAGTCGGTCATGCCTTGCTGATAGTGCGCAAACAGCACGTGGCCGCCGGTCGACAGGTTGGACTCTTCCATCAGCTTTTGCAGGTGTTCCACGGCAACGCGACTGAACGCCGTGAAGTCCTTGCCGCCGTCGAGGTATTCCTTCAGCCAGCCGCTGAACGGATGCGCGCCAGACTCGGCATGGAACAAACCCCAGGCCTTGCCTTGTTTGGCGTTATAGCTTTCGTTGAGGTCGGCGAGCATGTTCTCGATGGCCGTGGACTCAGCAAGTTCGGAGTCGCGGGCGTGGAGAACTGCAGGAGTGCCGTCGGGTTTTTTGTCGATCAGGTGGACGATGCAATGACGGATCGGCATGGGCTTCTCGGCTGATTGAAGAGAGGAGGGCGTGCTCCCCCAAAAAAGTGCCCAGTGTACCGCACCTGCTGGTTTTGGCGGTGCTTGAAGGGGATTCGAGGCGTGTCTGACCGGGCTTATGCGCTTTTTTCCGGATTTAGAGCAATAAAGCTGACCAAATGGGTAGGTAGAGGCGGATATTTCCCCGTCTCTGTGCTAGTTTTGCCCGGTCTTACGCGAAGTCACTGCGTTAAGCGTGCATTCAGCATTTGTCAGGTCGAACCAAACCCTGATTTCGGCATCTATAACCCCGACCCGTCGGTGTTGTAGCCGAGGGTGCCAGATCCAGAAGATCGGGCTCGATGGCTGACACTGCACTCTGCAATCCATATGAATTTGATAGGGAAGGAACACCACATGGCTCTTACTAAAGACCAACTGATCGCCGATATCGCTGAAGCTATCGACGCGCCAAAAACCACCGCGCGTAACGCTCTGGACCAACTGGGCCAAATCGTTGCTGATCAACTGGAAAACGGCGGCGAAATCACTCTGCCAGGTATCGGTAAGCTGAAAGTGACCGAGCGTCCTGCCCGTACCGGCCGCAACCCTTCGACTGGCGCTGCCATCGAAATCGCTGCCAAGAAAGTTATCAAGCTGGTCGTGGCTAAAGGCCTGACTGACGCTGTTAACAAGTAAGACCGCAGTAAAAAAAACCGTGCGCCGGGACAGCCCGGGCACGGTTTTTTTGTGCCTGCGATTCAGCAAATGCTGCAAACCAATGTGGGAGCGGGCTTGCCCGGCCCTTCCCACAGTTGATCTGCGTCGGTCAGTTACTCAGCTTTTGCGAACCCAGCGTTCGCGCCAGACCTGCTGCTCGGATTTGGTCTGGAAGGTCCAGGCGACAAAACGGCTTTGCTTTTGCCCCTGAGACATTTCCACGACCTGGCTTTCCAGTACGCCGGCCTTTTTCAGTGCGGTCTGGATGGCGGGCAGGTTTGAGGCTTTCGAGACGAGGGTGCTGAACCACAGCACTTTGTGCTGGAAGTGCGCGCTCTCGGCGATCAGTTGCGTCACAAACCGTGCTTCGCCGCCTTCACACCACAGTTCGGCCGATTGACCACCAAAGTTCAGCACCGGCAGCTTGCGCTTCGGATCGGCGCGGCCCAGTGCGCGCCATTTACGCTCGCTGCCCTTGGTAGCCTCGTCCATCGAGGCGTGGAACGGCGGGTTGCACATGGTCAGGTCAAAGCGTTCGCCGGGTTCGAGCAGGCCCAGCAAAATGTGCTTGGGATTGCTTTGCTGGCGCAACTGGATGGCTTTGTTCAACCCGTTGGACTGCACGATGGCTTTGGCGGCGGCCACGGCGGTCGGGTCGATTTCCGAGCCGAGGAAGTGCCAACGGTAGTCGCTGTAGCCGATCAACGGATAGACGCAGTTGGCGCCCATGCCGATGTCGAGCACCTTGACCGGTGCGCCCCGAGGGATCTCGCCATCGTTGACGCTAGCCAGCAGGTCCGCGAGGAAGTGCACATAGTCGGCACGCCCCGGCACTGGCGGGCACAGGTAATCGGCTGGAATATCCCAATGGGCAATGCCGTAGAACGCCTTGAGCAGCGCCCGGTTGAACACCCGCACCGCATCCGGGCTCGCGAAGTCGATGCTCTCTTTGCCATAGGGATTGATGATCACGAACTTCGCCAGCTCAGGCGTGGTCTTGATCAGCGCCGGGAAGTCGTAACGGCCCTGGTGGCGGTTGCGTGGGTGCAGGCTGGCCTTCTCACGCGGCTCGACGGCTTTGGCCGGGGTCGCAGGCTTTGGCTTTTGGCGCGGGGCTTTGGGTTTGCTAGGGGCGGTCATGGGAAGTCGATTCAGGGTTTTGGCTCAAAGTGGCGGGTATTGTCCCACATCTTCGGCTGGAAAACGGGACTCCACTTCTGGAAATGCGAGGCGCGGTAGTGGGCGCTCCTTTTCCTGGAATAGCATAGTTAGGATTGAGGTTATTTCTTATTGGTCTAATTGGCTGTTAGTTCTGACAGTAGACGATATTTTTAGCGGTGTTAAATTTTTGTTGAGGAACAATAGTTGCCTCTCTCGCATGTTAGATGACTAATAAGGATGTTGGATATGAACAGATTTTTTTTACTGGCTGGAGCAATGTCATTGTCAATGAGCGCACTGGCCATTGACGGTTCTCCCAAAGAGAACAATCCTCCAGGCACCGTAAAGACAGAGTCAGGCGCGGGGACCAATATTTACTCTCTGGGTGATGAGTGGAGTGGTTATACCAACCCGCTTACTATTGAGGCAGGCAAGCCAACGTACATCGTTGGCACCATCCTTCAAATCGAGAATAAAGGAGAAAAGCCTACGATTGTTAAATCGGTTAATACTAATTTGAATGCTGATGTCGAATTGCCCGGAAAAGCGAATCTGCAATTTAAGTTTGATGGGAAAAAGTGGGTGTCTCAAGGGGTGCGTAAATACAGTGAACCTCTTCCTCCTGGCGCTCAGCCTAACGGTCAGCAGAATACTCCTCCGTCAAGCGCGGGTTGAGTAGAGTTGATTAGCACTATTAATCGACCTGATTAATGTGCTGGGCCCTGAAATAGATACAAATCTGTTTCAGGGGCCGACACGCTCAACCGGTCGGTGCAACAAGATATTGCAATCTATCAGCCGGTGTTTCGAAATCCAAGGTATTGCGTGGCCATTGATTTATTTGTAATGCGACGGCATTGAGATCGGACTGAGAATACTCACTAAAATTGGTGCCGATGACTTCATGCTGTGCACCATTGACGCTACCGGAATATTGTTAGGGGTGTCAGTTTTTTATAGTTGAATACCATATGAAATTTTCAATAAACAACCATTTGTATTTAAAGTCGTCTGTCCAGAAAGTCCTGAATCTATAAGGAATCCATGCAGTCGAACCTGGGACGGGACAAGGCTCATAAAAAAGGGAGGCCTGAACAGGCCTCCCTTCTTTATTTCATTGTGCCTTTTACAAACTGGCAATCCGCGCATGCTGCTCGGCCAGCTTGCCCAAAGCCTGTTCAGCTTCAGCCAGTTTGGCGCGTTCTTTCTCGATGACTTCGACCGGAGCCTTGTCAACGAAACCGGCGTTGGACAGCTTGCCGCCAACCCGCTGCACTTCGCCTTGCAGGCGCTGGATTTCCTTGTCCAGGCGCGCCAGTTCGGCGTTTTTGTCGATCAGGCCGGCCATCGGCACCAGCACTTCCATCTCGCCCACCAGTGCGGTAGCAGACAGCGGTGCTTCTTCGCCTGCAGCCAATACAGTGATCGACTCGAGCTTGGCCAGCTTCTTCAGCAGGGCTTCGTTCTCGGTGAGGCGACGCTGATCTTCGGCACTGACGTTCTTCAGGAACAGCGGCAGTGGCTTGCCCGGGCCGATGTTCATCTCGCCACGAATGTTGCGTGTGCCGAGCATCAGGCCCTTGAGCCATTCGATATCGTCTTCGGCGGCCTGATCGATGCGTGCCTCAACGGCCACTGGCCAAGGTTGCAGCATGATCGTCTTGCCTTGAATACCGGCCAGCGGCGCAATGCGCTGCCAGATTTCTTCGGTGATGAACGGCATGAAAGGGTGAGCCAGGCGCAAGGCGACTTCCAGCACGCGAACCAGGGTGCGACGGGTGCCGCGTTGACGCTCTACGGCTGCGTTTTCGTCCCACAGCACAGGCTTGGAGAGTTCCAGGTACCAGTCGCAATACTGGTTCCAGATGAACTCGTACAAGGCTTGCGCCGCCAGGTCGAAACGGAACTGGTCGAGTTGACGGGTCACTTCGGCTTCGGTGCGTTGCAGCTGCGAAATGATCCAGCGATCCGCCAGCGACAGCTCATAGGCTTCGCCGTTCTGGCCGCAGTCTTCGCCCTTGTCCAGCACGTAGCGCGCAGCGTTCCAGATCTTGTTGCAGAAGTTGCGATAGCCTTCGACGCGGCCCATGTCGAACTTGATGTCGCGGCCGGTCGAGGCCAGCGAGCAGAACGTGAAGCGCAGGGCGTCGGTGCCGTAGCTGGCGATACCGTCGGCGAACTCGTCGCGGGTCTGCTTCTCGATCTTTTTCGCCAGTTTCGGCTGCATCAGGCCCGAGGTGCGTTTCTGCACCAGCGCTTCAAGCTCGATACCGTCGATGATGTCCAGCGGGTCCAGGACGTTGCCCTTGGACTTGGACATCTTCTGGCCCTGGCCATCACGCACCAGACCATGCACATACACAGTCTTGAACGGAACCTGCGGCGTGCCGTCTTCGTTTTTCATCAAATGCATGGTGAGCATGATCATCCGGGCAACCCAGAAGAAAATGATGTCGAAGCCGGTCACCAGCACGTCGGTGGAGTGGAACTTCTTCAGGAACTCAGTCTGCTGCGGCCAGCCGAGCGTGGAGAAGGTCCACAGGCCCGAGCTGAACCAGGTGTCGAGCACGTCGTTGTCCTGTTGCAGTGCAACGTCCGGGCCGAGGTTGTGCTTGGCACGTACTTCGGCTTCGTCGCGGCCGACGTAGACCTTGCCCGACTCGTCGTACCAGGCTGGAATCCGGTGGCCCCACCACAGCTGACGGCTGATGCACCAGTCCTGGATGTCGCGCATCCACGAGAAGTACATGTTTTCGTACTGCTTGGGCACGAACTGGATGCGGCCGTCTTCAACAGCAGCAATCGCAGGCTCGGCCAGCGGTTTGGTGGACACGTACCACTGGTCGGTCAGCCACGGCTCGATGATGGTGCCCGAGCGATCGCCTTTCGGTACTTTCAGGGCGTGATCGTCGACGCTGACCAGCAGGTCGGCGGCTTCGAACGCGGCGACGATCTGCTTGCGTGCTTCGAAACGGTCAAGGCCGGTGTATTCGGCCGGGATCCTGGCGTCGATTTCGGTATTCAGCGTACCGTCCAGATTGAACACCTGGGCCGCTGGCAGAACGTGGGCGTTCTTGTCGAAGATATTCAGCAGCGGCAGGTTGTGGCGCTTGCCGACTTCGTAGTCGTTGAAATCGTGGGCCGGGGTGATTTTCACGCAGCCAGTGCCGAATTCAGGGTCGCAGTAATCGTCTGCGATGATCGGGATGCGGCGGCCAACCAGTGGCAGCTCGACATACTTGCCGATCAGGGCTTTGTAGCGTTCATCGTTCGGGTTAACCGCCACGGCGGCGTCGCCGAGCATGGTTTCCGGGCGAGTGGTCGCGACGATCAGGTAATCGTTGCCTTCAGCGGTCTTGGCGCCGTCGGCCAGTGGGTACTTGAGGTTCCACAGGAAACCTTTTTCGTCGTGGTTTTCCACTTCGAGGTCGGAAATCGCCGTGTGCAGCTTGGTGTCCCAGTTGACCAGACGCTTGCCGCGGTAGATCAGGCCGTCTTCGTGCAGGCGCACGAAGGCTTCCTTGACCGCTTCCGAGAGGCCGTCGTCCATGGTGAAGCGTTCGCGGCTCCAGTCGACGGACGAGCCGAGGCGGCGGATTTGACGGCTGATGTTGCCGCCGGACTCATCCTTCCACTCCCAGACTTTCTCGAGGAATTTTTCGCGGCCCAGATCGTGGCGATTCTGGCCCTTGGCTTCGAGCTGACGCTCCACCAGCATTTGCGTGGCGATACCGGCGTGGTCGGTGCCCGGCTGCCACAGGGTGTTGCGACCCTGCATGCGGCGGAAACGGATCAGGGCGTCCATGATCGCGTTGTTGAAGCCGTGACCCATGTGCAGGCTGCCGGTGACGTTCGGCGGCGGGATCATGATGGTGTAGGACTCGCCCGCGCCTTGCGGGGCGAAGTAATTCTCTGACTCCCAGGTGTTGTACCAGGAAGTTTCAATGGCGTGCGGCTGGTAGGTCTTATCCATGCGCGGCGGGACCCTATTGGCATTTATTCAGGAAAAGCCGGGAAGTATAGCGGGGCGGGGGGCGAAGGGCGAGTGACGTGATGACCCGGCTACCCCTTCATGAGGGTATTGGGTCTGAGCATGATTTTAGCCTGATGGGGAAGGGGAAAGACTTGCTCATCTTGCTATAAGACTTCTCAAGGAGCGTTGAGAAGATATTGGTTTGGTTATTACGCGTTGTTAAGTTATTTCTAATTGTTCTGTCGGACTGTTATTTCTGACAGTAGTCGTCGATTGTGGCGGTTGGTAGTGTTGAAGGTGATCGGGTTTCAATAAAACTTGATTGAGTCTTTTCGAAGGATAAAACTATTTAATGCAAGGAGTCTGGTTATGAAACGAATGATTATGATTGCCGCTTGTATGATTTTTGCTGTAGGTGCGTATGCTGCCGAATTGACAGAAAGAGAAAAAATAGACGTTATGCTTCAAGCGAGGATGGCTGAGTATTATCTGACCGATGCGGATTGGCGACCAGAAACAGTCTTGCCGAGCGAAGACAAAATGGGTCCGACTTATAATCTTGTTACTGTTAGTAATGCTTCATCAAAAAGCACCTTTATTGTTGGTCAGAGCTTTGAACGGCTTGAGGTAAAGCCTGGGCAGCGTATTTCAGTATCGTTTAACAAGGGTCTGAAGAAGTGGGAGATTTACAGAAATCAAAAACTAGAAAGTGAAAGTGGTATGGTGACTGTGTCACCTCCCCAGTAAATAATTATCTTTACTGTTTTTGGTTGCCGGGTAAACCATGTGTCTAAGCCAGGAATAAATGTTCGCTTGTTTCGCCCGGCGCCCGATGTATTGCATTGGGCGTTTTAAAGTCTGTGGTGGTAGAAGCTAGCGAGTCAATGTTGGTGATTTTCAATCAGCTGTGCTGAAGTGTTACAGGCTATGCTCTCCCTTTTCCTCTCAAATATAGACGGTGGCGTTGGCGGCATCCTTTCCCGTGAGTTCAAGGTATCGGGGTTGATGATGGTAGGGGGGCTCATGATATTTCTCCAAGTACAGGAAGTGTTATGTGAGCGTTATTTTTTGGGGGGGCGTGTAACTACTATCAGAAATGGCAGTTACGACAGGCGGTGTCAGAGGGGCATCGCAATAGCATTGAATGCGAAGGAAGCAGGGAGCGAAGTTTAAGAGGGGCGCACGGCAGCGAGCTGCCGTGGGTACTTAAAGCCAGCCGAGCTCAGGAGTGATATTGACTGAGCAGCCGCTCCATCCGTGCATCCAGCCGACGTTTGATTTCGGTTTCGATGTGCGGGGCGAAGTCGTCGATCACGTCTTGCATGATCAATTGCGCGGCGGCACGCAGTTCGTCGTTCAGGTGCAGCATGACATCGGCGCCTTGCTGGACGGATGATGCCGGAGCCGGAGCCGGAGCCGCGACAGGTGCAGGTGTCGGTCTTGGAGCAGGCGGTTCGATGATTTCAGCCTGCGGTTTGCCGCCGACCTGATCGAACAACATCGGAATTTGGCCCTCATCACTGCCTTGCTCGACGGTGTCGGTCAGCAGGGGGGGTTGAAGGTTATCATCGCCGAGCAACTGGCGGATCGACTCAAGGTCGTCCAGCAGATGCGCGGACTTTTGCAGCTGGTTTGACGTGTCCATCGTATGCTCAGAGTCGCTGTAAACGGTGATCTTGCAGAGGATAGCCCTGTTCGCGGTAGAAACGGAAACTCTCCCGCGCGGCCTGACGAATAGTCGGGTCTTCAACCACCACTTCGGCCACACGGGCAAAGCGTTGGGCAAAAGACGGGACTTTGAGGTCGAGATTGACCAGCAAGTCCTGGTGTTGTCCTGGATCGTCTCCCAGGCCGAGCACTACCAAACCGTCCGGTTCGTTTTCGGCGGGGCCGTGAGGCACGAAACTTTCGCCTTTGAATGCCCACAGGCGTGCATCGAGATCGTCACGCTGGGCGGCATCGCTGCAATGCAGGTAGATACGGTGGCCCATGCGCCAGGCTTTTTCGGTGAGTTTGCAGGCAAAATCCAGCCGCGCTGAAGGATCGGCGCTGGGCAGGATATAGAAGTCGACTTTGGTCATTGCGGTTCCTGATGCCTGCGCGGCGTCATCCGCGGATGACGCCGTTCAGGATCTTCAGTTTCAGGCTTTGGCGCGGTCCAGCAGGTATTGGGTCAGCAATGGAACCGGGCGGCCAGTGGCGCCCTTGTCCTTGCCGCCGCTGGTCCAGGCCGTGCCGGCGATGTCCAGGTGCGCCCACTTCAGGTTCTTGGTGAAGCGCGACAGGAAGCAGGCTGCCGTGATGGTGCCGGCTTTCGGGCCGCCAATGTTGGCGATGTCGGCGAACGGGCTGTCCAGCTGTTCCTGGTACTCATCGAACAGCGGCAGTTGCCAGGCGCGGTCGTCGGCCTGTTGGCCTGCACTCAGCAGTTGGCCGATCAGTTCGTCGTTGTTGCCCAGCAGGCCCGAGGTGTGGGCGCCGAGGGCGACGACGCAGGCACCGGTCAGGGTCGCGATGTCGATCACGGCCTGTGGCTTGAAGCGTTCGGCGTAGGTCAGGGCGTCGCACAGCACCAGGCGGCCTTCGGCGTCGGTGTTGAGGATTTCCACGGTCTGGCCGCTCATGGTGGTGACGATGTCGCCAGGACGGGTCGCGCCGCCGCTTGGCATGTTCTCGGCGCAGGCCAGGATGCACACCAGGTTGATCGGCAGTTTCAATTCGAGCACTGCGTGCAAGGTGCCGAAGACGCTGGCCGAGCCGCCCATGTCGTACTTCATTTCATCCATGCCGGCACCCGGCTTGAGGCTGATGCCGCCGGTGTCGAAGGTGATGCCCTTGCCGACCAGCACGTAAGGCTTCTCGGATTTCTTGGCGCCGTGGTATTGCATGACGATCAGGCGTGGCGGTTGATCGCTACCCTGGCCCACGGCGTAGAACGCGCCCATGCCCAGTTCCTTGATCTTCTTCTCATCGAGGATCTCGACCTTCAGGCCTTTGTTGGCCTTGCCCAGGTTCTTGGCCTGTTCAGCGAGGAAGCTTGGGTGGCAGATGTTCGGCGGCAGGTTGCCCAGGTCGCGGGTGAAGGACATGCCGTTGGCGATTGCAGTGGCGTGAGTCACGGCGCGTTCGACTTCAGCCTGCGCAGCCTTGATGGTCAGCAGGGTGATTTTCTTCAGGGCGCGCGGATCGGACTTCTGGCTCTTGAACTGTTCGAAGGTGTATTCGCCGTCGACCAGGGTCTCGGCCAGCAGGCGGGTCTTGCCATAGCTGTCACGTCCTTTGACCGCGACTTCGTCCAGCGCCAGTGCGGCATCGTTGCCACCCAGGCCTTTGAGGGTGTTCAGTACGCCGGCGATGATTTTGCGGAACGGACGGTCGCCCA
This sequence comes from Pseudomonas sp. 05N432, assembly GCF_056396945.1. Taxonomy (NCBI): domain Bacteria; kingdom Pseudomonadati; phylum Pseudomonadota; class Gammaproteobacteria; order Pseudomonadales; family Pseudomonadaceae; genus Pseudomonas; species Pseudomonas sp. 05N432. Next base: position 358,341 of record NZ_JBFTMM010000019.1, on the reverse strand, counting down.
GTTCGGCGTCTTTACCCACGCCAACCAGCAATACGCGTTCGGCCTTGAGGTTTGGCAGGCTGTGCAGCAACAGGCTCTGACCCACTTTACCGGCCAGGTCGCCACGCTTGAGGACTGCGCTGATCGCGCCACCGCAGAGCTCGTCGAGCTGTTTGGCGACAGTGCCGAGTTTGCGGTCTTCGCCGACGGCGACCACCAGAGTGGCGGTTTTCAACGTTTCTGGGCTAACGCTTTTTACAACCAGTTCCATGTCCGGGTCCCTGAATAAATGGTCAAAGTGCAGCGTGTTACGCGATGCGCGCACACGTTTGCCTATCTATAGAAAGACGCTGGTGCAGGCCAGCGACAAAGGCCGCAGTTTGAACCTCGCTTCGTGCGCCTGACAACCCTCGCGCAGGTGATCTTTACGCCATTGCACGGCTGCTTGAGCGTGCGCAGTGACAGGCGCGTTCAATCACAGGATAATGCGCCATCTTTTTTGGCGGCTCAGCCCTGCGGGCCGCCCGATATGTTTGCTTGTTTGGCCGCCTTAGCCTGACAGCCCTGGAGTGTCTGGTTTGATTGTCTTCCGTTACCTGTCCCGCGAAGTCCTGTTGACCTTGAGCGCCGTCAGCGCTGTGCTGCTGGTCATCATCATGAGTGGGCGCTTCATCAAGTTCCTGGCCCAGGCCGCTTCGGGCGCCCTGGACCCAGGCTCGCTGTTCCTGATCATGGGCTTTCGTCTGCCGGGTTTCCTGCAACTGATTCTGCCTTTGGGGCTGTTTCTCGGGATCCTGCTGGCCTACGGTCGCCTGTACCTTGAAAGCGAAATGACCGTGCTCTCCGCGACCGGCATGAGCCAGCAGCGTCTGCTGGGCATGACCTTCTTTCCAGCTGCGCTGGTGGCCGTGATCGTGGCCTGGCTGAGCCTGAGCCTGGCACCGCAAGGCGCCAATCAGTTCCAGTTGCTGCTGAACAAGCAGGATGCCATGACCGAGTTCGACACCCTGGTGCCGGGCCGTTTTCAGGCGTTGCGCGATGGTTCGCGGGTGACATATACCGAGCAGATGTCCGATGACCGGATCAATCTGGGCGGTGTATTCATCTCGGAGAAGCGTCTTTCCGCCGATCAGAAGGATCGCGGCATTTCCGTATTGGTGGCCGAGAAGGGCCGTCAGGAAATCAAGGAAGACGGCAACCGCTACCTGATTCTCGACAATGGCTACCGTTACGACGGTCAGCCTGGGCTGGCCGACTATCGGGCCATCAAGTACGACACCTATGGCGTGCTGCTGCCCAAGCCGGATGTCAGCGACGAGGTGACCGATCGCGATGCGATGCCGACCCGCACCCTGCTGGACAATCCGGATATTCGTGCACGTGCCGAGCTCGAGTGGCGTGTGTCGCTGCCGTTGCTGGTGTTTATCGTGACGTTGATGGCGGTGCCGCTGTCGCGGGTCAATCCGCGCCAGGGACGTTTCCTCAAGTTGCTGCCGGCGATTCTTCTATATATGGCTTATCTGACGATCCTGATCGCCGCACGCGGTGCTCTGGAGAAAGGCAAGATCCCCCCGGCACTGGGTCTGTGGTGGGTTCACGCAATATTCCTGGCCATTGGCCTGGGGCTGCTCTATTGGGAACCGTTGCGTTTGAAAATGGCGAGTCGCCGCAGTGCGCTGGAGGTGACCCGTGGTTAAGCTCGATCGCTACATTGGTGGCAGTGTTTTCATGGCGATCCTGGCGGTACTGGGGATCATTCTGGGCCTGGCGACCTTGTTTGCCTTCATCGATGAGATGAGTGATGTCACGGATACCTATACCCTCACCGACGTATTGAGCTACGTGGCGCTGACAGCGCCACGTCGGGTCTATGACATGCTGCCGATGGCGGCACTGATCGGTTGCCTGATTGGCCTGGGTAGCCTGGCCAGCAGCAGTGAATTGACCATCATGCGCGCCGCGGGCGTGTCCATCGGTCGAATCGTCTGGGCGGTGATGAAGCCGATGCTGGTGTTGATGCTGGCAGGCGTGCTGGTCGGCGAGTACGTTGCGCCCGTTGCGGAAAACGTGGCCCAGGCCAATCGCTCCCTGGCTCAGGGCATTGGTGATGCGCAGAGCGCCAAGCACGGTATGTGGCACCGCCAGGGTGATGAGTTCATTCACATCAACTCGGTGCAGCCGGATGGCATTCTGTACGGTGTGACTCGCTATCGTTTTGACCGCGAGCGTCACATGCTGACCTCGAGCTTCTCCAAGCGTGCGCAGTTCGAAACGGATCATTGGCAGCTCAATGACGTCACCACCACGGTGTTCCACGATGGCAGTACCGAAGTGGTCACAGCCCCGCAAGAACGCTGGGAAGTCCCGTTGAGCCCGCAACTGCTGAACACCGTGATCATGGCGCCGGAGTCGTTGTCGATCAGTGGTTTGTGGGGTTACATCCACTATCTGGCGGATCAGGGCTTGAACAATGGCCGTTACTGGCTGGCGTTTTGGGTCAAGGTGTTGCAGCCACTGGTCACTGTTGCCCTGGTGCTGATGGCGATTTCCTTTATTTTCGGCCCGCTGCGCTCGGTGACCCTGGGGCAGCGCGTATTCACGGGTGTACTGGTCGGTTTTACCTTCCGTATCGCTCAGGATTTGCTCGGGCCTTCAAGTCTGGTCTTCGGCTTCTCGCCGTTGTTCGCGGTGCTGGTTCCGGCCGGTATCTGTGCGGTGGCCGGTCTCTGGATGCTGCGCCGAGCCGGTTGATCGCAGGTATTTCCTGCCCCGGCTGACACTCAAACGCCCCGTTCGCAAGAGCGGGGCGTTTTTGTATCCAATACCGTTGACCTGCGAACGTGACGCTTGCGTCGTGTATCAGGTACAATTCCCGGCTATTTTTCGGCGGGCTATGCCTGCAGCCTTTTTGAGTGTTGATCCGTGAGTGATTTGAGTCATATCCGCAATTTCTCCATCATCGCCCACATTGACCATGGCAAGTCGACTCTGGCCGATCGCTTCATCCAGATGTGCGGCGGCCTGGCCGAGCGCGAAATGGAAGCCCAGGTACTGGACTCCATGGACCTTGAGCGTGAACGCGGGATCACCATCAAGGCTCACAGCGTTACCCTGTATTACATCGCCCGTGATGGTATCAAGTACCAACTGAACTTCATTGACACCCCTGGCCACGTTGACTTCACCTACGAAGTCAGCCGGTCGCTGGCGGCCTGTGAAGGTGCCTTGTTGGTGGTCGATGCCGGTCAGGGAGTCGAGGCTCAGTCGGTTGCCAACTGCTACACGGCGATCGAGCAGGGCCTGGAAGTGATGCCGGTCCTGAACAAGATCGACCTGCCACAGGCCGATCCGGACCGCGTCAAAGAAGAAATCGAAAAAATCATCGGCATCGATGCCACCGATGCGGTCGAGTGCAGTGCCAAGACCGGCCTGGGCGTCGATGAAGTGCTCGAGCGCCTGGTACACACCATTCCTGCGCCGACCGGCAACATCGAAGATCCGCTGCAAGCGTTGATCATCGACTCCTGGTTCGACAACTACCTGGGCGTTGTTTCCCTGGTTCGCGTGCGCCACGGCCGCGTGAAAAAGGGCGACAAGATTCTGGTGAAGTCCACCGGCAAGATCCACCTGGTCGACAGCGTCGGTGTGTTCAATCCGAAGCACACTGCCACCGTTGATCTGAAAGCGGGTGAAGTGGGTTTCATCATCGCCGGCATCAAGGACATTCATGGCGCGCCGGTAGGTGACACCCTGACCTTGAGTTCGACGCCGGACGTTGACGTGCTGCCAGGTTTCAAACGCATCCAGCCGCAGGTGTATGCCGGTCTGTTCCCGGTCAGCTCTGACGACTTCGAAGACTTCCGCGAAGCGCTGCAAAAGCTCACCCTGAACGATTCGTCGCTGCAATACACCCCGGAAAGCTCCGATGCCCTGGGCTTCGGCTTCCGTTGCGGGTTCCTCGGCATGCTGCACATGGAGATCATCCAGGAGCGCCTGGAGCGCGAGTACGACCTGGACCTGATCACCACCGCGCCGACGGTTATTTTCGAGCTGTTGCTGAAAACCGGTGAAACGATTTACGTCGACAACCCGTCCAAGCTACCGGACCTGTCGTCTATTGAAGACATGCGCGAGCCAATCGTTCGGGCAAATATTCTTGTGCCGCAGGAGCACCTGGGCAACGTCATTACCCTGTGCATCGAGAAGCGTGGCATTCAACACGATATGCTGTTCCTCGGTAGCCAGGTCCAGGTGACCTACGATTTGCCGATGAACGAAGTGGTCCTGGACTTCTTCGATCGTCTGAAATCCACCAGTCGCGGCTATGCTTCGCTGGATTACCATTTCGATCGTTATCAATCAGCTAATCTGGTGAAGCTGGATGTATTGATCAACGGTGAAAAAGTCGACGCCCTGGCGTTGATCGTGCACCGTGACAACGCGCACTACAAAGGTCGTGCGTTGACCGAGAAGATGAAAGAACTGATTCCGCGGCAGATGTTCGACGTGGCAATCCAGGCCGCCATTGGCGGGCAGATTGTGGCGCGGACAACCGTCAAGGCACTCAGAAAGAACGTATTGGCCAAATGCTACGGTGGTGACGTTAGCCGTAAGCGCAAGCTGTTGGAAAAGCAGAAGGCCGGTAAAAAACGCATGAAGCAGGTCGGCAACGTGGAAATTCCACAAGAAGCCTTCCTCGCTGTGCTCAGGTTGGATAGTTAGGTCCTATGTCACTAAATTTCCCGCTGTTGCTGGTCATCGCCGTTTTCGTCTGCGGTCTGTTGGCGTTGCTCGATCTGATCTTTCTGGCGCCGCGTCGGCGTGCTGCCATTAGCTCTTATCAGGGCAGCGTCGGCGAGCCGGACATGATGGTGGTCGAGAAACTGAACAAAGAACCGATGCTGGTCGAATACGGCAAATCGTTCTTTCCGGTGCTGTTCATCGTGCTGGTCTTGCGTTCGTTCCTGGTGGAGCCGTTCCAGATTCCGTCTGGTTCGATGAAGCCGACCCTGGACGTTGGCGACTTCATTCTGGTGAACAAGTTTTCCTACGGGATCCGCTTGCCGGTGCTCGATACGAAAGTCATCCAGGTCGGTGATCCTCAGCGCGGCGATGTGATGGTGTTCCGCTACCCAAGCGACCCGAACGTCAACTACATCAAGCGTGTAGTGGGCTTGCCGGGTGATCAGATTCGTTACACCGCCGACAAGCGCCTGTTCGTCAACGGTGAGTCGATCGCCGAGCTGCTGGTAGGCTCCGAGCCGGGTACGTTGGGCAGTGCCGAGCTCTACAAGGAAAAACTCGGCGCCGTCGAGCACCTGATCCGCAAGGAAATGAGCCGCTACCGCGCAACCCCGGACCATCAATGGACCGTGCCTGCCGGGCACTACTTCATGATGGGCGACAACCGCGACAACTCCAACGACAGTCGCTACTGGGATGATCCAACTATTCCCAAGGATCTGCTGGGCATGGTTCCCGACAAGAATATCGTCGGCAAGGCCTTCGCGGTCTGGATGAGCTGGCCGGAACCCAAACTCAGTCACCTGCCGAATTTCTCGCGGGTTGGCCTGATCAAGTAATCACCCACGGCGCTGTTGAACACAGCGCCGAATGCATTTCTGGAGCCTGCAGAAGGTCACCGCAGATGCATGAAGCCAACGATATTCAGGATGTAATTTTTGAACACAGCGTTAATTGTCCAAGAGCCTAACAGCGTTGCTGTGATGGGCGTCGACCACGAACTCAGCGTGGGTAAACCGTGAGCGTCTCTTTAAGCCGTCTCGAGCGTCAGCTCGGTTATACCTTCAAGGACCAGGAACTGATGGTCCTGGCCCTGACGCATCGCAGCTTTGCCGGGCGCAACAACGAACGCCTGGAATTTCTCGGTGATGCCATTCTCAACTTCGTCGCCGGTGAAGCGCTGTTCGACCGCTTTCCGCTGGCTCGCGAAGGCCAGCTGTCGCGTTTGCGCGCACGCCTGGTCAAGGGTGAGACGCTGGCAGTGTTAGCGCGTGGCTTCGACCTGGGCGAGTACCTGCGCCTGGGGTCCGGTGAGTTGAAGAGCGGCGGTTTCCGCCGTGAATCGATCCTGGCCGATGCCCTCGAAGCGCTGATCGGTGCGATCTACCTGGATGCCGGCATGGACATGGCGCGCGAACGCGTGCTGGCCTGGCTGACGTCCGAGTTCGACAGCCTGACGCTGGTCGACACCAACAAGGATCCAAAGACCCGCCTGCAAGAGTTCTTGCAGTCGCGTGCCTGTGAACTGCCGCGTTACGAAGTGGTGGATATCCAGGGTGAGCCGCATTGCCGGACGTTCTTCGTCGAATGCGAAATCACCTTACTGAACGAAAAAAGCCGAGGTCAGGGTGTGAGTCGTCGTATTGCCGAACAGGTAGCGGCCGCCGCAGCACTGATTGCCCTGGGCGTGGAGAATGGCCATGACTGATTCAACTGCAACTCGCTGTGGCTATGTCGCCATCGTCGGCCGTCCGAACGTGGGCAAATCCACGCTGCTGAACCATATTCTGGGTCAGAAGCTGGCGATCACCTCGCGCAAACCGCAAACCACTCGTCACAACATGCTCGGTATCAAGACCGAAGGCGATGTGCAGGCGATCTACGTCGACACCCCTGGCATGCACAAAGGTGGCGAGAAAGCCCTCAATCGCTACATGAACAAGACCGCCTCGGCCGCGTTGAAAGACGTCGACGTGGTGATCTTCGTGGTTGATCGCACCAAGTGGACCGAAGAAGACCAGATGGTGCTCGAGCGCGTTCAGTACGTGACCGGTCCGTTGATCGTGGCGCTGAACAAGACCGACCGCATCGAAGACAAAGCCGAACTGATGCCGCACCTGAGCTGGTTGCAGGAACAGCTGCCGAATGCGCAGATCATTCCGATTTCAGCGCAGCATGGGCACAATCTCGACGCGCTGGAGCGGGTGATCGCCGATCACCTGCCGGAAAACGATCACTTCTTCCCGGAAGACCAGATTACCGACCGCAGCAGCCGTTTCCTCGCCGCCGAACTGGTACGCGAGAAAATCATGCGCCAGATGGGCGCCGAGCTGCCGTACCAGATCACCGTGGAAATCGAAGAGTTCAAGCAGCAGGGGAAAACCCTGCACATCCATGCATTGATCCTCGTCGAACGTGACGGTCAGAAGAAAATCATCATTGGCGACAAGGGTGAGCGGATCAAACGCATCGGCACCGAAGCGCGCAAGGACATGGAGCTGCTGTTCGACTCCAAGATCATGCTCAACCTTTGGGTCAAAGTGAAAGGCGGCTGGTCCGACGACGAACGCGCCCTGCGTTCGCTGGGTTACGGCGACCTGTAATCGCTTGATCCTGGATGCGTAAATTCCACTGTGGGAGCGAGCCTGCTCGCGATAGCGGTCTGTCAGTCAACATCTATGTTGAATATCAGGCCCTCATCGCGAGCAGACTCGCTCCCACAGTGGTTTAGGGCTGTCAGTAAAACTGCGCTTACCCATAGAGAGCTGCGATTTCCATGTCGACCACCGCTCCAACCGGCCAACCCGCCTACGTGCTCCATAGCCGCGCCTACCGCGAAAGCAGCGCGTTGGTGGATTTCCTCACGCCGCAAGGTCGGCTGCGGGCGGTGTTGCGCAGTGCGCGAGGCAAGGCCGGAACGCTGGCGCGGCCATTCGTGCCGCTGGAAGTCGAGTTTCGGGGGCGGGGCGAGTTGAAAAACGTCGGACGCATGGAAAGCGCGGGCGTTTCCACCTGGCTCAACGGTGAAGCGCTGTTCAGCGGTCTCTACCTCAACGAACTGCTGATCCGCCTGCTGCCGTCCGAAGATCCTCACCCTGCGGTATTCGATCATTACGCCGCGACCTTGTTGGCGCTGGCCGAAGGGCGTCCGTTGGAGCCCTTGCTGCGTTCGTTCGAATGGCGGTTGCTGGATGACCTGGGCTACGGCTTTGCGCTGAACGCGGATATCCATGGCGAACCTATCGCGCCCGACGGCCTGTATCGCTTGCAGGTCGATGCAGGTCTGGAGCGGGTTTACCTGTTGCAGCCCGGTCTGTTCAACGGCACCGAACTGCTGGCGATGGCCGACGCCGACTGGAGCGCCCCGGGTGCCTTGTCGGCCGCCAAGCGCTTGATGCGCCAGGCGTTGGCCGTTCACTTGGGCGGTCGCCCATTGGTCAGTCGCGAGTTGTTTCGAAAGCCGTAAGCCTGACGTGTATGCTGTGCACCGAACTTTCTCTTCTTCTGGAGCGCTTCCGTGACCACCAGCAATCGCATTCTTCTTGGCGTGAACATCGACCACGTTGCCACCCTGCGTCAGGCCCGGGGTACGCGTTACCCTGATCCCGTGAAAGCAGCGCTGGACGCGGAAGAGGCGGGCGCTGACGGCATCACTGTGCACTTGCGTGAAGACCGCCGGCACATTCAAGAGCGTGACGTGCTGTTGCTCAAGGACGTGCTGCAAACCCGCATGAACTTCGAGATGGGCGTCACCGAGGAAATGATGGCGTTCGCCGAGCGCATTCGTCCGGCGCACATTTGCCTGGTCCCGGAAACCCGTCAGGAACTGACCACCGAAGGCGGTCTGGATGTGGCGGGGCAGGAAGCGCGGATCAAGGCAGCGGTGGATCGCCTGGCGAAAATCGGCTGCGAAGTGTCACTGTTCATCGACGCCGACGAGCGCCAGATCGCAGCCTCGAAGCGCGTTGGCGCACCGGCCATCGAATTGCACACCGGCCGTTATGCGGACGCCGAGACGCCGACTGCGGTGGCTGAAGAACTGAAGCGCGTGGCGGATGGTGTGGCGTTTGGCCTGACGCAAGGCCTGATCGTCAACGCCGGCCACGGTCTGCACTACCACAACGTTGAAGCGGTTGCGGCGATCAAGGGCATCAACGAACTGAACATCGGCCACGCGCTGGTGGCGCATGCACTGTTCGTCGGGTTCAAGTCGGCCGTTTCGGAAATGAAAGCGCTGATCCTGGCCGCTGCAAAAGCCTAAGCACCAAACCCAAAACCCATGTGGGAGCGAGCCTGCTCGCGATGGCGTCTTACCATTCAACGAAGATGTTGGCTGAAGGACTGCTATCGCGAGCAGGCTCGCTCCCACATTTGATTGGGGGTTGTCCTGATTAAAGCGGTGGGTTTTCTTCAGGCGGCTTGGTCTTGTCGATGCCCGGCACATGCAGGTTACCTTGCACAACCTGCTCGCCCTCAAGCTGCGGCTGCGTGACCCACGTCAGGATGTCGTAGTAGCGCCGGATGTTCGCCACAAAATGCACCGGCTCACCGCCGCGGGCGTAGCCATAGCGGGTTTTGCTGTACCACTGTTTCTGCGACAGGCGCGGCAGGATCTTTTTCACGTCCAGCCACTTGTCCGGATTCAGCCCTTCCTTGGCCGCAAGTTTGCGTGCGTCATCCAGGTGACCGCTGCCGACGTTGTAGGCTGCCAGCGCAAACCATGTGCGATCCGGCTCCTGGATCGAGTCGTCGAGTTGATCCTTCATGTAAGCCAGGTACTTCGCGCCGCCCATGATGCTTTGCTTGGCGTCCAGGCGATTGGACACGCCCATGGCCTGCGCGGTGTTCTGGGTCAGCATCATCAAGCCGCGAACGCCGGTTTTCGAGGTGACCGCCGGTTGCCACAGCGATTCCTGATAACCGATTGCGGCGAGCAGCCGCCAGTCGACTTTCTCTTCCTTGGCCGAGGCCTTGAAGTGCTTCTCGTACTTGGGCAGTCGTTGCTGCAAGTGCTGGGCGAAGGTGTAGGCGCCCATGTAGCCAAGTACATCGACGTGCCCGTAATAGCGGTCTTTCAGCCGTTGCAGGGTGCCATTCTTCTCGGCCTTGTCGAGGAAGTCGTTGATCTCGTTGAGCAGGCTGTTGTCATCACCGGCGGCCACTGCCCAGCTCTGATTGCTGGCGTCGCCCAGGTCGAAGGCGACCCGCGCGTTAGTGAAGTACACCTGGTTCATCGCGACTTCGTTGGAGTCGACCAATGTCAGGTCGATCTGGCCTTCATCGACCATGCGCAGCAGGTCAACGACCTCAACCGCGTCGGATTCTTCGTATTCAATGCCGGGGTATTTCTTTTTCAGCGCGGCCAGTTGGTCGGCGTGGGTGCTGCCCTTGAGCACGATGATCTTCTTGCCGACCAGATCGGCTGCCGAGGTCGGCCGGGACTGACCGTTGCGGTAGATGATCTGTGGGGTGACTTCCAGATACGAGTGGGAAAACCGCACTTGCTGTTTGCGTTTCTCGCTGCTGACCAGACCGGCAGCAGCCAGCACCGGGCCGCCAGGTTTGCCTAGCTGACCGTAAAGGTCGTCGAGGTTGTCCGCGGTTTCGATCTTGAGGGTTACCCCCAGATCGTCGGCGAAGCGCTTCACCAGCTCGTATTCGAAGCCGGTTTCACCGTTGCGATCCTGAAAGTAGGTAGCGGGGCTGTTGCGGGTAACCACACGCAGCACGCCATCCTCCTTTACGCGCTCCAGTGTGTTGGGTTTATCAACACAGCCACTGAGCATCAGGAAGAGTCCGGTTGCGATGAGCCATTTGGCGAATCGCGGACGCAAAGCCGTTGGGGAAAACATCTGCGCAGTATACGCAAAGGACCACGACCGCCATATCTCGACAGTAGAGGGCTTGTCTGCTAGAGCGTGCACAACCCGGCGCAAGCCCGCAAGAACAGGCATTCGGGCCTGACTGTGACAACAAAAATAACCCCTGGCGCGCACCTTGATGGGCATGGGTTATAGGCTTTGAGCCCCGGACCGACGTTCGGACAATACCGGGTGTAGCGTTTCGGGTGCTGTCGCGGGCGGTTTAGGCTAGAATGCACGGCCTCAAAGCACACCCCCTTCCGAGGCTGTCCCGAAGATGTTGATCCTGCGCGGCGCTCCTGCCCTTTCTGCCTTTCGCCACAGCAAACTCCTTGAGCAACTGAGCCAGAAGGTTCCGGCTGTCAGTGGCTTGTATGCTGAATTCGCTCACTTCGCCGAAGTCACCGGCGTCCTGACCGGCGACGAACAGCAGGTGCTAGCGCGCCTTCTGAAGTACGGCCCTAGTGTTCCGGTACAAGAGCCGACCGGCCGTCTGTTCCTGGTGTTGCCACGTTTCGGCACCATCTCGCCCTGGTCGAGCAAGGCCAGTGATATCGCACGCAACTGTGGCCTGGCGAAAATCCAGCGCCTGGAGCGTGGTATCGCTTTCTACGTGACCGGTGAATTCACCGACGCACAAGCACAGCTGATCGCCGACGGTCTGCACGACCGCATGACCCAGATCGTGCTGGAAAACCTTGAACAGGCGGCTGGCCTGTTCAGTCACTCCGAACCGAAGCCGTTGACGGCGATCGACGTTCTGGGTGGCGGTCGCGCTGCACTGGAAACCGCTAACGTCGAGCTGGGCCTGGCCCTGGCGGAAGACGAGATCGACTACCTGGTCAACGCCTTTATTGGCTTGAAGCGCAACCCGCACGACATCGAACTGATGATGTTCGCCCAGGCGAACTCCGAGCACTGCCGTCACAAGATCTTCAACGCCAGTTGGGACATCGACGGCGAGAGCCAGGAAAAAAGCCTGTTCGGCATGATCAAGAACACCTACGTGATGCACAGCGAAGGCGTTCTGTCGGCATACAAGGACAACGCTTCGGTGATCGTCGGCTCTGTCGCCGGCCGTTTCTTCCCGGACCCTGAGACCCGCCAGTACGGCGCGGTGCAGGAACCGGTGCACATCCTGATGAAAGTCGAGACGCACAACCACCCGACCGCGATTGCCCCGTTCCCGGGTGCTTCCACCGGCTCCGGTGGCGAGATCCGCGACGAAGGCGCTACCGGTCGCGGCGCCAAGCCAAAGGCTGGCCTGACCGGTTTCACCGTGTCCAACCTGCAAATCCCTGGCTTCGAACAGCCGTGGGAAGTGCCGTACGGCAAGCCTGAGCGCATCGTTACCGCGCTGGACATCATGATCGAAGGCCCATTGGGCGGCGCTGCATTCAACAACGAATTCGGCCGTCCGGCGCTGACCGGTTATTTCCGTACCTTCGAACAATCCATCACCACCCCGCGTGGCGATGAAGTGCGCGGTTACCACAAGCCGATCATGTTGGCCGGCGGCATGGGCAACATCCGTGAGGAACACGTCAAGAAAGGCGAAATCCTCGTGGGCTCCAAGCTGATCGTGCTGGGCGGCCCGGCGATGCTGATCGGTCTGGGCGGCGGCGCGGCTTCCTCCATGGCCACCGGCACCAGCTCGGCCGACCTGGACTTTGCTTCGGTACAACGCGAAAACCCGGAAATGGAACGCCGTTGCCAGGAAGTCATCGACCGTTGCTGGCAACTGGGCGACAAGAACCCGATCAGCTTCATCCACGACGTGGGTGCAGGCGGTCTGTCCAATGCCTTCCCGGAACTGGTGAACGATGGCGACCGTGGTGGCCGCTTCGAACTGCGCAACATTCCAAACGACGAGCCGGGCATGGCCCCGCACGAAATCTGGAGTAACGAATCCCAGGAACGCTACGTCCTGGCGGTCGGCCCGGCCGACTTCGAACGCTTCAAGGCAATCTGCGAACGTGAGCGTTGCCCGTTCGCCGTTGTCGGCGAAGCGACTGCCGAGCCGCAACTGACGGTCACCGACAGCCACTTCGGCAACAGCCCGGTCGACATGCCACTCGAAGTGCTGCTGGGCAAAGCCCCGCGCATGCACCGTTCAGCTGTTCGTGAAACCGAACTGGGCGACGATTTCGATCCGTCGACCCTGGCCATTGCCGATTGCGTCGAACGCGTTCTGCATCACCCGGCCGTGGCCAGCAAAAGCTTCCTGATCACCATCGGCGACCGCACCATCACCGGCCTCGTGGCCCGTGATCAGATGGTCGGCCCGTGGCAGGTTCCAGTGGCTGACGTTGCCGTCACCGCCACCAGCTTCGACGTCTACACCGGTGAAGCCATGGCCATGGGCGAGCGCACTCCGCTGGCCCTGCTGGACGCTCCGGCGTCGGGTCGCATGGCCATCGGCGAAACCCTGACCAACATCGCGGCCTCGCGCATCGGCAAGATCTCCGACATCAAACTGTCGGCGAACTGGATGTCGGCTGCCGGTCACCCGGGCGAAGACGCGCGTCTGTACGACACCGTGAAAGCGGTCGGCATGGAACTGTGCCCGGAACTGGGCATCACCATTCCGGTGGGCAAGGACTCGATGTCCATGGCCACGCGCTGGAATGACGAAGGCGTCGACAAGACGGTGACTTCGCCAATGTCCCTGATCGTGACCGGTTTCGCGCCAGTGACTGACATCCGTCAGACCCTGACCCCGCAACTGCGCATGGACAAAGGCACCACCGACCTGATCCTGATCGACCTGGGTCGTGGCCAGAACCGCATGGGCGCTTCGATCCTCGCTCAGGTTCACGGCAAGCTCGGCAAGCAGGCACCGGACGTCGATGACGCCGAAGACCTGAAAGCCTTCTTCGCGGTGATCCAGGGCCTCAACGCCGACGGTCACCTGCTGGCTTACCACGACCGTTCCGACGGTGGTCTGCTGACCAGCGTGGTGGAAATGGCCTTTGCCGGCCACTGTGGCCTGAGCCTGAACCTCGACGGTCTGGCAGAAACTTCTGCCGACATCGCCGCGATCCTGTTCAACGAAGAACTGGGTGCTGTCATCCAGGTTCGTCAGGACTCGACACCGGACATCCTTGCTCAATTCAGCGCCGCAGGTCTGGGTGACTGCGTGTCGGTGATCGGCCAGCCGATGAACAACGGCGAAATCAGCATCACTTTCAACGGCGACACCGTGTTCGAAGGTCAGCGTCGTCTGCTGCAACGTCAGTGGGCTGAAACCAGCTACCAGATCCAGCGTCTGCGTGACAACGCCGACTGCGCCGAACAAGAGTTCGACGTGCTGCTGGAAGAAGACAACCCGGGCCTGAGCGTCAAGCTGAGCTACGACGTGAATCAGGACGTTGCCGCGCCTTACATCAAGAAAGGCATTCGCCCACAGGTTGCCGTACTGCGTGAGCAGGGCGTCAACGGTCAGGTGGAAATGGCTGCAGCGTTCGACCGCGCCGGTTTCAACGCGATCGACGTGCACATGAGCGACATCCTTGCTGGCCGTGTCGACCTGAACGAGTTCAAAGGTCTGGTGGCGTGCGGTGGCTTCTCCTACGGTGACGTACTGGGTGCCGGTGAAGGCTGGGCGAAATCGGCGCTATTCAACAGCCGTGCTCGCGACGCGTTCCAGGGCTTCTTCGAACGTACCGACAGCTTCACCCTCGGTGTGTGCAACGGTTGCCAGATGATGTCCAACCTGCACGAGCTGATCCCGGGCAGCGAGTTCTGGCCGCACTTCGTGCGTAACCGTTCCGAGCAGTTCGAAGCCCGTGTGGCAATGGTTCAGGTTCAGGAATCGAACTCGATCTTCCTGCAGGGCATGGCCGGTTCGCGTATGCCGATCGCCATCGCTCACGGTGAAGGTCATGCCGAGTTCGCCAGCGAAGAAGCGTTGCTGCAAGCCGATCTGTCGGGTTGCGTGGCGATGCGTTTCGTTGACAACCACGGCAAGGTTACCGAGCGCTACCCGGCTAACCCGAACGGCTCGCCGCGCGGGATCACCGGTTTGACCAGCCGTGACGGTCGCGTGACGATCATGATGCCGCACCCGGAGCGGGTGTTCCGTGCCGTGCAGAACTCGTGGCGCTCGGAAGAGTGGAACGAAGACGCGCCGTGGATGCGTATGTTCCGTAACGCTCGTGTGTGGGTGAACTAAGCGCTGTGTACAAGCTCAGTTTTTTTGTTCCTCAGAGCCATGTGGAAGTGGTCAAGAGTGCTGTGTTCGCTGCCGGTGGTGGGCGGATCGGTGCTTATGATCACTGTTCGTGGCAGGTGCTTGGGTTGGGTCAGTTTCGGCCTTTGGACGGTAGTCAGCCGTTTATTGGTCAGGCGGGGCTGGTCGAGCAGGTTGAGGAATGGAAGGTTGAGCTGGTGGTCAGCGATGAGTTGATGGGTGCTGTGGTGGCGGCTCTGAAGCAGAGTCATCCCTATGAGACGCCGGCTTACGAGGTATGGCGGTTGGAGGATTTCTGATCGTCCCGCCGTTGAAATGAGAAACCCGCTGAAGTGTTTTCAGCGGGTTTTTTATTGCCCGGGATTCCATGAATGCACTCGTTCCACTGTGGGAGCGAGCCTGCTCGCGATAACGGCCTGATAGCCGACCCATCTCCCGCAGATGTACACCAATCAAAAGTGTGACAGCTGGCTTGCCTGCAAAGGCGGCCTGACAGCCGACCAATCTCTCGCAGATGTACCCCAATCAAACCTGTGGGAGCTGGCTTGCCTGCGATGGCGGCCTGACAGCCGGCCTATCTCCTGCAGATGTACACCAATCCATTGTGGGAGCGAGCCTGCTCGCGATGGCGGCCGGACAGCCGACCAACCTCTTGCAGGTGTACATATCCATTYCTGCGGTAACGGCGGCTGGCGGTTTCGCCCTTACGGCGACTCACTTTTTTTACAAGCGCCTAAAAAAAGTAAGCAAAAAAACGCTCGCCCCAAGCGTACGGCACCTCGCCTAGGCTCGGCGTTCCCTCAYTCCGGTGTCCATCAGGGGGCATCGCCTACGGTCTGCTKCGCGACGACCTCCTCTCGATGTGTCCGGCTGCGCCGTACGGCGCTGCGCGCCCACCCCCTGATGAACACCTCCACTCGGCCTCCCGAAGGGGCGGGTGGATCAAGATCAAAAGCCACAGCACGGCGGCCTGACAGCCGGCCTGAGTGGTAAGAGCGCGTACGGCTTAGATCTCGTTCCCACGCGCAGCAAAGGAATGCCGCCAGGGACGCTCCGCGCTCCGCTTCGCGAATGGACACTGAGTGTGGGGAATGACTGTAGGAGCAAGGCTTGCCCGCGATGGCGGCCTGACAGCCGACCTGAGCGGTTGGATGCTGCGCTTGGGAATGGCACTTGTGTAATGCCCGTAGGAGTTGAGTCGAACTCGCCGACAGCATCACGGGAAACACAGAAATCTCCGACAAGTCTTTAGGGTTGCCCCTCGGAAGCACGGCCTCTAGCCTTTGAACGTCGCTGCCTATTCAGCGATCGGGACTGCAAGCCCGCAAAATTCGTTAGGCGCTTACAGGCGCCGCATCTACAACGGATGTCGGTCGCTCCAATATTTCTCAGGAGCTCCACAATGATCAAAGACAACTCCAACCCTCCCGAACACGACGACGTCTCCCCCTACGAATCCCTCGATTCAAAAAAGCTCCACGACGCCGCCCACCGCGCCCTCGATCATTACCTGAAACCCACCCTCGCCAAACTGCGCTTCAGCGATCTGCGCTCAGACCGCTTGTTCAGCGTTTCACCCGATGTGGGCCTCGAAAGCCTGTTGGCCAATGCCTCGGAAGATCTGGCCTCGGTCAAGGTGATGGCCGCCGACCTGGCATTCGAGATCGAAGGTTCGCGACGTAGCGTGGCGTTGGCGATTTGCCGGATGGTCGATGGTGCTTTGTTGTTGGTGGACAAGGCGCTGGATGATTACAACCCGTCGGAGTCGGACCAGTTTTACGTCAAGGAATAGCGGCGCAGCAGGTCATTCATGCGGCGTAAAACAAAAAAACCGCTGAACCGGAAACGGTCAGCGGTTTTTTATATTGGGAGAGAGTCAGGCCTACCGCTGGTCTGATTTATGTAGCTACCTGTAAGTTCTGACAGTTGTGGGCGGTGGGTGGATCAGGCTTTATAAAAATTCATAACCGCACATCCAAAAGGAAGTACCACCATGACTTCAGCGCAAATATTGGGAAATACATTTTTGATTTCTGACGCTAACGGAGAGCCTATTCCTGACGGTGGAATAACCAAAGCAGGACTAGTGATGTTTAAGGGGACGACAGAACCGGGTCACAAGGTCGAAGTATCTGATGATAAAGGTCTTAGATTTAGCGTTACGGAGCCTAACTCTAAGCATTGGGGGCCAATAGGACTACATTTTGCGGTAGGAGATTATAAGATCAAGATTAAGTTCTATCATGGAGACGTGACTCATACTTGGTCCTTTACTGTGAAGTAATTGCAAGTAATAGCTGAATCGCTTTCTATTACCTGAATAAATGAAAAAACCGCTGAACCGGAAACAGTCAGCGGTTTTGAATCGCGTCCAAAGGCTCGCAGCCTGCGGCAGTTCCTGCATTAACCACACTCCCCCGAATGTGGGAGTTGCCTCAGACTGCGATCTTTTAAAGTGCTAAACCTTCGCACTCACCTCACTACGATTCACCAACCCCTCCAGCGCCTCACTCAAACTCAACGCCTTGTCACCAATCAACAGATGCCACACGCCACCGTCCAGTGCACTCACACCCTGGCAACCCAAGTCCCTGAGCTGACACTCCGACAGTGCTTTCCCGTCCGCCAGTTGCAGGCGAATCCGGGTCATGGCCACGCAATCGAGTTGCAGCACGTTGTCGCTGCCACCCAGGGCGTTCAGCCATTTCTGCGCTTCTGGTGTCTCCACAGGTCCTGCTTTTGGAGTTTCTTCGACCACCACAGCAGCCGCTACCACCGCAGCACCCGCCGTCGGCATGGCCTGGCGAATTTCATCGGCAATGCTGTCGGCCAGCGGTCCGACTACTACCTGCAAGCTGCCGCCCTTGCCGGGGCGAACCACGGCCATGGCGCCGAGGGCTTTCAATTCGCTGTCCGAGGCTTTGTTGCGGTCGACCATTTCCAGGCGCAATCGCGTGGTGCAAGCGCCGACGGTGATCAGGTTGTCAGCACCGCCCAAGGCTTGAATATAGGCCCCGGCGCGTTGATTTTCGCTCAGCACCACCTTCTCACCGACGACGACACCTTCACGCCCCGGGGTTTTCAGGTTGAAGCGGCGGATGCAGAAGTCGAACACCACGTAGTAGATCACCGCGTACGCCAGGCCTACCGGGAACACCAGCCAGCCGTTGGTGGACTTGCCCCAGCCCAGCGCCATGTCGATGGCGCCGCCAGAGAAGGTGAAGCCCAAGTGAATGTTCAACGCATTGGTGATGGCCATCGCCATGCCAGTCAGCAGCGCGTGCAGTAAATACAGCAGCGGTGCGAGGAACATGAAGGCGAATTCGATCGGTTCGGTGACGCCCGTCAGGAACGAGGTCAGGGCCATCGACAGGAAGATCCCGCCCATGACTTTGCGGCGTTCCGGCAGGGCGTTGCGGTACATCGCCAGGCAGGCGGCGGGCAGGCCGAAGATCATCATCGGGAACATCCCGGTCATGAACTGGCCGCCCTTCGGGTCGCCGGCAAAATAGCGTGCCAGGTCGCCGGTGACGATGGCGCCGGTGGTCGGGTCGGTGAAGCTGCCGAAGATGAACCACGCCATGTTGTTGAGGATGTGGTGCAGGCCGGTGACGATCAGCAAGCGGTTGAACACGCCGAAGACGAAGGCACCGATGCTGCCGCTTTCCAGCAGCAGTTGGCCGAAGCTGTTGATGCCGTGCTGGATCGGTGGCCAGATCAAACCGAAGATCACGCCCAGGCCAACGGCGCTGAACCCGGTGGCAATCGGCACGAAGCGTCGGCCGCCGAAGAACGCCAGGTATTCCGGTAGCTTGATGTCCTTGAAGCGGTTGTACAGCGCGCCGGCCATCAAGCCGCTGATGATCCCGGCGAGCATGCCCATGTTGATGCTCGCATCCAGCACTTTCAGTGTGGAGACCATCACCAGGTAACCAATCGCACCGGCCAGCCCGGCGGTGCCGTTATTGTCCCGGGCGAACCCGACGGCGATGCCGATGGCGAAGATCAGCGCCAGGTTGGCGAAGATCACTTGCCCGGCGTCGTGGATGATCGCAATGTTCAGCAAGTCGGTGTCGCCCAGACGCAGCAACAGGCCGGCAATCGGCAGGATCGCGATGGGCAGCATCAGTGCCCGTCCGAGGCGCTGCAAGCCTTCGATGAAGAGTTGGTACATGGCGTATCTCCCTGTGTTCTTGTTGTTCTAGGCTCTGTACGAAAACTGCCTGCGTGTCGATCATGCTGCGTTAAAAACAGGCTCGGAATGCTCATTTACAACCCGTAAACTCCGCTTCCTCGCCTGTTTTTGCCTTGCCTGATCGCCACTCGGCGAGTTTTCGTACAGACCCTGGTCGCTGTTGTTTTCAGCTCAGAGGCCAATGTTGATGACAGGCGTGACGCACCGCCGTGGCGCTGCTCAGGTTGAGCAGGGTGGCGCTGAAGCGCTGGCAGTCGGCGGCGTCCAGTTGGCGGACGCGTTCCTTGATTTCACCGACTTGCGGCGGGCTGACGGACAGCTCGCGGATACCCAGGCCAATCAGCACCGGGGTCGCCAGTGGATCGGAGGCCAGTGCACCGCAAACGCCGACCCAACGCTGATGCTTGGCGGCACCGATGCAGGTCTGGGCGATCAGCCGCAGCAGCGCCGGGTGCAGGGCATCGACCCGTGCAGCGAGACCGGCGTGGTCGCGGTCCATGGCCAGGGTGTATTGGGACAGGTCGTTGGTGCCAATGGACAGGAAGTCCGCGTGTTCCGCCAATTGCTCGGCGAGAAGCGCTGCGGCCGGGACTTCGATCATCACCCCCAGTTCAGGACGCTGCGTGAGCGCAAGCTCGGCGCACAAGGCATCGAGGCGTTGGCGGATGTACAGCAATTCGTCGACCTCGGTGACCATCGGCAGCAAAATCCGGCAGCGCTGCAACGGGCTGACTTGCAGCAGCGCACGTAATTGCTGGTCGAGCAGTTCCGGGCGTACCTGGGCCATGCGGATGCCGCGCAGGCCGAGCACCGGGTTGGCTTCGGCCGGCAGCGGCAGGTAGTCGAGTTGTTTGTCGCCGCCGACGTCGATGGTGCGGATGATCACTGACTTGTCGCCCATGGCATCCAGCACCGCTTGATAGGCCTGACGCTGTTCCTGTTCATCCGGCGCGGTCTGCCGATCGACGAACAGAAACTCGGTGCGCAGCAGGCCAACGCCATCGGCGCCGCCTTTCAACGCATCAGCCGCCTCATTGCTGGAGGCCACGTTGGCCGCGACTTCGATCCGCAGGCCATCGCGGGTGTGTGCCGGGTTGTGGGCTTGCGCTTGTTGGCGTTCGCGGCGTTGCAGATGTTCACGCTGGGCCTGGGCGACTTGCTCCAGGCGTTGGCTGTCCGGCGTCAGCTCCAGGCGTCCGCCGTCGGCGTCCAGCACCACCGACTGGCCTTGCGGTTGATGGAGCAGTGAGGCGCTGAGGGCAACCAGGCACGGCAGGCCTTTGCCACGGGCAAGAATTGCCACATGGGAGGTCGCGCCACCTTCGGCCATGCACAGCCCGGCGACGCCTTGCTGGCTCAGTTGCAGCAAATCGGAAGGGGTCAGTTCATGCGCGGCGACGATAGCGCCGGCCGGTACGTCGTAGTGCCAATCCTGACCGAGCAGGGCGCGCAGCACCCGTTGCCTGAGGTCGCGCAGATCATTGGCACGTTCGGCCAGCAGCGGGTTGCCGAGCTGTTGCAACACCTCACATTGCACCTCGATTGACTGGCTCCAGGCGTGAGTGGCGGCGCTGCCCTGATCGATCGACTGGATGGCCGCTTCAAGCAGCGCCGGGTCTTCGAGCAGCGCCAGGTGGGCGGCGAAAATCTGTTCCTCCTCGGTGTGTTTGTGCTTTTTGGCGTGGGACAGGGTTTCGCGGATTTCGCTGCGAACCCGTTCCAGCGCACGGTCGAGGGCTTGCAGTTGTTCTTCGGCGTTATGCTTGCCGGTGTCTTCCGGCAGAGGGATGGCCGCCAGTTGGAACAGCGGGCCGCCGACCAGGCCCGGCGCGGCACAGACACCATTGAGCACGCCGGCTTCGGCGGTACGGGTACGCTGGGCAATCGGTGTCGGTGCGGTCGCGTGGCTGTCGTCGTTGACCGCCGTGGACAAGGCGTTCAACAAGGCTTGCAGCGCCGCCTTGGCGTCCGCGCCCTTGCAACTGACTTGAACCTCGTCCTGCTCGCCAATCCCCAGGCCCATCAGCCCGATCAGGCTGTCGCACGACGCCGATTTACCGGCGAAATGCAGCTGCGATTTACTGTTGAACAGGTGCGCGGTCTGGCGGATCAGCGCTGCTGGCCGTGCATGCAGGCCGCCGCGATGGATGATGCGAATGTGCCCGTGAACCTCGGCACCTGAGCTGTCCGCCTCGGCCTGTGCGCTGTGGGTGGTTCTTGGCACGATGTGCAACAACGGCTCGCCGACCTTGACCGATTTGAGGGTGATCGGCAGCACCTGAAAGTCTTCGCTGTTGGTCAGGATCAACAGACTGATCAGGCTTGTGCAGCCTTGCGCGACCTGGTCCAGATCAAAGCGCAGCAGCGCCTGGCCATTGCTGACGCGGGTGCCTTCCTTGACCAGCATCGAGAACCCTTCGCCCTGCAACTCGACCGTGTCCAGGCCCAGGTGCAGCAGCAGTTCGGCGCCGTTGTCGGCGCGCAGGGTTACGGCATGGCCGGTGCGGGCAACATGCACCACCACACCGGCACACGGAGCGTGAAGGGTGTTGTTCAGCGGGTCGATGGCGATCCCGTCACCCATGGCGCCACTAGCGAACACCGGGTCCGGAACCTTGACAAGCGTGAGCACCGGGCCGCTGAGCGGGGCGCTGAGGGTCAGGTCTTTATTGTTGTTATGCATGGCGCGGTACTCGATTCGGGCGTGTTAGTGGGTGCGGGTCACTTTGCTCAAGTGACGCGGCTGGTCCGGGTCCATGCCACGGGCGACCGCGAGGCCGGCCGCCATGACGTAGAAACTCTGGATGGCGAGAATCGGGTCCAGCGCCGGGTGCTCGGCGCGGCTCAGCGTCAGGTCGCGTTCGCTGAAATCATCCGGGGCGGCCAGCAATACGCGGGCACCACGTTGACGCATCTCGGCGGCGAGGCTCAGCAAGCCAGCCTGTTCGGCGCCGCGCGGGGCGAACACCAGCAGGGGGTAGTTGTCGTCGATGAGTGCCATGGGGCCGTGTTTGACTTCGGCGCTGCTGAAGGCTTCGGCCTGGATCGCCGAGGTTTCCTTGAGTTTCAGTGCCGCTTCCTGAGCAATCGCGAACCCGGCACCACGGCCGATCACCATCAAGCGTTGGCAGTCACGCAGTACGTCGACCGCCAGGCTCCAGTCCTGCGTGGCGGCGTCGCGCAATCCTTCTGGCAGCGCGAGGCCGGCTTGCAGCAATTCGGCGTCCTGCTTCCAGTGGGCGATCAGCCGCGCGCTGGCGCTGAGGGTGGCGATGAAACTTTTGGTCGCGGCGACGCTGCTTTCGGTACCGGCGCACAGCGGCAGGCTGAATTCACAGGCGGCCTCCAGTGGCGAGTTCTCGGCATTGACCATCGCAATGCTCAGGGCGCCCCGTTTGCGCAGCAGACGCAGGCTGTTGACCAGATCCGGACTTTGCCCGGACTGCGAGAACGCGAATACCGCCTGACCGCTGACCTTCAGCGGCGCTTGCTGCATGGTCACCACCGACATCGGCAACGATGCCACCGGAATACCCACGTGCTGCATGGTCAGGTAGGCGAAGTAGTTGGCGGCGTGATCGGAACTGCCGCGTGCAACCGTCATCGCCACTTGCGGCGGCTGACGGTTCAGGCGCCCGGCGATCTCGATCATCTGCGGATCCAGTTGCTGCAACTGAGCGTCGACCGCCTTGTACGAGGACAGCGCCTCTTCAAGCATTTTTGAAGTCAATGTCTTCTCCTTCGACCATTACGGCGGTCAGTGTGAGTGAGCGATCCAGACGCACGCAGTCAGCCCAGGCGCCGGGTTGCAGGCGGCCGCGCTCATGGATGCCGAGATAATCGGCGGGGAATTGCGACAGCCGTTGCGAGGCCTCGGCCAGTGGCAGGCCGATCTTCACCAGGTTGCGCAGCGCCTGATCCATGGTCAGGGTGCTGCCGGCCAGCGTGCCGTCGGGCAGGCGCACGCCGCCCAGGCATTTGGTCACGGTGTGGCTGCCGAGCTTGTATTCGCCGTCCGGCATGCCGGCGGCGGCGGTGGAATCGGTGACGCAATACAGGCATGGGATCGAGCGCAGGGCCACGCGGATGGCGCCGGGATGCACGTGCAGCAGGTCGGGAATCAGTTCCGCGTACTTGGCGTGGGCCAGTGCCGCGCCGACGATTCCCGGTTCGCGGTGATGCAGCGGGCTCATGGCGTTATAAAGGTGGGTGAAACTGCTGGCGCCGGCCTCCAGCGCTGCGACACCTTCTTCGTAGCTGCCCAGGGTGTGGCCGATCTGCATGCGAATGCCACGGTCACTGAGGGCGCGAATCAGTTTGTCGTGACCGGCGATTTCCGGGGCAATGGTGATCACCCGGATCGGCGCCAGCGCCAGGTAGGCTTCGACTTCGGCCATCAGCGCGGTGTGGGCAAAGTTCGGTTGTGCACCGAGTTTTCCAGGGTTGATATACGGGCCTTCAAGGTGCACGCCGAGTACCCGGGCGCAGCCTTTCGGGCGCTGTTCGCAGAACTCGCCGACCTCGGCCAGTACCCGGGAAATTTCTTCCGGCGGCGCGGTCATGGTGGTGGCCAGAAGCGAGGTGGTGCCGAAACGCACGTGGGTTTTGGTGATGGTGTCGAAGGCCGGCGTGCCTTCCATGATGTCCTTGCCGCCACCGCCGTGAACGTGCAGGTCGATGAAACCCGGCAGCAGGTAAGGCAGGTCGTTGTCTGCCGGATCGCACGGCTGACCTTCGATGCGCACGATCTTGCCGTGTTCATGGATCAAGCGACCGCGGATCCAGCCTTGGGCGGTGAGGATGTTGTCTTCGGACATCAGTAATTCTCCGGCGTCGTGGCGCAGGGCTTAGCGACGCAGTTCTGCGACAAAGTCGTAGTAGTCATTGCGGCAATAGGTGTCGGTGACTTCGATCGGGGTGTTGTCTTCGAGGTAACCGACCCGGGTCATCAGCAGCATGGCGGTGCCGGGGGCGATGCCGACCAGCGCGGCGAATTCGTCCGAGGCGTTGATCGCCTGAATGTGTTGCAGGGCGCGCACCACCGGTTTGCCGATGCCGTCGAGGTATTCGTAAAGCGAATCACCGACCGCTTGCGGCTGGGCGATGATCGAGGCGGGCAGGGTGCTCATCTCGATGGCCATCACGGTGTCGTCGGCTTTACGCAAACGCTTGAGGCGCGCGACTTTGTCGTAGGGCGAGAGCGCGAGGCGGATCAGTTCTTCGTGGGTCGGCTGGGTGATTTCCCGCTCCAGCCATTGCGAACTTGGCACGAAACCTTTGAGGCGGAGCATTTCGCTGAAACCGGACAGCCGGGACAGCGGTTGTTCGAGGCGTGGAGTGATGAAGGTGCCGGAGCCTTGGCTGCGCCGGATCAGGCCTTGCTCGAACAGCACTTCCAGCGCCTTGCGGGCGGTCACGCGGGAGATGTTCAGCATTTCGCTGAGGTTGCGTTCCGACGGCAATGCCTGTTCGGCTTTCCACTGGCCGGCATGAATCGCCGCTTCCAGGTTGCGCGCCAGTTGCAGGTACAACGGCGTTGGCTGGGTGTCGTCAGGGCGCAGGGCCAGGATGTGATTCATGGGTGCAGGTCCGATGGGGATAGTGGAGTGTTGTTGCCCCGGTCATGGCGCAAAACTAATACCACTTAAATACCATGTCAACGCCAGTGGTCCACTAGGGGCGAGCGAATAAGCGCTGCGCTGGAGGGCACGGCGGTATTGGGCTTCAAGTGGTATTGGAGGTGGCGGTGGTAGTGGATCAGATCACTGTCTGCGCCGGTGCTTCAGGAGGGAAGTGGTATTGCAGGTGGAGGCGTGGTTCGGGAGGAATATTTTTATTTTTTTTGATGACTCTGGAGCATTACCCCTGTGGGAGCGAGCCTGCTCGCGATAGCGGCGTAACAGTCAACATAGATGTTGGATGTAATACCGCTATCGTCGGAACGCCGCCCGGAGCAGGCTCGCTCCCACAGGTTTTGGTCCCCACGCCGCAGCTCAAATCAGGGGCGGATTTCGATCATCGTGCCGTCTTTGACCAGCCCCCAGACTTCGCGCATGTCGACGTTGCGCATGCCGATGCAGCCGTCGGTCCAGTCCAGGGTGTGGAACAGCTCTTCAGGGTTTTCTTCAGTGTCCGGGGTGCCATGGATCATGATCATGCCACCGGGCTGCACACCTTCGCGGCGCGAACGAACGGAGTCGCTGATGTTCGGGTAGGAAATGTGCATGGCCAGGTTGAAGCGATCGCTGACCTTGCGCCAGTCCAGCCAATACAAACCTTCTGGCGTGCGCCGATCACCCTCCATCAGTTTTGGGCCCTTGGGGTTTTTGCCCAGCGAGATGCGATAGGTCCGCAGTGGCTTGCCATCATTGATCAGCTGCAACTGATGGGCAGATTTGAGCACCAACACTTTTTCGATGATTTTGCCGTCCAGGGTCTCCGTGGTGGCAGCGTGGGAAACCATGACAAACGACAGGCAGAAAGCGGCAAGCAACCAGCGCATTAAAACGATATCCCTGAGAGTACGGCGTACTTTTATAGTTTAAGTGATCGCAGGCTGAGCAAGCGGAGGAATGGACTCGGAACGCACAGGAAAATGTTCTATCCGACGGTCTGCATAGAAGCATTCTAGGGTACGGCCGACCGTGCGGAAAGCCAGCTCCGACCACGGGATGTCAGCTTCTTCGAAAAGCCTCACCTCCAGGCTTTCTTCGCCCGCGGCAAAGTCCAGGTCCACCAGCTCTGCGCGAAAGAAAACGTGCACCTGGCTGATGTGCGGCACATCGATCAGTGTATAGATGTTCAGGTTGCGCACCCGTGCACACGCTTCTTCGGCGGTTTCGCGAATGGCCGCCTGTTCGATGGTTTCACCGTTTTCCATGAAGCCGGCCGGCAAGGTCCAGTAACCGCGGCGCGGTTCGATGGCGCGCCGGCATAACAGCACCTGAGTGCCCCAGGTTGGCAGGCAACCAGCGACGATATTCGGGTTCTGATAATGGATGGTCTGGCACTGGTCGCAGACGTACCGCAGGCGCGAGTCGCCTTCGGGAATGCGTTGGGTGACCGGGTTACCGCACTGGCTGCAGAATTTCATGCTGGGCTTCCGAAAATGCTGCGCCTATCTTGGCGTGCGGCGGTATCTGTCGGCAAGTTGTCGTTTAGCGACATGCCATGGTTCAGGGGGTTGGGCGGTCGATGTGTTTGGTGCATGATGCAAGGTAGCTAACAAATCGAGAGCACTCATGCTGGATGAGCTACTGCATCGGGTAAGCAACCACACGCCGCGCACGCTGGAAACCGACCTGCGTTTTCCGGAGGCCGCGGTCCTGGTGCCTATCACCCGCAGTGATGAACCGGAGCTGGTTCTGACCCTGCGCGCCAGCGGGCTCTCGACCCATGGCGGTGAAGTGGCCTTTCCTGGCGGGCGACGCGATCCGGAAGACCCGGACCTTATTTTCACCGCGTTGCGTGAAGCCGAAGAAGAAATCGGCCTGCCACCCGGCCTGGTGGAAGTGATCGGTCCGTTGAGCCCGTTGATCTCCCTGCATGGGATCAAGGTCACGCCTTACGTCGGGGTGATTCCAGACTTCGTCGAGTACCGGGCCAACGATGCCGAAATTGCCGCGGTGTTCAGCGTACCGCTGGAGTTCTTCCGCAAGGACCCGCGTGAACACACGCACCGCATCGATTACCAGGGCCGCAGCTGGTATGTGCCGAGCTACCGTTTCGGCGAATACAAGATCTGGGGCCTGACGGCGATCATGATCGTCGAGCTGATCAACCTGCTCTATGACGCGCAGATCAGCCTGCATCAACCCCCGAAAAGCTTTATCAATATTTGAAACCATCGCGCGTATGGCGTGAACCCTGCGTTGTGCAAGTGAGCCTGCCTGGCCTTGAGGACAATAAGATGAAATACCGCCTGGGCGACGCCCGCGTCGAAACCCACCCGCAGAGCTGGGTCGCACCTAATGCCGTGCTGGTGGGCAAGGTCAAGCTGGAAGAGGGCGCCAACGTCTGGTTCAACGCGGTGTTGCGCGGCGACAACGAGCTGATCCTGATCGGCAAGAACAGCAACGTGCAGGATGGCACGGTGATGCACACCGACATGGGCTACCCGCTGACTATCGGCACTGGTGTGACTATCGGCCACAACGCCATGTTGCACGGCTGCACGGTGGGCGATTACAGCCTGATCGGCATCAACGCGGTGATCCTCAACGGCGCGAAAATCGGCAAGAACTGCATCATTGGCGCCAACTCGCTGATCGGCGAAGGCAAGGAAATCCCTGACGGTTCGCTGGTCATGGGCTCGCCGGGCAAGGTAGTACGTGAACTGACCGAGCCGCAGAAGAAAATGCTCGAAGCCAGCGCCGCCCACTATGTGCATAACTCGCAGCGCTATGCCCGCGATCTGGTCGAGCAGGAACAATGAACGACAGCGAAAGACCCGTACGCTCACCGTGCGTGAACATTTGCGCACTGGATGAGGACGATATCTGCACCGGCTGCCAACGCACGGTGGAGGAGATCACCCGCTGGAGCCGCATGGACAACGACGAACGCCGCAAGGTGCTGGGGTTGTGTCATGAACGGGCCAAATCGAGTGGGTTGCTTTGGATGATTGGGGCAAAACCGGGCAATTGAGCTGTACTTTGAAAGTGCTGCGCACTTTATCGCGAGCAGGCTCGCTCCCACACTTGATCGATGTTGCCGCATTGTTGTGATCGACACTGAATTAATGTGGGAGCGAGCCTGCTCGCGAAGAGGCCATCACGGGCAATACCTCACTTGGCCCAACCCCATCCCCTAACGTACCCTGTGCACAAAATTGACAGGTATCTCCGCGCGCCATGTTCTTCCTGATCGCTTACATCAGCAGTGTCGTGCTGATCAACTACGCCTTTTCCACTGCCCCGCACCTGGACATCATCTGGTCGGCCTGGGGTGGCCTGGTATTTGTGCTGCGCGACATGGTGCAAACCCGTTTCGGTCACGGCGCGCTGGCAGCGATGCTGGCGGCGCTGGTTCTGTCCTACCTCACCTCCGATCCCTCCATCGCCCTGGCCAGCGCCATTGCCTTCGCCGTTTCGGAGTGCATTGACTGGCTGGTGTTCAGCATCACCAAGCGTCCGTTGCACGACCGTCTGTGGATAAGTTCGGCGCTGAGCATTCCGCTGGATACCTTCATTTTCTTCGGCATGATCGATGCCCTGACGCCGGGTGTGATCCTCACCGCCCTGGGCTCGAAATTCGCCGGTGTGACCATCGTCTGGCTGGCCATGGCCTGGCGTTTGCGCAAGAACGCGCTGGCAAGCTGAGCCAAACCCTCAGGTTCATGTAAAATGCCGCGCTTTCTCCCTAAGGGATGCGCGCCTGGCGCCGCATCCCTCGATGATCCGCTCCTTTGAGGACCTGAGATGACCCGTATCGGAACTCCATTGTCGCCAACTGCGACCCGCGTATTGATGTGTGGCTGTGGTGAGTTGGGCAAGGAAGTGGTGATCGAGCTGCAACGCCTGGGCGTTGAAGTGATTGCCGTGGATCGTTACGCCAACGCGCCGGCGATGCAGGTGGCGCATCGCAGCCACGTGATCAACATGCTCGACGGCGCGGCCTTGCGTGCCGTGATCGAAGCCGAGAAACCGCACTTCATCGTGCCGGAAATCGAAGCCATCGCCACCGCCACGCTGGTCGAGCTGGAAGCCGAAGGCTTCACCGTGATCCCGACCGCTCGCGCCGCGCAATTGACCATGAACCGTGAAGGCATCCGTCGTCTGGCCGCTGAAGAGCTGGACCTGCCGACCTCGCCGTACCACTTCGCCGATACCTTCGAAGATTACCGCAAGGCGGTCGACGACCTGGGCTTCCCATGCGTGGTCAAGCCGGTCATGAGTTCCTCGGGCAAAGGCCAGAGCCTGCTGCGCAGCGTCGATGACGTGCAGAAAGCCTGGGATTACGCGCAGGAAGGTGGTCGTGCCGGTAAAGGTCGGGTGATCATCGAAGGCTTCATCGACTTCGACTACGAAATCACCTTGCTCACCGTTCGCCACATCGGCGGCACCACATTCTGTGCACCGGTCGGCCATCGTCAGGAGAAGGGCGACTATCAGGAGTCCTGGCAGCCGCAAGCGATGAGCCCGATTGCGCTGGCGGAATCCGAGCGCGTGGCCAAAGCCGTGACCGAAGCCCTGGGTGGCCGTGGTCTGTTTGGTGTTGAGTTGTTCATCAAGGGAGATCAGGTGTGGTTCAGCGAAGTCTCGCCGCGCCCGCACGACACCGGTCTGGTGACCCTGATTTCTCAGGACCTGTCGCAGTTCGCCTTGCATGCACGGGCGATTCTCGGCCTGCCGATCCCGTTGATCCGTCAGTTCGGCCCGTCGGCGTCGGCAGTGATTCTGGTGGAAGGGCAGTCGACCCAGACCGCTTTCGCCAACCTGGGTGCCGCCCTGGCCGAGCCGGATACGGCACTGCGCCTGTTTGGCAAGCCGGAAGTCAACGGCCAGCGCCGGATGGGCGTTGCCCTGGCTCGTGACGAGTCGATCGAGGCCGCCCGGGCCAAAGCGACCCGCGCTTCCCAAGCTGTCGTTGTAGAGCTGTAAACCGAGGCGCGTCTATCGCGAGCAGGCTCGCTCCCACAGGATTTTCGGTTGGGCACAGATTGTGTGTAGACCCGAAATCTAATGTGGGAGCGAGCCTGCTCGCGATGCTCTTGCTTTAAGAGACCTGATTCAGGTCGTTATGCCGCGTCTCTTTCAGGCACAGCACCGCGATCAGGCTGATCACCGCTGCCACTGACACATACCCGCCAACCCAACTCAATCCACCCATCGCCACCAGCTTCTGCGCGAAGAACGGTGCCGCCGAAGCGCCAACAATGCCGCCCAGGTTGTAGGCCGCCGACGCGCCGGTATAACGCACGCGGGTGGGGAACAGCTCTGGCAGCAACGCGCCCATCGGGGCGAACGTCACGCCCATCAAGAACAGCTCGATGCACAGGAACAGTGCCACACCCCAGGTCGTACCGTGGGTCAGCAGCGGTTCCATGGTGAAGCCCGAGAGAATCGCCAGCACGCCACCGATGATCAGCACCGGTTTGCGCCCGAAACGGTCACTGGCCCACGCCGACAGCGGTGTGGCTGCGGCCATGAACAGCACGGCGAAGCACAGCAGGCCGAGGAAGGTTTCGCGGCTGTAACCCAGGGTCGAAACACCGTAACTCAGGGAAAACACCGTCGAGATGTAAAACAGCGCGTAGCAGACGACCATCGCCGCTGCACCCAACAGCATCGGTGCCCAGTATTGGCTGAACAGCTCGACCAGCGGGATCTTCACCCGTTCCTGACGTGCCATCGCGTTGGCGAAGACCGGCGTTTCATGCAGTTTCAGGCGCACATACAGGCCGACCATCACCAGCACGGCGCTGAGCAGGAACGGAATCCGCCAGCCCCAGGAGCGAAATTGCTCGTCGTTCAGGGTCATCGCCAGGGTCAGGAACAATCCGTTAGCCGCGAGAAAACCGATAGAAGGGCCGAGTTGCGGGAACATGCCGAACCAGGCGCGTTTGCCCTTTGGTGCGTTTTCGGTGGCGAGCAATGCTGCACCGCCCCATTCACCGCCCAGTCCAAGGCCCTGGCCGAAGCGCAACACACAAAGCAGGATCGGTGCCCAGGCGCCAATGCTCTCGTAACCCGGCAGCACGCCGATCAGCGTGGTGCAGACGCCCATCAGCAGCAAGGACGCGACCAGGGTGGATTTGCGCCCGATACGATCGCCAAAGTGGCCGAACAGCGCCGAGCCCAAGGGGCGGGCCAGGAACGCGATACCGAAGGTCAGGAAGGCCGAGAGCATCTGGGCGGTGCCGGAGGTCTGCGGAAAGAACACCGGGCCGATCACCAGCGCGGCGGCGGTGGCATAGACGTAGAAGTCGTAGAACTCGATGGCGGTGCCAATAAAACTGGCCGTTGCGACTCGCGTAGTGGAGTTCGTCGGTTGGGCAGGCACAGCGTCGCTGTAAGTGGTGCTGGTAGTCATGCGGTAATCCCTGACAGTCATGTGCTCCTGTGGAGCGAATTATTATGGTTGAAACACCCAGGGATGTGGGTTCTACAGCGGTTTTGCCATCGAGCGCAGGCTTGTGGCCTCGCCAGCGGCTACGTGCCAGATCAATACCCGGCTGACGCGGTTGTCTTCGGTTTCGAGGATTTCCAGGCGATAACGCCCGATTTTCAGGCACACCGCGCTGTCTGGAATGGTTTCCAGTGCCTCGGTGACCAGCCCGTTGAGGGTTTTCGGGCCGTCGCTCGGCAGGTGCCAGCCGAGGCTCTTGTTCAGTTCGCGAATCGAGGCTGCACCCTCGATCACCAACCGGCCGTCGGCCTGCGGGTGAATGTGCGGGTTGTCGAGGCTGTGCTGGCTTTCGAATTCGCCGACGATTTCTTCGAGAATGTCTTCCAGGGTGACGATGCCTTCTACTTCACCGTATTCGTCGACCACCATGCCCAGGCGGCGCTGCTGCTTGTGAAAATTCAGCAATTGCAGTTGCAGCGGGGTGCTTTCCGGGACGAAGTAAGGTTCGTGGCACGCCGCCAGCAAGGCGTCTTTGGTCAGACTGGCGTCGGGCAGCAAATGGCGGATCTGTCGGGTATTGAGTACCGCTTCGACCTGGTTGATATCGCTGTGAAACACCGGCAGGCGCGTGCGTTTGTTGGCGCGCAGCTGTTCGATGATTTCCTCGATCGAGTCGTCCAGATTGATCCCGTCGACTTCGCTGCGCGGCACCAGGATGTCGTTGACGGTGATGTTATCCAGCGCATGAATGCCCGACAGCGCGTGTGGTCGGCAGGTCGGGTGTTCGTGGTCGGTGTCGTTGTTCTGCAGGGCAGGTGGCTCGTCTTCGCTTTGCTGGACGACCTTGACCTTGCGTGCGAACGGCTTGAGCAGTAATTGGCTGATGCCGCCGAGCAGCCAGGCGGCCGGGTAAATTATTTTCAGCGGCACGCCGAGCAGGGTGTTGCCCAGCGCCAGAATGGCGTCCGGATAACGGCTGGCGAGGGTGCGTGGCAGGTATTCGGCAAATACCAGTAGCGCAGCAGTGGCACTCAGGCAGGCGAGCCATGGACCTTTTTCAGCCCAGCCGAAAATCGCCAGCAGCGTGCTGATGACCACCACCAGTGCGCGGCACAGGGTATTGCAGAGGATCAGGCTGTTGAGCGGGAAGTTGAGTTTTGCCACCGGCTTGTCGCCGGAGCGCGAGGCGGTCCGCTGGGTCAATAGATGCTGCTGTGCGGCTTCGATGGCGGTGAACAGCCCTGACCATAAGATCAGCAGGGCCAGCACGGCGAGCAGCGGCCCTATGGGCAGGTTATCCATAGCGAATACCCGTCAGATGTGCAGGATGAATTCGCGGACCAGCTTGCTGCCAAAATAGGCCAGCATCAGCAGGCAGAAACCGGCGAGGGTCCAGCGAATGGCCTTGTGGCCGCGCCAGCCAAGACGATTGCGGCCCCACAGCAACACACTGAACACGATCCAGGCCAGGCATGCCAGCAGGGTTTTGTGCACCAGATGCTGGGCGAACAGGTTTTCGACGAACAGCCAGCCGGAGATCAGCGACAGCGACAACAGGGTCCAGCCGGCCCAGAGAAAACCGAACAGCAGGCTTTCCATGGTTTGCAGTGGTGGAAAATTCTTGATCAGGCCGGACGGGTGCTTGTGCTTGAGCTGGTGGTCCTGGACCAACAGCAGCAAAGCCTGGAACACCGCGATGGTGAACATGCCATAGGCGAGGATCGACAGCAGGATATGCGCAAGAATCCCAGGTTCTTCGTCGATCACCTGCACGGTGCCCGAGGGTGCGAACTGCGCCAGCAGCACCGTGGTCATCCCCAGCGGGAACAGCAACACCAGCAGGTTTTCGACCGGGATCCGTGAGCAGGCCAGCAGCGTCAGCGCGATGACGGCTGCGGCGATCAGGCTGGCGGCACTGAAAAAGTCCAGGCCCAGGCCAGTCGGCGTCATCAGGTGGGTGAGGAGGCTCGCGCTGTGGGCCAGCACGGCAAGGATGCCGAGCGAGACCAGCAGGCGTTTGTTCGCCTTGGCGCCTTGGGCCAGACGAGTGCCTTGATAGAGAGTCGCAGCGGCGTACAAGCAAGCGGCGGCGAGGGTGCTGAGCAAACTGGGTGACAAAGGGAGCATAAATCCTGTTAGGCAAGCCCGAAAGAGGCTGAGTTTGGCATACAACCGACATGACACGAAAGACCACTCAACCAGACGGCGGGTGTGCGCCAGACGCAGTCTTCGCTATAATCCGCGACCTGCCCACGCCGCAGGCTCGCCGAGCACATGTTTTTCACGGTCTGGGCCGCCATTACCTCGGTCTCCATAGGGCCTGAAAGGATCGCGCATGTTTGAAAACTTAACCGACCGTCTCTCGCAGACGCTGCGCCATGTCACTGGCAAGGCCAAGCTGACCGAGGACAATATCAAAGACACCCTGCGCGAAGTGCGCATGGCGTTGCTCGAAGCCGACGTCGCCTTGCCGGTGGTCAAAGACTTCGTCAACTCGGTGAAGGAGCGTGCTGTCGGCACCGAGGTGTCGCGCAGCCTGACGCCGGGCCAGGCCTTCGTGAAGATTGTCCAGGCCGAACTCGAAAGCCTGATGGGCGCAGCCAACGAAGACTTGAACCTGAGCGCCGTGCCGCCTGCCGTCATTTTGATGGCTGGTTTGCAAGGTGCCGGTAAAACCACCACCGCTGGCAAGCTGGCGCGCTTCCTCAAAGAGCGCAAGAAGAAGTCGGTCATGGTGGTGTCGGCGGACGTTTACCGCCCGGCCGCGATCAAGCAGCTGGAAACCCTGGCCAACGACATCGGTGTGACGTTCTTCCCGTCCGACCTGAGCCAGAAGCCGGTCGACATCGCCGAAGCGGCCATTAAAGAAGCGAGACTGAAATTCATCGACGTGGTCATCGTCGATACTGCCGGTCGCCTGCACATCGACGAAGAGATGATGGGCGAGATCAAGGCCCTGCACGCCGCGATCAAACCGGTCGAAACGCTGTTCGTGGTCGACGCCATGACCGGCCAGGACGCCGCCATCACGGCCAAGGCCTTTGGCGACGCGCTGCCGCTGACCGGTGTGATCCTGACCAAGGTTGACGGTGACGCCCGTGGCGGTGCCGCGCTGTCGGTACGTGCGATCACTGGCAAGCCGATCAAGTTCATCGGTATGGGCGAGAAGACCGAAGCCCTCGAACCGTTCCACCCGGAGCGGATCGCTTCGCGCATCCTCGGCATGGGCGACGTACTCAGCCTGATCGAGCAGGCCGAACAGACCCTCGACAAGGAAAAGGCCGACAAGCTGGCCAAGAAGCTGAAAAAGGGCAAAGGCTTCGACCTCGAAGACTTCCGCGATCAGCTGCAACAGATGAAGAACATGGGCGGCCTCGGCGGGCTCATGGACAAACTGCCGAACATCGGCGGGGTCAATCTGGCGCAAATGGGCAATGCCCAGGGTGCGGCAGAGAAGCAATTCAAGCAGATGGAAGCCATCATCAACTCCATGACCCCGGCCGAGCGCCGCGACCCTGAGCTGATCAGCGGTTCGCGCAAGCGTCGGATCGCCATGGGTTCCGGCACCCAGGTGCAGGACATCGGGCGCTTGATCAAGCAGCACAAGCAGATGCAGAAGATGATGAAGAAGTTCTCCGCCAAAGGCGGAATGGCCAAAATGATGCGCGGCATGGGCGGTATGTTGCCCGGCGGCGGCATGCCCAAGATGTAAAAAATTCGCGTCGGCATTCATGTCGGCGCGGCCCCACACGGACGTGGGACCCACAGCAAGCCCGCATTGGCGGGAG
This sequence comes from Pseudomonas sp. 05N432, assembly GCF_056396945.1. Lineage (NCBI taxonomy): Bacteria > Pseudomonadati > Pseudomonadota > Gammaproteobacteria > Pseudomonadales > Pseudomonadaceae > Pseudomonas > Pseudomonas sp. 05N432. Next base: position 323,514 of record NZ_JBFTMM010000019.1, on the reverse strand, counting down.
CTGACTCGCCGTTGTTCGCAACGGCTCTATAGCAAATCTGGATGGCACACTGACAGGTGCCGGAAAAAGACATTTGCAAAAGTCCGGATATTCCTTAGAATATGCGGCCTTTCGGGCACCTATGCCCGCTGTGCATTTAGATTTGCAGCACCGACTACAGGAACTATGTTCACATGCTAACAATCCGTCTTGCCCTTGGCGGCTCCAAAAAGCGCCCGTTCTACCACTTGACCGTGACCGACAGCCGCAACCCACGCGACGGTTCGCACAAAGAACAAGTTGGTTTCTTCAACCCGATCGCTCGTGGTCAAGAAGTCCGCCTGTCCGTGAACCAAGAGCGCGTAGCCTACTGGCTGAGCGTTGGTGCACAACCTTCTGAGCGCGTTGCTCAGTTGCTGAAGGACGCTTCTAAGGCTGCGGCCTGAGCGATATGAACGCGACGCCAGCAATCGCTGATGATTTGATCGTTATCGGCAAGATTTATTCTATTCATGGCGTTCGCGGCGAAGTGAAGGTCTTTTCCTTTACTGATCCGATTGGAAACCTGTTGGACTACAAAACCTGGACGCTCAAGCGCGAAGGCGATGTACGGCAGGTAGAGCTGGTCAGCGGCCGCGTACAAGGCGGCAAGTTTCTGGTCACAAAGCTCAAAGGTCTCGATGACCGCGAAGAAGCTCGTCTTCTGGCCGGTTTTGAAATCTGCGTGCCGCGTAACCTGTTTCCTGATCTGACCGACGGCGAGTACTACTGGTACCAGCTGGAAGGTCTGAAGGTCATCGACCACCTCGGGCAATTGCTCGGGAAGATCGATCACCTGCTGGAGACTGGCTCGAACGATGTCATGGTGGTCAAGCCTTGCGCTGGCAGCCTGGATGATCGCGAACGCCTGTTGCCCTATACGGAGCAATGCGTGTTGGCCGTCGACCTCGCAGCGGGCGAGATGAAGGTGGATTGGGACGCGGACTTCTAAGCGTGGCTAACTTGCGCGTCGAAGTGATCAGTTTGTTTCCCGAGATGTTTTCCGCCATCAGCGACTACGGCATCACCAGTCGTGCGGTGAAACAGGGGCTCTTGCAGCTGACCTGTTGGAATCCGCGAGACTACACAACGGATCGACATCACACTGTGGACGATCGCCCATTTGGCGGTGGTCCGGGCATGGTGATGAAGATCAAGCCCCTGGAAGATGCTCTGGTTCAGGCCAAGGCAGCAGCCGGGGAGGCGGCGAAGGTGATTTACCTGTCGCCCCAAGGCCGTCAACTGACTCAGTCGGCGGTACGCGAGTTGGCGAATGAGGAAGCATTAATCCTGATTGCCGGCCGCTATGAAGGCATTGACGAGCGTTTTATTGACGCTCATGTCGATGAAGAGTGGTCGATTGGCGACTATGTACTGTCTGGCGGCGAGCTGCCGGCGATGGTCCTGATCGATGCGGTTACACGACTGCTGCCTGGAGCTTTAGGGCATGCGGACTCCGCCGAGGAAGATTCCTTTACGGATGGTCTGCTGGATTGCCCGCACTACACCCGACCTGAGGTGTATGCGGATCAGCGTGTTCCCGACGTGTTGCTGAGTGGCAATCACGCGCATATCCGGCGTTGGCGTTTACAGCAGTCCCTTGGTAGGACCTTTGAACGACGCGCCGATCTTCTGGAAAGCCGCTCGCTTTCTGGAGAAGAGAAGAAGCTGCTCGAGGAATACATCCGCGAGCGGGACGATAGTTAACAACGTATCGATGGTAGATCCGACGATTTACCTTAGGAGCACAGCATGACTAACAAAATCATCCTTGCACTCGAAGCAGAGCAGATGACCAAAGAGATCCCTACCTTTGCCCCGGGCGACACCATTGTCGTTCAGGTGAAAGTGAAGGAAGGCGACCGTTCGCGTCTGCAAGCGTTCGAAGGCGTAGTAATCGCCAAGCGTAACCGTGGTGTGAACAGTGCTTTCACTGTTCGTAAAATCTCCAACGGTGTTGGCGTAGAGCGTACTTTCCAGACCTACAGCCCGCAAATCGACAGCATGGCTGTCAAGCGTCGCGGTGACGTACGTAAAGCCAAGCTGTACTACCTGCGCGATCTGTCGGGTAAAGCAGCCCGCATCAAGGAAAAACTGGTTTAAGTCCAGCTTCCGATGCAGAAAAAAGCAGCCTACGGGCTGCTTTTTTGTTGCCCGTCATTTATTCCTCTCCCTGAAAGTGCAATGGTTTCGCGAGCGGCCATGCTATGAAAGACTGTTCGCCACCTTCCCGTTGTTGCCTGTCTTGCTTGAGCCTTTATGCCTGCCATCGACCATCCATTGATAGACCAGTTTCTCGACGCCCTGTGGTTGGAGAAAGGCTTGTCCGATAACACCCGTGACGCTTATCGCAGCGACCTGGCCCTGTTCAACGGCTGGTTGCAGGAGAAGGGCCTGGAACTGCTCAACGCCGGGCGCGAGCTGATCCTCGATCACCTGGCCTGGCGCCTCGAACAAAACTACAAGCCCCGGTCTACTGCCCGGTTTCTTTCAGGTGTGCGTGGGTTCTATCGCTATTTGCTGCGTGAAAAGCTGATCGCCGTCGACCCCACACTGCGTGTCGATATGCCGCAACTTGGCCGGCCATTGCCCAAGTCGTTGTCGGAAGCGGACGTGGAAGCCTTGCTCGCCGCACCAGACCTGAGCGAAGCAATCGGCCAGCGTGATCGCGCCATGCTGGAGGTGCTATATGCCTGCGGCCTGCGGGTCACCGAGCTGATCAGCCTGACGCTCGAGCAGATCAATCTGCGCCAGGGCGTGCTGCGGGTCATGGGCAAGGGCAGCAAGGAACGACTGGTGCCGATGGGGGAGGAGGCGATTGTCTGGGTCGAGCGCTACCTGCGTGACGGGCGTAGCGAATTGCTGGGGGGGCGGCCCAGCGATGTGCTGTTTCCGAGTCTGCGTGGCGAGCAGATGACCCGCCAGACCTTCTGGCATCGCATCAAACACCAGGCCAAAGTCGCCGGGATCGGCAAGTCCCTGTCGCCGCACACCTTGCGCCACGCCTTCGCCACACATCTGCTCAACCACGGCGCCGATTTGCGGGTGGTGCAGATGTTGCTCGGCCATAGCGATCTCTCGACCACCCAGATCTACACCCACGTTGCGCGTGCCCGTTTGCAAGACCTGCACGCCAAACACCACCCACGCGGTTGAGCATATCTCTGTAGCAGACGCCGCGGTGTTTCAGTCACACCCCGGATACAGAATTGACGACTGCTGCGCAGCCGAACGCAGGCTGCGCCAGCTGCTACAAGAGCGGTTCTGCACTGATTGGCAAATGTGTGACTTGTGTCAGGCGCATTCGGCCACGCGGGCCTTATGTGGTAGGCTTTGCTGGTTTGCACGATGGGCGGTTATGACCCAGTGTTTCAGTACCGGCGTTCTAGTCGACCCATTTGCCCGCCTTCAGGAGTCCCCATGCGTCTGACCCAGATTTTCGCCGCCGCAGCCATTGCGTTGGTCAGCACCTTTGCCATCGCCGATGATGCGGCTGATAAAGCCATCCGTAAAAGCCTGGAAACCCTCCAGCTCGACACCCCGATCGAGTCCATCAGTGCCAGCCCGTTGGCCGGTCTCTACGAAGTCAAGCTCAAGGGCAGCCGCGTGCTGTACGCGAGCGCCGACGGCCAGTACATCGTTCAGGGCTATGTGTTCCAGCTCAAGGACGGCAAACCGGTCAACCTCACCGAAAAGGCCGAGCGTCTGGGTATCTCCAAGCTGATCAACGGTATTCCGGTTGCTGAAACCGTGGTTTACCCGGCGATTGGCGAAACCAAGACCCACATCACCGTATTCACCGACACCACCTGCCCGTACTGCCACAAATTGCACGCCGAAGTGCCTGCATTGAACAAAATGGGCATCGAAGTGCGCTATGTTGCTTTCCCGCGCCAGGGCCTCGGCTCGCCGGGTGATGAGCAACTGCAAGCGGTCTGGTGCTCGGCTGACAAAAAAGCGGCGATGGACAACATGGTCAATGGCAAGGAAATCAAGGCTGCCAAGTGCGCCAACCCGGTTTCCAAACAGTTCGCCCTGGGCCAGTCGATTGGCGTGAACGGTACACCGGCCATCGTTTTGGCCGATGGCCATGTGATTCCGGGCTACCAGCCAGCACCACAAGTCGCCAAACTGGCACTGGATGCGAAATAATCCTGCGTCGTCACGGTAAGCCTTTGACGATCATGGAGCGGCGACAGCAGTCGGCGTTCCATTAATAGAGAGCCGCACGCTGTGCGGCTGTTTTCCACGGCCGGCCTTGAGTCGGCCGTTTTATGGGGAGTTCACAGTGAAACCGGTCAAAGTAGGCATCTGTGGGTTAGGGACCGTCGGTGGCGGTACCTTCAACGTACTTCAGCGCAACGCCGAGGAAATTGCTCGTCGTGCCGGGCGTGGAATCGAAGTGGCACAAATTGCCATGCGCACGCCAAAGCCTCAGTTCCAGACGACCGGTATTGCGATTACCAACGATGTCTTCGAAGTGGCCACGAACCCTGAGATCGACATCGTTATAGAGCTGATGGGCGGCTACACCGTTGCCCGCGAGCTGGTACTCAAAGCCATCGAGAATGGCAAGCATGTGGTCACCGCGAACAAGGCACTGATTGCCGTTCACGGTAATGAAATTTTCGCCAAGGCCCGCGAGAAAGGCGTGATCGTCGCGTTCGAAGCCGCGGTAGCCGGTGGCATTCCGGTGATCAAGGCGATCCGCGAAGGCCTGTCGGCCAACCGCATCAACTGGGTCGCCGGGATCATCAACGGCACCGGCAACTTCATCCTCACCGAAATGCGTGAGAAAGGCCGGACCTTCGAAGACGTACTCGCCGAGGCGCAAGCCCTGGGTTACGCCGAAGCCGATCCGACGTTCGACGTCGAAGGCATCGATGCGGCGCACAAGCTGACGATCCTGGCGTCCATCGCGTTCGGCATCCCGCTGCAATTCGACAAGGCCTACACCGAAGGCATCACCAAGCTGACCACCGCTGACGTGAATTACGCCGAAGCGCTGGGCTATCGCATCAAGCACCTGGGCGTGGCGCGTAGCACCGCTGCCGGCATCGAACTGCGTGTGCACCCGACGCTGATCCCGGCCGATCGCCTGATCGCCAACGTCAACGGCGTGATGAACGCGGTGATGGTCAACGGCGACGCTGCCGGTTCGACCCTGTTCTACGGGGCGGGCGCCGGTATGGAGCCGACCGCTTCGTCGGTCATCGCCGACCTGGTGGATGTGGTTCGCGCCATGACCAGCGACCCGGAAAACCGCGTACCGCATCTGGCTTTCCAGCCGGATTCGCTGTCGGCCCACCCGATCCTGCCGATCGAAGCCTGCGAAAGCGCCTACTACCTGCGCATCCAGGCCAAGGATCATCCGGGCGTGCTGGCTCAGGTTGCGAGCATTCTGTCGCAGCGTGGTATCAACATCGAATCGATCATGCAAAAGGAAGTCGAAGAACACGACGGCCTGGTGCCAATGATCCTGCTGACCCACCGTGTGCAGGAACAGCGCATGAACGATGCGATCGCCGCCCTCGAGGCCCTGGCGGACGTGGTCGGTCCGGTGGTGCGGATCCGCGTCGAGCACCTGAACTAAGTCGTTATTGTTCACCGGGCTCGTGCGCGAGCCCGGGTTTGCGAACTCTGAATTGTGGAGCCAGTCATGCGTTATATCAGTACCCGCGGCCAGGCACCGGCCCTGAATTTCGAAGACGTGCTGCTGGCCGGTCTGGCCAGTGACGGCGGCCTGTACGTGCCGGAAAACCTGCCACGTTTCACCCAGGAAGAAATCGCTTCCTGGGCCGGCCTGCCATATCACGAGCTGGCTTTCCGGGTGATGCGCCCGTTTGTCACCGGCAGTATCCCGGATGCCGACTTCAAGAAAATCCTCGAAGAAACGTACGGCGTGTTCTCTCACAGCGCCGTGGCACCGTTGCGTCAGCTGAACAGCAACGAATGGGTGCTGGAGCTGTTTCACGGCCCGACCCTGGCGTTCAAGGACTTCGCCCTGCAATTGCTCGGTCGTCTGCTCGACTACGTGCTGGAAAAGCGCGGTGAGCGCGTGGTCATCGTTGGCGCCACTTCGGGCGATACCGGTTCGGCCGCCATCGAAGGCTGCAAGCACTGCGAAAACGTCGACATCTTCATCCTGCACCCGCACAACCGCGTGTCCGAAGTGCAGCGTCGACAGATGACCACCATCTTCGGCGAGAACATCCACAACATCGCCATCGAAGGCAACTTCGATGACTGCCAGGAAATGGTCAAGGCGAGCTTCGCCGACCAGAGCTTCCTCAAAGGCACGCGTCTGGTGGCGGTGAACTCGATCAACTGGGCGCGGATCATGGCCCAGATCGTCTACTACTTCCACGCAGCCCTGCAGTTGGGCGGCCCGGCGCGCTCGGTGTCGTTCTCGGTGCCAACCGGTAACTTCGGTGACATCTTTGCGGGCTACCTGGCTCGTAACATGGGTTTGCCGATCAACCAGTTGATCGTCGCCACCAACCGCAACGACATCCTGCACCGCTTCATGAGCGGCAATCAGTACGTCAAGGAAACCCTGCACGCGACGCTGTCGCCATCGATGGACATCATGGTCTCGTCGAACTTCGAGCGCTTGCTGTTCGACCTGCACGGTCGCAACGGCGCCGCGATTGCCGGCCTGATGGACACCTTCAAGCAAGGTGGCGGTTTCAGCGTCGAGCAAGAGCGCTGGACCGAAGCGCGCAAACTGTTCGACTCGCTGGCCGTGGATGATGCGCAAACCTGCGAGACCATCGCTGAAGTCTTTGCACAAACCGGTGAGCTGCTCGATCCGCATACCGCCATCGGCGTCAAGGCTGCGCGTGAATGCCGTCGTAGCCTGGATATTCCGATGGTGATTCTGGGAACGGCCCATCCGGTCAAATTCCCTGAAGCCGTCGAAAAAGCCGGCGTAGGAAAAGCGCTTGAACTGCCTGCCCATCTTTCTGATTTGTTTGAGCGAGATGAGCGCTGCACAGTTTTGCCAAATGACCTGAAAGCCGTGCAGGCCTTTGTCAGTCAGCATGGCAACCGCGGCAAGCCACTCTGACAGGATTTACCTGTCACATTTTGAAGCCCGTCTCCTGACGGGCTTTCTCATTTCTGCATGGCACACTTGTCGTCGTTTCGCCCCTCAAGGATGGGTGAGTGGACGTGAAGGAAGTGGGCATGTGGTTTTTTAGTGGATTAAAACCGGCCTTGTGCTGGATATTTTTATTGAGTGCCATGGGGCCTGGGCATTGTGCATTGGCGGCTCAACTCGGCGCTTTGGACGTAAGGTCTGCCGACAGTCATGACCGTCTCAAGCTTGAGGCTCACGAGCTCAAATGGATTGCCGAGCACCGGCGAGTGATCGTCGCGTCGGTGCAGTTCCCGTTGTACTTGTTCAAGGATGAGCACGGTCAATGGAGCGGTCTGAACAACGACATTCTTCAGCGTCTTTCGCGGATGACCGGGCTGGAGTTTGTTCATGAAGAGTCATTCTCGACCGAACACCTGCTCGGACTGCTGGAAAGTGGCAGGGCAGACATGAACACGACACTGGCGGTGAACGATGAACGCAAAGGCTTTCTGGATTTCAGTCATGCCTTTGGCGGGGCTGGCTGGGTGTTCGTCGGGCGGGCCGGAGCTGCTTCGGTCGATTCGCTGGAGGATCTTTCAGGCAAGGTTCTGGCGCTGCCGGCCAGGCATGCGCTGGAGGCCGGTATCCGCCGTGACTACCCGCAGATCGAGCYGCGCTCGGTCAAAACCTACGCAGAGGCACGCGCCCTGGTCGAAAGCGGCGAAGCCGACGTCACCATTGAAAATGAAACGGGCGCCCACCTGTACCCTGCAGGCCGGCTGGCGATCGGCCCAAGTATCGAAGGTATGTGGGAGGCCGACCATCTTGCACTGCGCAAAGGGCAGCCACAGCTGTTGAGCATTCTCAACAAGGCGCTCGAGGCTTTTCCTCCGGCCGAGTTGCGGGCGATCCGTTCGAAGTGGCTCAGCGGCGTGGTGCCCGGTCAGCCACCCTCGCTGTGGCAGAGGTTCTACCAGTGGGGGTGCTGGGGAGTATTTTTCGCGAGTCTGTTCGGGCTGATTTCACTGCTGTGGAACCAGCGGCTGAGCATGCAGATCAAGCAGCGACTGAAAGCCGAACAAGGGCTTGGTGACCAATTGGCGTTCCAGCATGCCTTGATGGATGCCATGCCTGATCCGGTGTTTGTACGGGATCTGGAGGGGCGGTTGATCATGTGCAACAAGAGCTATGAAGAACACTTGTCGACCCGCTTCGACCAGATGCAGGGAAAACGCCTGACAGAGGTCGACGTTTTGCCTGCTTCGACGGCCGAGCTTCTGCACGCGGAAATCATGGATCAACTCGGCAGTCGGAAAACCCGATTTACCGAGCGCCAACTGACGTTCAAAAGTGGTGTGAGGGATGTTTATCAGTGGACGGTGCCGTTTTATAGCGCCGAGGGTTTGCTGCGAGGTGTCGTGGGCGGCTGGGCCGATAGCCATGGCCGGCGGCGTTATGAGCCTGATTGACGCGGTTGAAACCCACTGTTTTTTTCTTGTCATCTTTCCCATGCATGCTCTGAAGACTCAGGGTAAAGCGACATACCGTCAGTCGAGTTCAGAACTTTCTTCTCGGGCCAGTGGTAATTTATCACGCCCTTGGCACTTTGTTTTCGGACTATTGAATGGTGATCGAGATGGAAAGTATCAGCCTATTGCTGGGTGAGGCATTGAGCCCGTATCAGGTAACACTGACCCCGTCAGGTGCCCATGGCGAATGCCTGGTGACATTGAAGAGTACCGCTGGCGCTATCGTGGTCGAGCGTGAGTTCAATCAGGCGCAGTTCACGGACAAACGGCTGCTGACAGACGTTGTCGACGGTTTGCACCGCGACTTGCTGATCGCCGAGGGACGGCTTGAGCCCAGCGTGATTGCGGCTCTGCGCAATGTTGCGCAAGACAAACGTCTGGCTGGCAGAAGCTGATTTGTTTTTTGCGGGAACCTTCGCGCAATCAGGTTAGTCAGACCCTGTATCAACAAGAGCAGGCATTGTGCTCCGGTGTTTGTCGCTTGTTGTACGGGTCCTTGTAGGCCACGTTTAACCCCGAGTCGTTTCCCCACTTCTCGGGGTTTCTTTTGCCTGGCGTTTGGTCAGCGTGTCTCATTCTGGAAAAACCTCTTGGCATCTTCCAGGTACTCGCTGCGCATTTTCGGGTCGAGCCATTGGGCATAAAACTCGACCAGCCTGGTCTGCCCCGAGCCGCGCAATATTTTGTTGATGTGAGCGATGGCCTGGCGGCCCTGCTCGGTATCCGAGCACGCAATATGAGTCGACTGGTACTTGTCCGTGCCGCGAATCGGGAAAAACTCCAGCTCATCGGGCGAGATGCCTTGCTGTTGCGCCTGATAACGAATTTCCGACCAGTACCCCAGCAGGGCGGTCAAACGACCCAGGCGCTGCATTTGCAGCAGACTGCCAAGGGCATCGTTACCGTAATGGGCTGCCAGACTGTTGCTCGGTGCCTGTTGCAGCAGGCGGTCAACGACCTGGCCGTAACTGCGTTCGGCGACCACTCCCAGTTTCTTGTCCTGATGAGCCAGCAAGCGCTCCAGATCGACGCTGTTACCGGTGATGAAGGGTGCAAGTGCTTTGCGGTCAGCATGGCGTATCACAATGCCGTTGCCAGGGACTCGATAAGCCTCGATGGAGTAGACGATCCGTTTTGCCCGTTCCGCGCTCCACAGCAGCGAAGGGTCGCAGGTGAAGCTGGGTTCCAGGAGCATTTGCATGCCGCGTGCGCGGTTGACCTGAAATGTCGTGTGTTGGTACTCGGGCATGCTGGCGATCAATAGCGGTAAATACCGGTCGATCACGCCCTGGTTTTTTTGCGGCCCGTCGACAATCGTCAGCGGCGGTAGATCGCGCAGCAACCAGATCAACGTGTCCTTGGCTTGAGCGGCCGAGGGGATTGCCAGCAGGCATGAAAGCGTTGTGCCGAAACCCAGCACACGAAGGTAGTGCGCCGCGCCTCTGCGAATGGCTGACAACCCTTGCAGTTTAGATAGCCCCATCTGCACGCAGTTGCGCGATCTGTTCCACGTCATAGCCAAGCTCGCTCAACACCTGCACGTTATGTTCACCCAGTTCCGCTCCAACCCATTCGCAAGCGCCCGGTGTTTCCGAGAGTTTCGGCACGATGCCCGGCATCTTGAAGTCTTTTCCATCGGGCAGCTTGGCTTGCAGGAACATTTCCCGCGCAAGAAATTGCGGATCGCTGAACATGTCTTCGGCGCTGAAGATCCGGCTGGCTGGCACTTCGGCCTGGTTCAACTGATCGATCACCGCATCCAGCGGCAACGAACTGACCCAGCGATCAATGACCCCATACAGCTCATCGCGACGGCTATCGCGGCCGTCGTTGCTGGCAAGCGCTGGATCGTTGGCCAGGTCGTCGCGGCCAATGGTCTGCATGAAGCGCTTGAAGATCGCATCGCCATTGGCACCGATCTGCACGTGCTTGCCGTCGGCGCTGGTGTGGATGGAGGAGGGCGTGATGCCGGGCATGATGTTGCCGGTGCGCTCGCGGATAAACCCGAACACATCGAATTCCGGGACCATGCTCTCCATCATGGCGAAGATCGCTTCGTACAAGGCCACGTCCACCACTTGCCCCTGACCACCGTTGACCTCGCGGTGACGCAAGGCCATCAGCGCGCCGATCACGCCCCAGAGCGCGGCAATCGAGTCACCGATGGAAATTCCGGTGCGCACCGGCGGTCGATCCTCGAAGCCGGTGATGTAACGCAAACCACCCATGGACTCGCCTACCGCGCCGAAGCCCGGTTGATCCTTCATCGGCCCGGTTTGGCCAAAGCCGGACAGACGGACCATCACCAGTTTCGGGTTCAGCGCATGCAGCACTTCCCAGCCCAGGCCGAGTTTTTCCAGCACGCCGGGGCGGAAGTTTTCGATCAGGATGTCGGCTTCGCCGAGCAATTGCTTGAGGATTGCCAGGCCGTCGGGGTGCTTGAGGTTCAGCGTCAGGGACTTCTTGTTGCGCGCCTGGACGAACCACCACAGCGAAGTGCCCTCGTAGAGTTTGCGCCACTTGCGCAACGGATCACCGCCGTCCGGAGATTCGATCTTGATCACTTCGGCGCCGAACTCGGCACAAATACGCGAGGCGAAAGGCCCGGCGATCAAAGTACCAAGTTCGATGATTTTCAGGCCGGCAAGGGGTTTGGCAGTGAGCGGCATGGGTAATCCTGTAGGACAAAGACTGAATCAATACAGCGTTTTAGCATAGCCCGAGCCGCATCGCCCACGCTTGATGGCGGTCATGATTCGTTGATTGACCCGGCATCGGTTAGACTTGCCGCCTTTCCTCGTATCAAGAAGCCCGTTCATGGCCCAGCCGTCCACGACTTACAAGTTTGAACTGAACCTTACCGACCTCGACCGCAGCGTGTACGAGAGCGTCAAGCAGACCATCGCCCGCCACCCTTCGGAAACCGAAGAGCGCATGACCGTGCGGCTGTTGGCCTACGCCCTCTGGTACAACGAGCAGCTGTCCTTTGGCCGTGGTCTGTCAGAAGTGGATGAGCCAGCCCTGTGGGAAAAGAGCCTGGATGACCGCGTGCTGCACTGGATCGAAGTCGGCCAGCCAGACGCCGATCGCCTGACCTGGTGCTCGCGTCGTACCGAACGCACCAGCCTGTTGGCCTATGGCAGCTTGCGCGTCTGGGAAGGCAAAGTGGTGCCTGCGGTAAAAAACCTGAAAAACGTCAACATTGCCGCGGTGCCTCAGGAAGTCCTGGAAACCCTGGCCAAGGACATGCCCCGCGTTATCAAATGGGACGTGATGATCAGCGAAGGGACGATCTTCGTCACCGACGACCGTGGTCAACACGAAGTCCAGCTGCAATGGTTGGCCGGCGAGCGCGGCTGATTTTTCGCCGCAGGATCGCATCACCCGGTTTTATCCTACGTATTCAAGAGAAGCACCTGTCACCCCATGCGCATTGAACCTCGCCTATTGCCCGACACCCTGCCATTCCTCGGTGATATTCCACCCCTGCTGACCCGTTTATACGCGGCGCGGGGCGTGCAGTCGGAGGCGGAACTGGACAAGAGCCTGGCGCGCTTGATCCCTTATCAACAGCTCAAGGGCATTGAGGCGGCGGTGGACTTGCTGGTGGTGGCGCTGGAGCAGCGTCAGCGGATTCTGATCGTTGGCGACTTCGATGCCGATGGTGCTACCGCGAGCACCGTTGGCCTGTTGGGACTGCGTCTGCTCGGCGCGGCTCACGTCGATTATCTGGTGCCCAACCGCTTTGAATACGGCTACGGCCTGACCCCGGAAATCGTCGCGGTGGCGTTGCAGCGCGAGCCACAACTGCTGATCACCGTGGACAACGGCATATCCAGCGTCGAGGGCGTGGCGGCGGCGAAAAAGGCCGGGCTCAAGGTCCTGGTCACCGATCACCACTTGCCCGGTGACGAGCTGCCGTTGGCCGATGCCATCGTCAATCCGAACCAGCCCGGTTGTGAGTTCCCGAGCAAGGCACTGGCCGGGGTCGGGGTGATTTTCTATGTGCTGATGGCGTTGCGTGCACGCTTGCGTAGCCTGGGCTGGTACGAGAGCAGGCCGCAGCCGAACATCGGTGAGTTGCTGGATCTGGTGGCGCTGGGCAGCGTCGCCGACGTGGTGCCACTGGATGCCAACAACCGGATCCTGGTGCATCAGGGCCTGGAGCGGATTCGCGCCGGCCGGGCTCGGCCGGGCATCAAGGCGATTCTCGAAGTGGCCAAGCGTGATCACTCGCGCATCACCTCGACCGACTTGGGGTTCATCCTTGGTCCGCGCCTGAACGCGGCGGGGCGTCTGGACGACATGAGCCTGGGCATCGAATGCCTGCTCACCGAAGACGTGGCGCTGGCCCGTGAGATGGCCGCGCAACTCGACGGCATGAATCAGGATCGCAAATCCATCGAGCAGGGCATGCAGCGCGAAGCGTTGGCCCAGCTCAAGGACTTGCCGCTGGAGTCGATGCCGTTTGGCTTGTGTCTGTTCGATCCCGAGTGGCACCAGGGTGTCATCGGAATCCTCGCATCGCGTATGAAAGAGCGTTATTTCCGTCCGACCATCGCCTTTGCCGATGCAGGCGACGGCATGCTCAAGGGCTCGGGCCGTTCCGTGCAGGGCTTTCACATTCGTGACGCCTTGAGTGTGGTGGCGGCGCAGCATCCGAATCTGATCAGCAAGTACGGTGGTCACGCCATGGCGGCGGGCCTGACGTTACCGGAAGCGAGTTTTCCATTGTTCGCCGAGGCTTTCGACGCTGAAGTTCGCCGGCAAATGCGTGAAGAAGACCTGACCGGGCGATTGTTGTCGGACGGCACCCTGGCCGTCGAAGAGTTTCACCTGGAACTGGCTCGCGCCCTGCGCCATGCCGGTCCCTGGGGCCAACACTTTCCGGAACCGCTGTTTCACGGGGTGTTCCAGTTGGTCGAGCAGCGCGTGGTCGGTGAACGCCACCTCAAGGTGGTGCTAAAAAGCGAATGCGGTTCGGTGAAACTCGACGGTATCGCGTTTGGCATCGACCGCGACGTCTGGCCGAACCCGACCATTCGCTGGGTCGAGTTGGCCTACAAGCTCGACGTCAACGAATTCCGCGGCCAGGAAACCGTCCAGCTGATGATTGCCCACATCGAACCGCGCTGAAAGATCGCAGCCTCATCCCCCGATGTCGACTAGGCTCTAATCACTGCTTGATTGGCCTTGTGACGTTTTGTCCATTTTTTTTACCCGCGGGGGCGGGTGCCGCATCCTTTCCTGTCACTCGTCGACTATTCAAACAGAACCCTGGAGCCTGCCCACTGATTTGAGAGGTGCCCCATGAGTCTGCTGCTTGAACCGTATACCCTTCGTCAATTGACCCTGCTCAACCGCATCGCGGTATCGCCAATGTGCCAGTACTCCAGCGTCGATGGACTGGCCAATGACTGGCACCTGGTCCACCTCGGCAGCCGTGCCGTGGGCGGGGCCGGACTGGTTTTTACCGAAGCCACGGCAGTCACTGCCGAGGGTCGGATCACCGCTCAGGACCTGGGCCTGTGGAACGATGAACAGATCGAACCGCTGCAACGCATCACCCGCTTTATCACTGCCCAAGGCGCCGTCGCCGGCATTCAACTGGCCCACGCCGGACGCAAGGCCAGCACTCACCGGCCGTGGCTGGGCAAACATGGCAGTGTCAAACCGGCGGATGGCGGCTGGACTCCGGTCGGCCCCTCGCCGATCGCCTTCGACCCTCAACACACGTCCCCCACACCACTGACCGAGGCGCAGATCGCCGAGGTGATTCAGGCGTTCGTCGAGTCGGCCAAGCGTGCACTGACCGCAGGCTTCAAAGTGGTTGAAGTGCATGCGGCTCACGGCTATCTGCTGCATCAGTTTTTGTCACCGTTGAGCAATCAGCGCCGTGATCAGTACGGCGGGTCTTTCGAAAACCGCATTCGTCTGGTGCTGGAAGTGACCGAGGCGGTGCGTGCGGTCTGGCCTGAAGAGTTGCCATTGTTCGTTCGCGTATCGGCCACCGATTGGGTCGAAGATGGCTGGAACCCGGATGAAACCGTGGAACTGGCGCGGCGCTTGAAAGCGTTGGGGGTCGATCTGATCGACGTGTCATCAGGCGGCACTGCGGCGAATGCGGAGATCCCGACCGGGCCGGGTTATCAGACGCGGTTTGCCGAGCGCGTGCGCAAGGAGTCAGGGATTGCCACCGGCACCGTCGGATTGATTACCGAGCCGGCGCAAGCCGAACACATTCTGCGCACCTGTCAGGCCGACATCATCCTGCTGGCTCGCGAATTGTTGCGCGACCCGTACTGGCCATTGCACGCCGATGATGACTTGGGCGGTCGCAAAGCCATCTGGCCGGCGCAGTATCAACGGGCGACGAGCCGCGATCAGCCGATTCATGAGTCGGATTTGCGGGACTGAGTGAAGCTGCAAAAACCAAAAGCCCCGGTTGTTTGGCCGGGGCTTTGTTTGTCTGACGGATTCTGCGCGGCTGTTCTGTCGTCATCGCGAGCAGGCTCGCTCCCACGTTGAATGGTGTGAACACAGATTTTGTGTACACCCAAATCCAATGTGGGAGCGGGCTTGCTCCGGGTGGCGATCCGACGATGGGGCCGGCCTGGACGTCACTTATCTCAAGTTGCCGGCCAATCCGGGTACTTGCGCTTGTCCGGCGCAGGCGGGAAATACTGATACAGCCAGGTTTCACTCAACGTCCGGTCATGAGTGCGGATGAACAAGCGCAGTTCTACCGGTGCCACGCTGTCATCGGTCGGGACCCAATCGAAGGTGATTCGATAGCCTTTGATGTCATCCAGCGCCAGCACGTTGAAATCCTTGACCTGACCACTCGACGCCGTGACCACCGGTTCGATGCCGGTGCCTTCAGGCAAGCGATCCAGTCCGCCGCCGGTGAAGTCGACCGCAAAACGCCGCGCCCAGATTTTCGGATAGTGCTCGCCGGGGGCCCAGCCTTCGACGAAACCGCCCATGCCCGAACGCGTGGCATTGACCCGTGCCAGCGGCGTGCCAACGGGTGGCAGGGCGCTCCAGTAGAGCTTGTAGCCGTAACTCAGCGAGTCGCCTGCGGCCACCGGTTTTTTCGGGGTCCAGAAGGCCACGATGTTGTCCAGGGTTTCGCCTGTGGTCGGGATTTCCAACAGATCGATAGAGCCTTCGCCCCAGGCGGTGGTCGGCTCGACCCACAGGCTCGGGCGCTTGCTGTACCAATCGACGGTGTCCTGATAGCTGTCGAACTCATGGTCGGTCTGTACCAGACCAAAGCCTTTCGGGTCCGTGTCGGCGAAGGCGTTGAATTGCAGGGTCGCCGGGTTATTCAGCGGGCGGCAGATCCACTCGCCGTTGCCGCGCCACATGGCCAGCCGATCCGAGTCGTGGATCTGCGGGTGAAGGGTGTCGCACATGCGCCGCTCGTGAGTGCCGCAACTGAACATGCTGGTCATCGGCGCGATACCGAGTTGCTCGATGGCCGTGCGCGCGTTGACGTGCGCGTCGATGGTCATCACCACCTGATTGGCCTGGCAGTCGATGTCAAAGCGGTAGGCACCGGTGGCACTCGGTGAGTCGAGCAGGGCATAGACCACGAAACGGGTGCTGTCCTTGTCCGGGGTTTCGAACCAGAACTTGGTGAAGTCYGGAAACTCTTCACGCTTYTTGGCRTAGGTRTCGATTGCCAGGCCRCGGGCCGACAAACCGTACTGGCCGGTGTTATCCACCGCACGGAAGTAGCTGGCRCCGAGGAACGACACCACGTCATGTTTATCCAGCTCCGGGGCCTTGAACAGCTTGAACCCGGCAAAGCCCAGGTCGCCCTTGAGCTGCGCGGTATCGACGCCGCTGTTCTGGTAATTGAACAGCGACGGGTGGAAATGCACCTCCCGCGCTTGACGGGTCTTGGGGTCGACGCTGTACATGCGCACCGGTTGCTTGAAGCCCATGCCGACGTGGAAGAACTGCACGTCGAGTTGCCCGTTCAAGTCATTCCACAGCGAATGTCTGGCGTCGTACTGAATCGCGTTGAATTGCTGCGGCGTCATGTTCGCCAGCGTCGGCGGCAACACCTGTTTGGTGTCGGCATAACCACTGCTGGCCAGTTGCTTGGCTTGTGCCTGCAACGCCTCGAAGTCGAAGGTCTGGGCCTCGCCATCGGCCGTACCGGCCCAGGCCCGCGCGGCCAACAATCCAGTGGCCGAAAGGCCGGTGTAGGCAGCGATGGCCATGGAGGCTTTGAGCAAATTCCTGCGGTGCATAGGACAACCTGTCGTGGACGATCCCGCGGCGTTCCTGGCTGCGATTCGGATCAAAATGTGAGGTTCGGACAAGCCTTCGGCCAAACGCATCGGATTTTAAACAGATGCCGAATAAGATAAAGCGTTCGAAATAACTCGAAAATGATGAGTGTGCGCTTCATGGAAAATACCCGCAGATCATTCAGGAGAACCCGCAGGCTCAGCGAGCGGCGCCTTGTTTCGGGCGATATTCGTCTGCTCAAACACATTGATCGACGCGAAGTGATCGATGAGTTCTACCGCGTACAGGACGGCCAATTGTTGCTCTATCCGCAGCATGAGGTGGTCAGTGGCTGGCCTGCGGGCGAGGCCGAGCGTGACGAAGAGATTTTGCAGGCATGTTACGAACGCGGTGGCTGGCTGTATGGCGTGTTCGATGGCGAAACGCTGGTGGCCGCTGCTGTTGTCGACTGCGAGATTATCCACAACGCCGGGCTGTCGTTGCTGCAACTGAAGTTCTTGCACGTCAGCCGCGATTACCGTGGCCTGGGACTTGGGCAGCGGTTGTTCCGCCTTGCATGCCAGCAGGCTATGGCAACGGGCACCGAGGCGCTTTATGTATCAGCCACGCCGTCACGCAATACCGTGGACTTTTATCGGCGTCAGGGTTGCGCGCTGCTCGACACGCCGGACCCGCAGCTGTATCAGCTGGAGCCCGAGGATATTCATCTGTTTTTCAAATCAACATAGCGTTTCAAATAAGTGTTTTCATTTATTTGACTAATTACTCTAAAAACAGCTCGCAAACGTTTTTTTGTTCCTATTCTTAGGCTCATGACCGGTCTTTGCCCTTGAGGCCGGTGAACGTTCAGCCGGACTCACGCAAGTGCCATAGATGGTTGAAACAGGAACAGGGCGATGAGGTATCTGAAGTTTCAGTTCACGTGCAGAGGGACATCGTCCATGGAAAAAGCGCAAGGCAGCATCGGGTTTTTAGGGATTTTCTCAGGCTTGAGCCTCTCGCGAAGGTCGCGCCGGCTCAGCTCGGAGGAGGTGAAACTCGTCGAGCAGTATCGAGCGTTATCGGAGAATGACCGGATTGCAATGCGCTATCTGGCGGATGCGATGCACCGTGTTTCGCGGTTTTGAGGCGGGTTGACGGCCCCTCCCATGTTCGCTTATGGGAGGGGCTGTTTGTCTTGTGCACCCGCTCCGATTGCATAGAGTGTCACCACTCCTGATTACGCTCGGTTCGTTCATGCAATATTCGCAGGATCTGCACTTGGCCGAGTGCCAGGCGATAAGGTGCAACAAATGGAAGCTGATTCAGAACAAGTTCACGTATATCCGGTACCAGTGAAGGACGCCCGGAGCCGGGGAACAGTTCAAGTTGGCCAAAGGTGTTGAGGATGCTTGTCACCACATCGTTGGCAGCGGTTGTGCCAATCAGCCCGCAATAGTGTTCATGAATGGCGTCCAGGTCACTCTCAGCTCTCTCGGTCAGTGCGACTCTCGGCACGATTTGCCCACTTAGCCTTCACGGCGTCCAGATCGGTCAATTTTCCAGCATCGGCATCGGCAATACCTTCGCTGATTGCTTGCAGGTGCCAGGATTCGGCTTCTACATAACGCACCAGTGCGCGCTTGAGGTGGTACTGACGGTCACGATCGGTCGCTGCTGCAAGCTGATCCAGTTGCTGGGCAAGATTCTCTTCGACTCGAAAGGACAAAACGGGCGAGGCCATCGCGGCTCTCCTGTGAAGGTGTATACATTGTAAACGACGTAAACACCCTAGGCCCCCACAAGATTTCAGTCAATCACCGTTGTGCGCGCGGTGTCAGGAAATCTTAGCGGGGCAGGTGCTGGAGGGAGTGAGCGATGTGTTGCCGAATGCTTGCTCCTTGGCGTGGCGATTGAACAGGCTGATGCCAGGGAGAAGACCCGTTACTGGCTGCATCCTTGCAGCCAGTTCCGAAGGGTCGATGTTACGCATTGTTCAATGCGGCTCCCGATCAAGTCGCAGTGAGTCAGGCGCGGATATCTCGATCATATCCACAACGTGTTTGTTATCGAATTCAAACCCGGTGCCTGAAGGCCCTATATTGCTTCGATACTATTTCAGCGTTACATCAATCATCGGGGGAATGTAACCATAGTCATATTCGGCCACCACGAAAGTCTGCTGCCCTTTCACCTTGATGCCCACTGTCGGCGCTTCAGTGCCGCCGACCCGGTACTGCATTCCGGTGTCGCTTTCCTTTGTGGGTACGGTGTCGATGAACGAAGTCACCAGGCCGTTAGGCATCACGTAATGTGAATAGGTTTGAAATGGCTGGGAAGAGGGGTTGCCCAGCACCAGACCGGAACCGTTCAGTGGCACGTAAGGGCCGAAGAGCGAATCCGCGACGAAACCGTACACCCCGTCCGGACCGGTCACACCGTCGGCATAAGTGAATTTATGGCTGATGGTGAACAAATAGTATTTGCCGTCCTGAAACAGGAAGTGTGGACGTTCGGTCTGGTCATTGACGCCTACTGCAGTCAGCAGTGGCGGCAACATTTCCCAGTCGTCGCCATCTTCGTCATTTGCTACGGCGATACCGACACAGGCCGTTTGGAAGCGCGAGTTACCGACATCTTCATAGCCCGGCGGTACGTCGCCGATTTCAGCTTCGCCGACCTTGTGCGAACCACGCTCACCGGCCACGTTGCCCTCAAACAGCATGTACAACTTGCCGTCTTTCGGATCGCGGAACGGCCATGGATCACGGAAGCCCCAGTACGGATTCTGCGCTTCGGTCTGATAGATCTCGCCGTCAGCCTCGAACAGCGATGTAACCTTTTTGAAGCCCACCATCTCGACGCCATGCTCGGTAGTGACCACGCGGCCACGCACCTTGACGATCGTGGCGCCCGGCGTGACGGCGGTGTAATACAAATCCACATCGCCCTGGTCGTTCAACAGAATCGGGGAGCCAGCCCATTCACGCGTGGTTGGAGACACACCTTGCGCCATCACGCGACCACCAAACTGCCAGTCTTTACCGGTGCGGGAAAACCAGTAGTACATCTTTGCCCGACCATGACGATCGTTCCAGTCTCGGATGATGTCGTAATTACCGTTCTCGTCGATGTACTCCGGATCATTCGGGTGGCGATCTGCCGTCAAGGTGAAAATGACCGACCAGCCGTTGACAGAAGCCACGTTACCGTCGATATCGCGCAGCGGCATGGTGTCCCAGATGAACACCTCGTTGCTCAATACCGGGAAATCCGCACTGACCAGAGGCTGGGTAGTGGTCGGATCATCCGCGTGAACTTTCAGCGCGTCGGCGCGGGTCCACAAGCTGGGTTGACGGGGAAGTTGACCAAGTTTTTCAGTGTTGCTTTTCATAGGGAGTACCTCATCCATGAATATATTTAAATGAATCTTCGTTAATGACTGTATATCCATACAGTAATTTCACTGTAAGTCAGCGAGTTTTCAAGATCAAGGAAAAATTCCATTTTTTTCAATTTATGGGTTTTTTGTTGCTAGCTGATACGTTTCATCAGATGATTTTTTGCACAAAAAAGGCCTACCTCTCGGTAAGCCTTTGGTCGTCCTCTGTGCGGCTTGATGTGATTTTGAAGTGAAAAGATCTTTTTGGACCGTTACGCAGCCCAACGGAGGGCACGCTCCGCTCGGCACAAACCAGTGCGCAATTTCTGATCTGTTTATTCTTTCCCCAAAGCCTCGGTCCGAGGCTACGTTACCTTGCGTCGCTGCCTACACCTGCGCCAGAATCCGCCGGCTTGTGCGTCTTGGGCCTGGCTCCTATTGTTTCCGTGTCGCTGCCCATTCAGCGACCGGGTTTCGCAGCCCGGGTAATCTCTAGACGCACAACGTCCCCGTTCGTGAGCAGGTGTCCTCTATGCCTGTCAGTTCATGTTATGGCGGTTGTGCGTGGGAGACCTTCGGGTCTGCCGGTTCTAGAGTCCCGGTCTGCGAACCCGCGTACAGCTGCCACCTCCCTTTGCTTCGCAGCGAATCGTGGCAGCTCCATGACTCTAGGAGCATCAGCATGTTCAAAGCCACGCCCAATCCGCCCGAAACCGACCCCGTCTCTCCCTACGTCTCCCTCGATTCAAAAGAACTCCACGCCGCCGCGCACCGTGCGCTCGATCATTACCTGGTGTTGCCAGAGACCAAGCAATTGTTGGCCGACCGACGCCCCGGCTGCATTTTTGTCATTGCCCCCGACATCGACAGCGAAACCCTGCTGGCCCACGCCTGCGAAACCCTCGCCTCGGCGAATGTCATGGCCAGCGATCTGGCGTTCGAACTCGAAGGCCCCAAACGCAATACCGCGCTGGCGATTCAGCAGATGATTTCCCTGGCCGAGCTGGCGGTGAATCGCGCGCTGGATCACCTCGACCCCCCGGAGTAAGAGCGCCCGTAGCAGCTGTCGAGCCCGCGAGGCTGCGTCCGAGGACGCAGTCCTCGCAAATCCTGCATACGCGGTTTTCCTGAAGGAACGCATTGCCTGATTTCACGACTGCTTCGCCCGAGCGCGGACCGAGCCGGACGCAGCCTCGCGGGCTCGGCAGCTGCTACAAACTTTTGTGGCCCCAAAACCAGCGAATGAGATCCATCTGAAAAATTGTCATCGCCAGTATTGGGAGCGCTACGCGCTCCAGCGGAAGCAAGCTCCCTCGCCACACGTGTTTCGTTGCTACTTGAGATGCAGCGCTTATAAAACGCAGCGAGCCCTCGGCTATACTCCCCCCATTTGAACGGCCCCGAGGACTGACTGTGAAGAACTGGACGTTGCGCAAACGCATTTTGGCGAGCTTTGCGGTAATTATCGCCATCATGCTGCTGATGGTCATGGTCTCGTTCTCGAGTCTGCTGAAGATTGAGTCCAGCGAGGAAACGGTTCAGACGGATGCCGTTCCGGGGCTGTATTACAGCTCGATGATTCGCGGCGCCTGGGTCGACACTTACGTCTTGACCCAACGGATCGTTGGCCTCTCGGAACATCGCGACATGAGTGCCGCTGACCTGGAGCTGTACAAGGGCGCCGAGGCGCACCTGAAAGACGAGATGGTCAATTATCGGAAGACGATCTTCACCACTGAGGATCGGGTCGATTTCGAAGCGTTCGAGACTCGTTATCAAACGTACAACCAAGCGTTGGCTAAAGTCGTCGGTCTGTATCAGCAAAAACAATACGAACAGGCTCGTCTGGCGCTGGAGCAGGAATTGACGCCCGCGTGGGTCGATGGCCGCAAGCAGTTGAATGTTGTGATTGATAGCAATCGTGATCAATCCAATGCCTCCACCGATGCCATCCGCCAAGCAGTCACCGCGGCAAAAGTCAGCATGGGCGTGTCTTTGCTGGTGGCGATCATCGCTGCCGGCCTCTGCGGCCTGCTATTGATGCGCGCGATCATGGCGCCGATGAACCGCATCGTGCAGATCCTCGACATCATGCGCACCGGCGATCTCAGCAGCCGCTTGAACCTTGATCGCAAAGACGAATTCGGCGCGGTGGAAACCGGCTTCAACGACATGATGACCGAGCTGACCTCGCTGGTGTCCCAGGCGCAGCGTTCCTCGGTACAGGTCACCACCTCGGTGACCGAAATCGCCGCCACCTCCAAACAACAGCAGGCGACCGCCACTGAAACGGCGGCCACCACCACCGAAATCGGCGCCACTTCGCGCGAAATCGCCGCGACCTCGCGGGATCTGGTGCGCACCATGACTGAAGTTTCCACCGCTGCCGATCAGGCCTCGGTGCTGGCCGGTTCCGGTCAGCAGGGGCTGGCGCGGATGGAGGAGACCATGCACTCGGTGATGGGCGCGGCTGACCTGGTCAATGCCAAACTGGCGATCCTCAACGAGAAGGCCGGCAACATCAATCAAGTGGTGGTGACCATCGTCAAGGTCGCGGACCAGACCAACCTGCTGTCGCTGAACGCCGCCATCGAAGCGGAAAAGGCCGGGGAGTACGGTCGCGGTTTTGCCGTGGTCGCCACCGAAGTTCGCCGTCTGGCAGACCAGACCGCCGTCGCCACCTACGACATCGAGCAGATGGTTCGCGAGATCCAGTCGGCGGTGTCGGCCGGCGTCATGGGCATGGACAAATTCTCTGAAGAAGTCCGCCGTGGCATGTCCGAAGTGCAGCAGGTCGGTGAGCAACTGTCGCAGATCATCCACCAGGTTCAGGCGCTGGCGCCGCGGGTGTTGATGGTCAACGAGGGGATGCAGGCCCAGGCCACGGGCGCCGAACAGATCAACCATGCACTGGTGCAGTTGGGTGATGCCAGCAGCCAGACGGTCGAGTCCTTGCGTCAGGCCAGTTCCGCCATCGACGAGCTGAGCCAGGTGGCCGTAGGGCTGCGCAGCGGCGTCTCGCGATTCAAAGTCTGATGAGCGAACTCGTGGCGAAACGCGGCGCAGGCATGGCGCCCAGGCAGTCATTGTTTCTGGTGTTTCGTATCGGTGACGAGCGTTATGCATTGCAAGCCATTGAAGTGGCCGAAGTGCTGCCGCGCCTGCCGCTCAAACCGATTGCCGGGACACCTTCATGGGTCGCGGGGGTGTTTGCCTATCGCGGCGCGGTGGTGCCGGTAATCGATGTCGGCGAGCTGGCATTCGGTCAGCCGGCCCAGGCGCGCACCAGCACCCGATTGGTGCTGGTGCATTATCAGCCGGATGGCGCCACGTCCGGGCAATTGCTCGGGCTGATTCTCGAGCAGGCCACCGACACCTTGCGTTGCAACTCGGCGGACTTCCAGCCCTATGGCCTGGATAACCACCAGGCGCCGTATTTGGGGCCGGTGCGTGAAGACGCACAAGGCCTGCTGCAATGGGTTCGTGTCGCAGACTTGCTGGACGCCCAGGTGCGGGCGCTGCTGTTCCCGTCGCCGCCGCTGGACCTGGCGATGCTTGAGGAGCGCCTATGAGCTGCGACCAGCGCTTTTTCGATTTCCTCAAAGAGCGTATCGGCCTGGACGTGAACTCGGTCGGCCCGGCGATCATCGAGCGGGCCGTGCGCCAGCGCATGACCGCGCAGCAGGTGAAAACGGCTGATGAGTACTGGTTGCGGCTGCAAGTCTCTGCAGATGAGCAACAGGCGTTGATCGAAGGCGTGATCGTCCCGGAAACCTGGTTTTTCCGTTACCCGGAATCCTTTGCCACGCTGGCCAGGCTGGCGCTCAAGCGCCTGGCGGAGATCAAGGGTATGCGCGCGCTGCGGATTCTCAGCCTGCCGTGCTCGACTGGCGAAGAACCGTATTCGATTGCCATGGCGTTATTCGATGGCGGGCTTGCGCCGCACCAGTTCAAGGTCGACGGGGTGGACGTCAGCCCGCTGTCGGTCGAACGGGCCAAGCATGCGCTGTACGGCAAGAACTCCTTTCGTGGGCAGCAAACCGATTTCCGCGAGCGCTACTTCAACGCCGAAGACGACGGCTATCGCGTCAGCGATCGGGTGCGCGAGCAGGTGCGTTTGCAGGTGGGCAACCTGCTGGACCCGACCTTGCTGGCCAGTGAGCCAGCCTATGACTTTGTATTTTGTCGCAACCTGCTGATCTATTTCGATCAGCCTACCCAGAAGCAGGTTCTGGAAGTGCTCAAGCGCCTGACTCACGTGGACGGCGTGCTGTTTATCGGCCCGGCCGAAGGCAGTTTGCTCGGCCGCCTGGGGATGCGTTCGATCGGTATCCCACAATCCTTCGCTTTCAGCCGTCACAGCGAGCCTGAACCCGCACCGCCCCCCGTGTTTATTGCACCGCCGTTGCCGGTGAGTTTGCCGCTGCGCAACGTTCCAGCACCGCCGGTGCGCAACCGACCTTTTTCCGCCGTTGTACCTGTGCAACGGGCGAACCTGGAGAAAGTACCGAATACCGATGCCGCCGCGCTGCTGGCAAGCATTGCAAGCCTGGCCAACGAAGGTAAAAGCCTCGAAGCGCAGGCCGCCTGTGAGGAATACCTGCGCCACCATGAGCCGGTGGCGCAGGTGTTTTACTGGCTGGGGTTGCTCAGTGATGTCGCTGGCAACGTGCTGGAGGCCCAGGGTTTTTATCGCAAGGCGCTGTATTTGCAACCGCAGCATCCTGAAGCGCTGATGCACCTGTCGGTGTTACTGGCGTCCCAGGGGGATGCGTCCGGCGCCCGTCGATTGCAGGAACGCGCCGCTCGTAATGAGCGCACCGCTGACAGTGAGCGTAAACGATGACCGGTTCTGTTTCGCTGAACGTAACCCATGAAGATGCCCAGGCGATTGACGACTGCTGGAACCGTATCGGTATCCACGGCGACAAGTCCTGCCCGCTGCTGATCGAACATATCCACTGTCGCAATTGCGCGGTGTATTCCGCAGCGGCGACGCGTTTGCTGGATCGCTATGCCTTGCAGCAGGACGACCGCGCGCAAGCATCCATTGCCGTTGAAACGGACGTGGTCACGCGCTCGCTGTTGATGTTCCGCCTCGGCGAAGAGTGGCTCGCCCTGGCGACCCGCAGCCTGGTGGAGGTGGCGCCGATGCAGGCGATTCATTCGCTGCCGCATCAGCGTTCGCGAGCGCTGCTGGGGGTGGCGAATGTGCGTGGCGCGCTGGTGGCGTGCCTGTCGCTGGTGGAATTGCTCGGGCTGGACGCGACCACCGGTGTCGTCTCTGGCGTGAGGGTTATGCCGCGCATGTTGATCATTGCTGCAAACGGCGGCCCGGTGGTGGTGCCGGTGGATGAGGTGGACGGGATTCACGCCATTGATGAGCGGATTCTCGACGCCGCGTCCCGTTCAGGCGAGCAGGCCAGTGCCAAGTACACCCGTGGCGTCCTGCAATTCAGAGGTCGCAGCCTGCGTTGGCTGGATGAAGAGCAGGTATTGTCCGCCGTGACCCGGAGCCTGACATGACCCCCGATCAAATGCGCGACGCGTCACTGCTGGAACTCTTCAGTCTTGAAGCCGAGGCCCAGACCCAGGTACTCAGCGCCGGGTTGCTGGCGCTGGAACGTGACCCGACCCAGGCCGATCAGTTGGAAGCCTGCATGCGCGCCGCGCATTCGCTCAAGGGCGCGGCGCGGATCGTCGGTGTGGATGCCGGAGTCAGCGTTTCTCATGTGATGGAAGATTGCCTGGTCAGCGCGCAGGAGGGTCGACTTTTTCTGCACCCCGAACACATTGATGCGCTGCTGCAAGGCACGGACTTGCTGATGCGCATCGCCACGCCAGGCAGTGCCAACGTGGGGCCGGGCGATATCGAAGCCTACGTGGCGCTGATGGGGCGTTTGCTGGATCCATTGGCGGCGGTTGCAGCACCTGCCGTGGCACAGCCCTCATTGCCGCCCGAGCCACCGGCACCGCAAGTCGAGCCACCGGATCTGGTGTCAGAACTCGAGTCGTCGCTGGCGGCCTCGGTCGAGGCGTCGCGTAAAGCCAAGCGCGTCACCGAAGGCGGCGAGCGGGTGTTGCGGGTAACCGCCGAACGCTTGAACAGCCTGCTCGATCTGTCGAGCAAATCGTTGGTGGAAACCCTGCGACTCAAGCCTTACCTGGCGACGATGCAGCGTCTCAAACGTACGCAGAGCAACAGTTTGCGAGCCCTGGAAAACCTCAACGTTCACCTCAAGGGGCAAGACCTGAGCCTTGAGGCGCTGGAGGCGCTTGGTGATGCGCGGCGGTTGTTGGCCGAATCGCAACAATTGCTGGCTGAGAAAACCGCTGAGCTTGATGAATTTGCCTGGCAGGCGAGTCAGCGTGCTCAGGTGCTGTATGACACGGCGCTGGCCTGTCGCATGCGGCCGTTTGCCGATGTGCTGACCGGGCAGGCGCGGATGGTTCGCGATCTGGGACGTAGTCTGGGCAAACAAGTGCGGTTGGAAATCGAGGGTGAAAAGACCCAGGTCGACCGCGACGTGCTGGAGAAACTCGAAGCGCCGCTGACCCATTTGTTGCGCAATGCCGTGGACCACGGCATCGAAACGCCCGAGCAACGCCAGTTGGCCGGCAAGCCTGCCGAAGGGCTGATTCGCCTGCGCGCGTCCAACCAGGCCGGGCTGCTGTTGCTGGAGTTGAGCGACGATGGTCATGGCGTGGACCTGGAACAAGTGCGCGCCAGTATCGTCGAACGTCAATTGTCGCCGGCCGAGACCGCGGCGCAGTTGAGCGAAGAAGAGCTACTGACGTTCCTCTTCCTGCCGGGCTTCAGCCTGCGCGACAAAGTTACCGAGGTGTCCGGTCGTGGCGTCGGCCTGGATGCGGTTCAGCACATGGTCCGCCAGTTACGCGGCGCCGTGGTGCTGGAGCAGAAGGCCGGTGAGGGCAGTCGTTTCCAGCTCGAGGTGCCGTTGACGTTGTCGGTGGTGCGCAGTCTGGTGGTGGAAGTGGGCGAGGAGGCGTATGCCTTTCCACTGGCGCACATCGAGCGCATGTGCGATTTGGCGTCGGACGAAATCGTCCAGATTGAAGGTCGTCAGCACTTCTGGCACGAAGGTCGACACGTTGGTCTCGTCGCGGCCAGCCAGTTGCTCAACCGCCCGGCGAGTCAGAACAACCCGGCGACACTCAAGGTCGTAGTCATCCGTGACCGCGACACGGTGTACGGTGTGGCTGTCGAGCGCTTTATCGGCGAGCGCACGTTGGTGGTGCTGCCGCTGGATGAGCGCCTGGGCAAGGTTCAGGACATTTCTGCCGGCGCCTTGCTCGATGACGGGTCGGTGGTGTTGATTGTCGACGTCGAAGACCTGCTCCGCTCGGTGGACAAACTGCTCAATACCGGTCGCCTGGAGCGGATCGCCCGGCACAGCCAACAGGCCGCCATCGTTGCGCGCAAACGTATTCTGGTGGTCGATGACTCACTGACGGTTCGTGAGTTGCAGCGCAAGCTGTTGCTCAATCGGGGTTATGACGTGGCCGTTGCGGTTGACGGCATGGACGGCTGGAACGCGCTGCGTGCCGAGGATTTCGACCTGCTGATTACCGATATTGATATGCCGCGCATGGACGGGATCGAGCTGGTTTCGTTGTTGCGACGTGATAACCGGCTGCAATCGTTGCCGGTGATGGTGGTGTCCTACAAGGATCGTGAAGAAGACCGTCGTCGTGGACTGGACGCTGGAGCCGACTACTATCTAGCCAAGGCCAGCTTTCATGACGATGCGCTGCTCGATGCAGTGGTTGAGCTCATAGGAGGAGCGCGGACATGAAGATCGCTATCGTCAACGATATGCCCATGGCCGTGGAGGCCCTGCGTCGAGCCTTGGCATTCGAGCCGGCGCACGAGGTGGTCTGGGTCGCCCGCAATGGCGCCGAGGCGGTGCAACGTTGCGCCGAGTTCACCCCCGACCTGATCCTGATGGACCTGATCATGCCGATCATGGATGGCGTTGAAGCCACGCGCCGGATCATGGCCGAGACCCCATGCGCTATCGTCATTGTCACGGTGGACCGGCAGCAGAATGTCCACCGGGTGTTCGAGGCCATGGGCCACGGCGCGCTGGACGTGGTCGATACTCCGGCCCTCGGCGCGGGCGATCCGAAAGAGGCCGCGGCGCCACTGCTGCGCAAGATCATGAACATCGGCTGGCTGATCGGCGAGCGCGGTAACCGTGTGCAATCGGCGCCGGCCCTTCCTCGTGTTCTCGGGCAACGCCAGAGCCTGGTGGCCATCGGTTCTTCTGCTGGCGGGCCGGCGGCGCTGGAAGTCTTGCTCAAGGGCCTGCCGCGCGATTTTGCGCCGGCCATCGTGCTGGTCCAGCACGTTGACCAGGTGTTTGCGGCCGGTATGGCTGAATGGCTCGGCAGCGCCAGCGGTCTGGACGTGCGCCTGGCTCAGGAAGGCGAGCCGCCGCAAAGCGGGACGGTGTTGCTGGCGGGCACCAATCACCACATTCGTTTATTGAAGAACGGTACGCTGGCCTACACCGCCGAGCCGGTCAACGAGATCTATCGACCCTCGATCGACGTTTTTTTTGAAAGCGTGGCCACTTACTGGAACGGAGATGCAGTCGGTGTGCTGCTGACCGGCATGGGGCGCGATGGCGCCCAGGGACTTAAATCGATGCGCCAGCAAGGCTACTTGACCATTGCTCAGGATCAGCGCAGCAGTGCGGTATATGGCATGCCGAAAGCCGCCGCCGCCATCGACGCCGCTGTAGAAATTCACCCGTTGGACAAGATAGCGCCACGATTGCTGGAGATCTTTGCAAAATGACTCATCATTGCAGCTGTACTTGCCTTATTCAGGTGCCCGCACATGGATGATTTACAGCTCGACGCCTTTAAAACCGATGAGAACGCCGCGATGGTGCTGCTGGTCGACGACCAGGCGATGATCGGCGAAGCCGTACGCCGCGGGCTGGCGAACGAGGAGAACATCGACTTCCATTTCTGCGCCGATCCGCACCAGGCCATCGCCCAGGCGATTCGCATCAAGCCGACGGTGATCCTGCAGGACCTGGTCATGCCCGGTCTGGACGGCCTGTCGCTGGTGCGCGAATACCGCAACCACCCGGCGACCAAGGACATTCCGATCATTGTGCTCTCGACCAAGGAAGACCCGCTGATCAAGAGCGCGGCGTTTGCTGCGGGGGCCAACGATTACCTGGTCAAGCTGCCGGACAACATCGAACTGGTCGCGCGCATTCGTTATCACTCGCGCTCCTACATGACGCTGATCCAGCGCGACGCGGCCTACCGGGCGCTGCGGGTCAGTCAACAGCAGTTGCTCGACACCAACCTGGTGCTGCAACGCCTGATGAACTCCGACGGCCTGACCGGCCTGTCGAATCGTCGCCATTTCGACGAATATCTCGAACTGGAATGGCGTCGGGCCATGCGTGACCAGGCGCAACTGTCGCTGTTGATGATCGATGTCGACTACTTCAAGTTGTACAACGACAGCTTCGGCCATCTTGAAGGCGACGAAGCCCTGCGCAAAGTCGCCGCAGCGATCCGCGATGCCAGTAGCCGGCCTTCCGATCTGCCGGCGCGGTATGGCGGTGAAGAGTTCGTCCTGGTATTGCCCAATACCTCGCCGGGCGGGGCACGCCTGGTTGCGGAAAAACTCCGGCAGACCGTGGCCGGAATGAAAATTCCGCATGTTGTTCCGGCCGAAGGTGCAAGCCTGACCATCAGTATCGGCCTGTCGACCATAACCCCGCAGTCGGGCAGTGATTACCGTCAACTGATCTCGGCAGCGGACAAGGGGTTGTACCTGGCGAAGAACAATGGACGCAATCAGGTGGGGATCGAATGAACCAACACGTTCATTCGCCCCTAAAGCCGCCAGGCGGGCTGCCGTGACAGCTTGATTACGTTATACTCGCCGGCTTTCAAAAGTTCGCCAACGAGTGCTGCCCGCCATGGAAATCAACCCGATCCTTAACAGTATCAAGGACCTGTCCGAGCGCTCCGAAACTATTCGGGGGTATCTTTGACTACGATCAAAAGCATGAGCGTCTGACTGAAGTCAATCGCGAGCTTGAAGATCCGAATGTCTGGAACAACCCGTCGTACGCTCAGGAGCTGGGCCGCGAGCGGTCCTTGCTGGCGCAGATCGTCGAAACCCTCGACCAGATGCACAGCGGCCTTGCCGACGCCAAAGACCTGCTGCTGATGTCCGCAGAGGAAGAAGACCAGGCCGCCGTCGATGACGTCGCTGCCGAAGTCGAGCGTCTGCGCGAGGCCCTGGAAAAACTCGAATTCCGCCGTATGTTCAGCGGTGAGATGGACGCCAACAACGCCTACCTGGACATCCAGGCCGGCTCCGGCGGTACCGAAGCCCAGGACTGGGCGAACATCCTGCTGCGCATGTACCTGCGCTGGGCGGACAAACGCGGTTTCGACGCGACCATCATGGAACTCTCCGCCGGTGAAGTCGCCGGGATCAAGGGCGCAACCGTGCACATCAAGGGTGAATACGCCTTTGGCTGGCTGCGGACCGAGATCGGTGTGCACCGTCTGGTGCGCAAGAGCCCGTACGACTCCGGTAACCGTCGCCACACCTCGTTCTCGGCGGTGTTCGTGTCGCCGGAAATCGATGACAACATCGAAATCGACATCAACCCGTCGGACCTGCGCAT
Source organism: Pseudomonas sp. 05N432 (assembly GCF_056396945.1). Taxonomy (NCBI): domain Bacteria; kingdom Pseudomonadati; phylum Pseudomonadota; class Gammaproteobacteria; order Pseudomonadales; family Pseudomonadaceae; genus Pseudomonas; species Pseudomonas sp. 05N432. Next base: position 292,566 of record NZ_JBFTMM010000019.1, on the reverse strand, counting down.
CGATACCTACCGCTCCTCGGGCGCCGGTGGTCAGCACGTAAACACCACCGACTCGGCCGTACGTATCACCCACGTACCGACCAACACCGTGGTCAGCTGCCAGAACGAACGTTCCCAGCACGCCAACAAAGACACCGCGATGAAAATGTTGCGGGCGCGCTTGTACGAGCAGGAAGTGCAGAAACGCAATGCTGCCTCCCAAGCCCTGGAAGACACCAAGTCGGACATCGGCTGGGGTCACCAGATTCGCTCGTATGTGCTCGACCAGTCGCGAATCAAGGATTTGCGTACTAACGTCGAACGCAGCGACTGCGACAAGGTGCTCGACGGCGACATCGACGAATACCTGGTGGCGAGCCTGAAGCAAGGCTTGTAAACCGCCAGTCAAGACCTTAAGTCCCCTGCCATCGGTGGGGGCAACGAACCTGTGATGGAAAATTTAAAGACATGAGCGACCTAGAACTCGATTCGCAAGCCCTGCAACAGGAAGAAAACTCCCTGATCGCCCTGCGCAAGGAAAAGCTTGCTGCCGAGCGCGCCAAGGGCCAGGCCTTCCCGAATGACTTCCGCCGCGACGCCTACTGCGAAGACTTGCAGAAACAGTACGCTTCCAAGACTAAGGAAGAGCTGGCAGAGGCTGCGATCCCGGTCAAGGTCGCCGGTCGTCTCATGCTCAACCGTGGCTCGTTCATGGTGATCCAGGACATGTCCGGGCGCATTCAGGTTTACGTCAACCGTAAAACCCTGTCCGAAGAAACCCTGGCCGCCGTGAAAACCTGGGACCTGGGCGACATCATCGCCGCCGAAGGCACCCTGGCCCGTTCCGGCAAGGGCGACCTGTACGTTGAAATGACCAACGTACGTCTGCTGACCAAATCCCTGCGCCCGTTGCCGGACAAGCACCATGGCCTGTCCGACACCGAGCAGCGCTATCGCCAGCGTTACGTTGACCTGATCGTCAACGAAGACGTGCGCCAGACCTTCCGCGTGCGTTCGCAAGTGATTGCGCACATCCGCAGCTTCCTGATGAAGCGTGACTTCCTGGAAGTCGAAACGCCGATGCTGCAAACCATCCCGGGCGGTGCGGCGGCCAAGCCGTTCGAGACTCACCACAACGCGCTGGATATGCAGATGTTCTTGCGTATCGCGCCGGAGCTGTACCTCAAGCGTCTGGTGGTAGGTGGTTTCGAGAAAGTGTTCGAGATCAACCGCAACTTCCGTAACGAAGGTGTTTCGACTCGTCACAACCCAGAATTCACCATGTTGGAGTTCTACCAGGCCCACGCCGACTACGAAGACAACATGGACCTGACCGAAGAACTGTTCCGCGAGCTGGCGCAACTGGTTCTGGGCAGCACCGACGTGCCGTACGGCGAGAAGGTGTTCCACTTCGGCGAGCCGTTCGTGCGTCTCTCGGTGTTCGACTCGATCCTCAAGTACAACCCCGAGCTGACCGCTGACGACCTGACTGACATCGACAAGGCCCGCGCCATCGCCAAGAAGGCCGGCGCCAAAGTGCTGGGCTTCGAAGGTCTGGGCAAGCTGCAGGTAATGATTTTCGAAGAGCTGGTCGAGCACAAGCTGGAGCAGCCGCACTTCATCACCCAGTACCCGTTCGAAGTATCGCCGCTGGCCCGCCGCAACGACGAGAACCCGAACGTCACCGACCGTTTCGAGCTGTTCATCGGTGGCCGCGAAATCGCCAACGCCTACTCCGAGTTGAACGACGCGGAAGACCAGGCCGAGCGCTTCATGGCTCAGGTGGCCGACAAGGACGCCGGTGACGACGAAGCCATGCACTACGATGCTGACTTCGTACGCGCGCTGGAGTACGGCATGCCGCCGACCGCCGGTGAAGGTATCGGTATTGACCGACTGGTGATGCTGCTGACCAACTCACCGTCGATCCGCGATGTGATCCTGTTCCCGCACATGCGGCCACAAGCGTAAATGTTTCAATTAAAAAGCCGCCTATAACAGGCGGCTTTTTATTGCCTGTCTGGTACAAACGTATCAATTGGTTACTTTTGACGTTAGAGAGGAATATCTGTCGTGAATCGTGCATTGGCTCAAGAAGGAGCAGCTGGCATCGCCACTGCGGTTGCTGAAAGCGTTCAGTATCAGGGACGCAAAGCCAGCCGACAGGGAAGCGAGCAGCGTCGACAGGAAATTCTCGATGCAGCGATGCGCATCGTCGTACGCGACGGTGTTCGTGCGGTACGTCACCGCGCCGTGGCCGCCGAAGCGGGTGTGCCGCTGTCGGCGACCACTTACTATTTCAAGGATATCGATGACCTGCTCACCGATACCTTCGCTCAATACGTCGAACGTAGCGCCGCCTACATGGCCAGGCTATGGGCCAACAACGAAGGCCTGTTGCGCGAGATGGTCGTCAGCGGCGACGGCAGCCCCGAGTGCCGCTCCCGGTTGGCTGACGATATAGCACGGCTGATGGCGGATTATGTTCACCGGCAATTGATCAACCGCCGCGAGCACCTGATGGCCGAGCAGGCCTTCCGCCAGGAAGCGTTGCTCAACCCGCGCCTGGCGCTGCTGGTGCGCTCGCATCAGCAAATCCTCCTGCAGGGCACCTGCCAGCTTTTTCAGGTATTGGGTTCGCGAGAGCCGCAGCAGGATGCCAAAGTGTTGACGGCGATTATTGGCCGGATGGAATATCAGGGTCTGCTCAACGACGCAGAGCCTGAGGCCGAACAAGAGATGCTCGGCATTCTGACGCGATATATGCACCTGGTGCTGGCGTCGGCCTGATCAAAACACGCAATACGCAACGGTTATCAACAGGAGCACCGGGTGGACGAATACCAGCAGACGATACGCACCTTGTCCGATCGCATAGTGCTGGCGCAGACGCCGATTCGGGTACTCGATGCGGTCAAGTGGGACRACAACATCCGCAAGGGTTTCCTCAAGGCCAAAGGCAAGGAAATGCCGGCGGTGGACCGCGACTACTACCTCAACCGGCCACTGTCCTTTGACTCCAGCAAAGTGAAGCTGGAGTTCCAGAACATCGAGCGCGACATCACCCGTCAGCTCGGTCAGTTCAACCCGGTCGGGCAGATCATGCGCCGCATGTGCAAGGAATACCGCATGGTGGTGCGGATGCTCGAAGCGCGTGGCACTGAAGATTTCGGGTTGATCTCCCAGGAACTTTACGGCGCCGCGTCCGATGCGTTCCACGCCGGCGACCCGACCCTGGCCGACCTTGGCCTGATGATGTCCGATTACCTGAACAACATCGATGGCCGGGGCGACCTCAAGGACGAGCCGAAGATTCTCACCGCCAAAGAGGCCGTGCACCTGCTGCAAACCCGCTTGAACAAGGTCTTTGGCGAAGCCGAGGAAACCATTCGGGTGTTCGAATCCGACGGTATTGTCGCGGATGCGGCGGCCGGTGCCGACTACATCAAGATCCGCGCTGATGCGATGTTCAACGAACGTGACGTGCGCGCCCTGGAAGTCCATGAAGGGCTGGTGCATGTCGGCACCACGCTTAACGGTCTGAACCAGCCGATCTGCACTTTCCTCTCCAAAGGTCCTCCGTCGTCGACCGTGACCCAGGAGGGGCTGGCGATCCTGATGGAAATCATCACTTTTGCGTCCTACCCGAGTCGCTTGCGCAAACTGACCAACCGTACCCGGGCGATTCACATGGCCGAGGAGGGCGCGGACTTCTTGCAGATCTTCGAGTTCTTCCGCGCTCAAGGTTTCGAGATGGCTGAAAGCTATAGCAATGCCAGCCGGGTTTTCCGTGGTTCGATACCTGATGGCCTGCCATTCACCAAAGACTTGTCCTACCTCAAGGGCTTTATCATGGTTTACAACTACATTCAGTTGGCCGTGCGTAAAGGCAAGCTTGAGCAGATCCCTTTGCTGTTTTGCGGCAAGACCACCCTGGAAGACATGCGCACCCTGCGTCAGTTGGTGGATGAGGGGCTGGTGGAACCACCCAAGTATTTGCCGGACCAGTTCCGTGACATGAACGCCTTGTCGGCCTGGATGTGTTTCTCCAACTTCCTCAACCACCTGAGCCTGGACCGGATCGAAGCGGATTATTCGAACATTTTGTAATGTCGTCGAAAGATCTTCTAAACAAAAGCCCCTGAATCGTGAGATTCAGGGGCTTTTGTTTAGCCGGATTACCGATCAGGCCGCTTCGATCTTGCTGCGGTTCTGCTTGAGCTTGTTCAGGTACAGCTGGACGTTCTCTTGCTCTGCCTGGGTGGTGAACAAACCCAATTTGCTACGACGCCAGAGTATGTCCTGAGCACTGGTGGCCCATTCTTCGCTGCACAGGTAATCGACTTCGCGGGTGTAGAGACCGCCACCGAGATGTTCGCCCATGTCCTTCAGGCTCTGTACACCTTCAAGCAGGCGCCAGGTGCGGCTGCCATAGGTGGTGGCCCAGCGTCGGGCAATTTCCGTCGGCAGCCAGTCGAACTTGTCGCGAATCAACGCGCTCAAGGCCTGCGGCGTGGTCATGTCTTCGCCGCCCGGCAGGGTTGCTTGCGCGGTCCAGCTCGGCTTCATGTTCTTGAAGTACGGTGCCAGCTGCGCCATGGCCGACTCGGCCAGTTTGCGGTAGGTGGTCAGTTTGCCTCCGAACACCGACAGCAGCGGAGCTTCTTCTGCGCTGCCAGACAGCGCCAGGGTGTAATCGCGGGTCACGGCTGAAGGATTGTCGGATTCGTCGTTGCACAGCGGACGAACGCCGGAATAGGTGTGCAGGATGTCGCTGCGGCTGGTTTGTTTCTTGAAGTGCGCGTTGACCACTTTCAGCAGGTAATCGGTCTCGCCTTCGGTGATGGCGACTTTCGCTGGATCGCCGGTGTACTCACGGTCCGTGGTGCCAATCAGGGTGAATTGATTGAGGTATGGAATGGTGAACACAATGCGCTGGTCTTCGTTCTGCAAGATATGCGCGTGTTCGCCTTCGTACAGTTTCGGCACGATCAGGTGGCTGCCCTGAATCAGGCGGATACCGTAAGGCGATTCCATCTTCAGGTCATCACGAATGAACTTGGCGACCCATGGGCCGGCGGCATTCACCAGCGCCTTGGCGCGGATCGAGAACAGGCGGCCATCGGCGCGTTCCAGGTTCAGTTCCCACAGGCCTTTGCTGCGACGGGCGCTGACACAGCGGGTCTGGGTGTGAACGTGGGCGCCTTTTTCGCGGGCGGCCATGGCATTGAGCACCACCAGGCGGGCATCGTCGACCCAGCAATCGGAGTATTCGAAGCCTTTGGTGATTTCGCTTTTCAGTGCGCTGTCGGCACCGAACTTCAGGCTTTTGGAGCCGGCAAGTTTTTCCCGCTTGCCGAGGTGGTCATAGAGGAACAGGCCTGCGCGGATCATCCACGCCGGGCGCAGGTGCGGACGGTGCGGCAACACGAAGCGCATTGGCTTGACGATATGTGGGGCCTTGGCCAACAGCACTTCACGCTCGGCCAAGGCTTCACGCACGAGGCGGAATTCGTAGTGTTCGAGGTAGCGCAGGCCGCCGTGGATCAGCTTGCTGCTGGCGGACGAGGTATGACTGGCCAGATCGTCCTTTTCGCAAAGGAACACCGAAAGACCGCGACCGGCGGCATCCGCTGCAATCCCCACACCGTTAATCCCGCCACCAATGACGGCGATATCGTAGACCTCGGCAAGAGGGGGCATGGGCAAGGTTGAAGTGGGCATCGGCTGGCCTCGGGGTACTTTCTATATTTGAATTCGAACATTAATGTTCATTTGCGAAAATAGTAGCGCATAAATCCAGGCACAACCAGCTGGCTTCGATTGAAAATTCTGATCGAAGAGAGGGGAAAGGAAAATTTTCGAACATTACGGTCTTCGGCTGGGCGCGGAAGGTATGGTGAATGGGCGGCCGTATTCGCGAGCAGGCTCGCTCACAGGGTCCGTGCAAACCCTGTGGGAGCGAGCCTGCTCGCGAAGGCGTCGGTACTGACGACGAATATGTCGGGGGGGGTTAAACCACTTCCAGCCGGATCTTGTGCTGGCTCAGCAGTTGCGCCAGTGCCGGAACCGGCGCGTGGTCGGTCACCAGGCAGTCGATCAGGCTGATCGGCCCCAGGCGGACCATGGCGTTGCGGCCGAACTTGCTGGAGTCTGCTGCCAGCAGGACTTGTCGGGCGTTGGCGATGATCGCCTGGGAGACCCGCACTTCCTGGTAGTCAAAGTCGAGCAGGCTGCCGTCTTCATCGATACCGCTGATGCCGACCAGTGCAAAGTCGACCTTGAACTGGTTGATGAAGTCGACGCAGGCCTGACCGACTACGCCGCCATCACGGCGCACGTTGCCACCGGCAAGCAGGACTTCGAAGTCATCCTTGGCGCTGAGGATCGAGGCGACGTGCAGGTTGTTGGTGATCACCTTGAGATGGCTGTGATTGAGCAGCGCCCGGGCGATGGATTCGGTGGTGGTACCGATATTGATGAACAACGAGGCATGATCGGGGATTTGTGCGGCGATGGCTTCGGCGATGCGTTGTTTCTCATCGCGCATCTGATCGGCACGCATGGCATAGGCGGTGTTTTCGACACTTGAATCGTAAGCGGCGCCGCCATGATAGCGGCGCAGCAAATTCACTTCCGCCAATTGATTGATATCGCGGCGGATGGTCTGCGGTGTAACAACAAATAGCTGAGCCATTTCCTCGATGCTGACGTAGCCGCGTTCGCGGACCAGTTCGAGGATTTGCTGCTGACGGGGAGGCAGATTCATAGGGCTTCCTTTGGGCTGCCGTGCAAAATTTGCCCATGATGCCGTACGAATCACCTCCCTACCAGTTACATACCGATACGAATCCGCTACTTGGCTTATTCAGCGCCTTCGTGCGGCTCCCAGTCGCGGGTGCGGCTGACGGCTTTTTTCCAGCCGGCGTAGAGTTTTTCCTTCGCTGTTTCGTCCAATTGCGGGTCGAACTCGCGCTCGATCACCGCCTTGCCGCGCAGTTCGTCCAGGCTGCCCCAGAAACCGCAGGCCAGGCCGGCCAGGTAGGCGGCGCCCAGTGCAGTGGTTTCACGCATTTGCGGGCGCTCGACCTTGGTGCCGAGGATATCCGCCTGGAATTGCATCAGGAAGTTGTTGGCGACCGCACCGCCGTCTACGCGCAGAGCCTTGAGTCGTTCGCCGGAGTCGTGTTGCATGGCGTCGAGTACGTCGCGAGTCTGGTAGGCAATCGACTCCAGTGCTGCGCGAATGATGTGATCGACGCGTACGCCGCGAGTCAGGCCGAACAGCGCGCCACGGGCATACGGGTCCCAGTACGGGGCGCCGAGGCCGGTGAAGGCGGGTACCAGGTACACGCCGTTGCTGTCCTTGACCTTATTGGCGAAGTATTCGGTGTCGTGAGCGTCGTTGATGATCTTCAGCTCGTCGCGTAGCCACTGAACGGTGGAGCCGCCGTTGAACACTGCGCCTTCCAGTGCGTAGGCCACTTCGCCGCGTGGGCCGCAGGCGATGGTGGTGAGCATGCCGTGCCGGGATTTAACCGCTTTGTCGCCGGTGTTCATCAGCAGGAAGCAGCCGGTGCCGTAGGTGTTTTTCGCTTGGCCCGGTTCAACGCACATCTGGCCGAACAACGCGGCCTGCTGGTCGCCGGCAATACCGCCGATGGCGATGCCGCTCTTGGTGTGGCCATAGATTTCCGATGACGACTTGACCTCCGGGAGCATCTCGCGCGGGATGTCCAGCACTTCGAGCATCTTCGCGTCCCACTCCAGGGTGTGGATGTTGAAGAGCATGGTGCGCGAGGCGTTGGTGTAGTCGGTGACGTGGGTCTTGCCGCCGGTAAATTTCCAGATCAGCCAGCTGTCGACGGTGCCGAACAGCAGTTCGCCTTTGCGTGCGCGTTCGCGGCTGCCTTCGACGTTGTCGAGGATCCACTTGAGTTTGGTGCCGGAGAAGTACGGGTCGGTGACCAGGCCAGTGGTTTCGCTGATGTACTGCTCATGCCCGTCGCGCTTGAGTTGCTGGCAGATCTCGGTGCTGCGGCGGCACTGCCAGACGATTGCGTTATAGATCGGCCGACCGGTGGTCTTGTCCCAGACCACGGTGGTTTCACGCTGGTTGGTGATGCCGATGGCCGCCACCTGATCATGATGCAGGCCGGCTTGCGCCAGGGCCTCGACCATCACGGCGCTTTGGGTAGCGAAGATTTCCATCGGGTCGTGTTCGACCCAGCCGGCCTGCGGGTAATGCTGGGCGAATTCACGTTGCGCAGTGCAGACCACGTTGGCGTCACGGTCGAAAATGATCGCCCGGGAGCTGGTCGTACCCTGATCAAGGGCAATGATGTAGTTCTTATTCTGAGTGTCGGTCATGTCGATTGCCTTGGACGAAATAAGGGAATGGGTCGGGGCGCGTGATCAATAGTGGGCAGGATCACGCGCTACCGCGTTCAGGAAATTCGTGCTTTGCCGTCAATGGCCTGTACTGCATCCTTTGTAGCAATTACGGGGCTTGGCAGGTGACGGGCAATCAGCCCGCGGTACGCTGCTGCGCCGAGGCAAGCACCCAGGATCGGTGCAAAGATCGGAATCAGGAAGTACGGAATATCACGGCCGCCAGTGAAGGAAATTTCACCCCAGCCGGCGAAGAAAGTCATCAGTTTAGGGCCGAAGTCTCGCGCGGGGTTCATTGCAAAACCGGTCAGCGGGCCCATCGAGCTGCCAATGACGGCGATCAGCAGGCCGATCAACAGTGGTGCCAGCGGGCCTTTAGGCAGGCCATTGTTGTCGTCGGTCAGGGACATGATCACGCCCATCAGGATGGCGGTGATGATCACCTCTACCAGGAACGCCTGGGCTGTCGACAGGGCAGGGTTCGGGAACGTGGAGAAGACCGAGGCCAGTTCGAGGCTGGCTTGTGTGCCACGAACCATCTGGTGAGTTTGTTCGAAATCGAAGAACAGGTTGCTGTAAAGCGTGTAAACCAACAATGCTGCGCAGAAGGCGCCAGCGACCTGGGAGAAGATGTAGAGCGGCAGTTTACGCTTCTCGAAATCGGCGAATATGCACAGCGCGATGCTGACGGCCGGGTTCAGGTGAGCGCCTGAAACGCCCGCGGTCAGGTAGATCGCCATGCTGACACCGATCCCCCAGATGATGCTGATTTCCCATAGCCCAAAGCTGGCACCCGCGACTTTGAGCGCGGCAACACAGCCAGTACCAAAAAAAATCAATAAGGCAGTACCCAGGAACTCGGCCATGCATTGGCTCGAGAGCGATGGTTGTTGCGATGCAGTTGTCATTGAAAACCTCGTTTTTGTTGTTGTTGGGCGCTCTTCTCGAAATGGTCAGGGCGCGATTTTCACCGAGGCAGGATCCCCATCCAGGTCTCGGCCTACTGCCGGGTACTACGCAGAAACGTTTATGCATTATTCAGATTCGAAAAAATATAGACAAGAAATGCTGATGTCAAAGGTCGAAAGTGAACTATCAGTCATATTTAAACTATTAATCAGGTGAGTGATCATTTGGATGGCCCCGGGAAGCGGCTGGATTTTGTCCCACGCTTGGCTGTTCCTGGGCGGGAAGGAGCAGGTAATAGAGCCTTTTGCTCGGTGATGGCCTAGAATCCAGCGCAGTATTTTTCTGCTACCGCCAGGCTTGGAGCTGCCATGACCCCCGCATTGGATCTGTTGAAAAAAGTTCGTGCCGAACATCGCGTGCACAGTTATGAACATGATCCGAAGGCTGCGTCCTACGGTCTGGAGGCAGCGGAAAAGCTCGGGCTGGATCCGGCGCAAGTGTTCAAGACGCTGCTGGCGGCGAGTGAGAAGGGTGAGTTGCTGGTGGCCGTTGTACCGGTCGTCGGAAGTCTGGATTTGAAAGCGTTGGCGCATGCCGCCGGGGTGAAGAAAGTCGAAATGGCTGATCCCGCCGCGGCGCAACGGGCGACCGGTTACTTGCTGGGGGGCATCAGTCCGTTGGGGCAGAAGAAGCGTTTGCGCACGTTCATCGATAACAGTGCTCAGCCTTTCGCGAGTATTTACGTCAGTGCGGGCCGACGTGGTCTTGAGGTCGAATTGGCGGCGACGGTGCTGGCCGAGCACACCCAGGCCACATTCGCCGATATCGGCCGGGCCTGACTGCCGCGCTGTATGGTGAAAATCGGCAGGTTCTGTCTCTGGTAGCCGGGTAGTGGCCGTTGCATGCTCGCCTTCGCCTAACAAGAGGGAGAACACTCATGCAGCTAGCGTTTCATCAGGTCGACGCGTTCAGTGATCAACCGTTCAGTGGCAATCCGGCAATGGTCTATCGGCTCGAGACCTGGCTCGCCGATGACTTGATGCAAAAAATCGCCGCCGAGCACAACCTTGCCGAAACCGCGTTTGTGGTGCGTGAGGCGCAAGGCTGGCGTATCCGCTGGTTCACGCCGACCACCGAAGTGCCGTTGTGCGGCCATGCAACGCTGGCCAGCGCTTATGTGTTGTTCGAGGTCTATAAAGAACCGGCCGAGCGCCTGGACTTCATCAGCAAGTCCGGCCCCTTGAGTGTGAGTCGGGAAGGTGAGCGGCTATGGCTGAACTTTCCGGCGATTGAACTGCGCGAAGTCGGCGTGACCCTCGATGTGGAGCGGGCGCTGGGTGTGCAGGCGGTGGATGTACTGGGTTCCAACGAATTGTTCGTAGTGCTGGAGTCGGAGCAGGCGGTGCTCGATTGCCAGCCGGACATGGCCGCGCTGGCGAAGCTGCCTTGGCCCGGCGCGATCGTGACTGCGTCGGGTTCGCGGCATGATTTCGTCTCGCGGTACTTCGCACCGGCCATCGGTATCAACGAAGACCCGGTCACCGGCTCGACTCATTGCAGCCTGATTCCGTACTGGTCGCAGCGTTTGGATAAATCGAGCCTGACGGCGTATCAGTGTTCGGCGCGGGGCGGGGCATTGTTCTGCCGCCTGGAAGGGGATCGGGTGAAGATCGGGGGACATGCGACGCTGGTGGCCAGCGGAACCTTGATGCTCGGCTGACGAAGGCCTACTGGAGTATCAGTCGACATCATCGTTAACTGACGCGCAGCCATCGCGAGCAGGCTCGCTCCCACATTGGTCTGCAGTGTTCAACTGGCGGTGCTGTACCGACGAACCCCGGACTCTACCGCTGGAATGTGCGCCACCGTGCTGCCGGCTGCCTGGAACAGCACCAGGTGTTCGGCGGCCACGCGAATGCCGACATCGGCGCCGACCAGATGATCGGCATGGCTCGGGAAGATCGACTCCAGTTGGCAGCCGGTCGGTAACTGCAGTCGATACAACGTCGATGCACCCAGAAAGGTCTTGCCAACGATCCGTGCCTTCAGTGGGCTGTCGGGCGCGTAAACGATATCGTCCGGGCGCAGCAACACATCCACCGCGCCGCCTGCTGGCCAGGTGTACGCGCGATTACCACGCAGCACACCGAGTTCGGTCTGCACCGATTCCGGGGTCTGCAGCTGACCGCGAATGAAATAACCCTGACCGATAAAGCTCGCCACAAACGGTGTTTGCGGCTCGTGGTAGAGGTTGTAAGGGGTGTCCCACTGCTCCAGTCGACCCTCCTTGAACACACCAACCTGATCGCTGACGGCAAAGGCTTCTTCCTGGTCGTGAGTCACCAGAATTGCACTGGTACCACGGGCCTTGAGGATGTCCCGGACTTCATGGCTGAGCTTGCGGCGTAATTCGCCATCGAGGTTGGAGAACGGTTCATCGAGCAACAGCAGTTGCGGCTCCGGTGCCAACGCCCGGGCCAGTGCAACACGTTGTTGCTGGCCGCCAGAGAGTTCGTGCGGGAAGCGCTTGCCGAGGTGCTTCAGGTTGACCAGCTCAAGCATCTCTTCGGTGACCCGATCCTGCTGCGGATGCTTGCGAATGCCGAAGGCGATGTTCTCGGCTACGCTCAGGTGCGGAAACAGTGCGTAGTCCTGGAACACCATGCCGATCCGGCGTTTCTCCGGCGCGAGGGTGAAACCGGCGCTGGAGATAGTTTCACCGGCCAGCTGGATTTCCCCTTCGTGAACCGGTTCAAAGCCTGCAATCGCCCGCAGGGTGGTGGTCTTGCCGCAGCCGGAAGAACCGAGCAGGCAACCGATGTCACCGGCATTGAGGTGCAGGTTGAGGTTCTGGACGACCCGCTGGTCCTGATAACCACAGGCCAGATTACGCAGGTTCAGCAGTAATGGATGACTCATGCGTGGTGGTACGAAGGCTCAACGAGAAACTCGAGCAAGGCCTTTTGCGCATGCAGACGGTTCTCGGCCTGATCCCAGGCAACCGAACGCGGGTCGTCGAGCAGATCGAGGCTGATTTCTTCACCGCGGTGGGCGGGCAGGCAGTGCATGAACAACACGTCCTCGGCGGCCAGATCGAGCAGGGCACGATTAACCTGGAACGGTGCGAACAGCTTGAGGCGCTTGGCGGTTTCTTCTTCCTGGCCCATGGAGGTCCAGACGTCGGTGCTGACCAGATGAGCGCCGCGTACCGCTTCCCGAGGATCGCGGACGATGGTCACCCGATCGCCGGCCTTGGCCACGAACTCAGGGTTTGGTTCATAGCCTTCAGGGCAGGCGATGCGCAACTGGAAGTCGAACTGGATCGCCGCTTCTATATAGCTGTTGCACATGTTGTTGCCGTCACCGATCCAGGCCACGGTCTTGCCCTGGATCGAGCCGCGATGTTCGAGGAATGTCTGCATGTCGGCCAGCAACTGACACGGGTGCAGGTCATCGGACAGGCCGTTGATCACGGGCACGCGCGAGTTGGCGGCGAATTCGGTCAGGGTGCTGTGGGCGAAGGTACGGATCATCACCGCGTCGAGCATGCGCGACATGACGATGGCGCAGTCGCCGATCGGTTCGCCGCGACCCAGTTGGGTGTCACGGGGCGACAGGAAAATCGCCTGGCCGCCAAGCTGGATCATGCCGGCTTCAAACGACAGTCGGGTGCGCGTGGAGGATTTCTCGAAGATCATCCCGAGCACGCGATTTTTCAACGGCTCGAACAGTACGCCGCGGTTACGCAGGTCTTTGAGCTCAATGCCTCGACGGATCACGCTGACCAGCTCTTCGGGCGTGCAATCCATCAGGGAGAGAAAGTGCCTTGCGCTCATCATTGACTACCTTTTTGCAACAGACCGCAGATACTCAAAGCCTTGTTTAACTGAAAAACGGGCGAGACCYGCGGCGAAAGCCGCACGGGGCGACGAAATAGGGGAAGACGCGATATTGACATTAAATGTCGCGTCTTACCAATAGGCTACGGTTTTTGGGGAATTTCAGAGGGGCTACGGGATGACCGCAGTCGCGCTTTTAAAGCCTGTTTCCTGACAGCCGCGACCTCTTTGTACACTGCCCTTGCGCGCCTTGGCAATCAAGCGGGGCGGGCTAAGCACAGTCTCGGTCGGTTTCTGACCTATCGGCCGAGGGTGGTGGCAGGCAGGATCCAGCCTGCCTTCGCTTGAAACATTTGCTAATGCAAAGTGCTGGGTTATAACTAAGTCACGAGTGACACAGGAAGCCTTTGGAATGGAATCGAAAGAACAGCAATTGTTGGAGCTGCTGGGCCTCACGGCACGCACCTTGACTCACCTGACCGCTTCCATGACCTCAATGTCCTTTGAGTTGATGCGCAGCGAGGATGAGGTGACCAAGGCAGCAGGTCGACGGATGATCGACCGCATGGCCACTGTCAGCGCCGGGCTCGACGAGCACTGGCGCCTGATCGGTGAACTCACGGGTGTGTACATTGCCCAGGAGCAGATCGAAACCGTCCAGGAAATCCAGCTTCAAGCGCCCTCCAGGCTTCCCCAGGGCTAATATCGGCGGGCCTGATGGGGCTCGATTCACAAGACGAACGTCGCTGGCGCAGCGCTCGGTCACAGCCCATAGTTTTGTTCCCGCAACCTGATACAGGTTGCCTCGAATAAAACAGAGAATGGCCATGACCAAGACTCTTCATCACCGTGCCTGCCACCTGTGTGAAGCCATTTGCGGCTTGACCATCGAAACCACTGCAACCGAAGACGCTGGCGTGCAAATCACCTCGATCAAGGGTGATCCGCAGGACAGCTTCAGTCGCGGCCATATCTGCCCCAAGGCAGTGGCGCTGCAAGATATCCAGAACGACCCCGACCGCCTGCGACAGCCGATGCTGCGGGTCGGCAGCGAGTGGAAAGCGATTGCCTGGGACGAGGCTTTCGCTCTGGTAGCTGAACGCCTGTCGGCGATTCAGGAGCGCCATGGCCAGAACGCCGTCGCGGTTTATCAGGGCAACCCCAGCGTGCACAACTATGGGTTGATGACCCACAGCAATTACTTCCTCGGCTTGCTCAAAACCCGCAATCGTTTCTCTGCAACTTCAGTCGATCAATTGCCTCAACATCTCACCAGCCATTTGATGTACGGCCATGGTTTGCTGCTGCCGATCCCGGACATCGATCACACCGATTTCATGCTGATCCTGGGCGGTAATCCGCTGGCCTCCAACGGCAGCATCATGACCGTGCCGGATGTCGAAAAACGCTTGAAGGCGATTCAGGCCCGGGGCGGCAAAGTGGTGGTGGTCGATCCGCGTCGCAGCGAAACGGCAGCGATTGCCGATCAACATATATTTGTCCGTCCAGGCGGTGATGCGGCGCTGTTATTCGGGTTGCTCAATACCGTGTTCGCCGAAGGCTTGAGCCGTGACAGTCATTTGCCGGTAGACGGGCTGGAGGAGGTTCGTCAGGCCGTCGCATCCTTTAGTGCCGAGGTCATGAGCCCGCTGTGCGCCGTGCCGGCCGAGCAGATCCGTCAGTTGGCGCGAGACTTCGCCAAGGCGAAGACCGCCGTGTGTTATGGCCGTATGGGTGTTTCGACCCAGGCGTTCGGCACTTTGTGTCATTGGCTGGTGCAACTGATCAATCTGGTCACCGGCAACCTGGATCGGGTCGGCGGCGCGCTGTGCACCGAGCCTGCGGTCGATCTGGTGGCGTCCACCTCGGGCGGGCATTTCAATCGCTGGCAAAGCCGCGTGTCTGGCCGTCCGGAATACGCCGGTGAGTTGCCAGTCTCGGCGCTGGCCGAAGAGATGCTCACCGAAGGCGAAGGGCAGGTGCGGGCGTTGATCACCGTAGCCGGTAACCCGGTGTTGTCGACGCCTAATGGCCGGCAACTGGAGCAGGCGCTGGATGGGTTGGAATTCATGCTCAGCATTGACCTGTATATCAACGAGACCACGCGTTATGCCGACCTGATTCTGCCGTCGACCTCGGCGCTGGAAAACGACCACTACGACACCACGTTCAATATGTTCGCGGTGCGCAACGTCAGCCGTTTCAACCGGGCAATCCTGCCCAAGCCCGAAGGCGCGCTGCACGATTGGGAGATTTTCGTTGGCCTGGCCCAAGCCTTTGCGGCGAAAACCGGCAAAGAGCTGAAGCCGACGATGCCTCCGGCGAAGATGATCGACCTCGGTTTGCGAGCCGGGCGCTATGGTGATGCGTCGCCGCACAAACTGTCGGTGGCGACCTTGTTTGATCATCCTCATGGGGTCGATCTGGGCGCTCTTCAGGCAAACCTGGCACCGCGACTGAAAACCGCCAACCAGCGCGTGCAGGCGGCGCCACCGGCGATCCTGGCTGATCTTGCGCGGTTTGCCGCATTGCAGGCACCGGTAGCCGATGAGCTATTGATGATCGGCCGCCGCCATGTGCGCAGCAATAACTCATGGATGCATAACTACCACCGTCTGGTGAAAGGCAAACCGCGTCATCAGTTGCTGATGCACCCGGACGATCTTTCCAGTCGCGGGCTCAGCGATGGACAGCGGGTGCGGGTCAGCTCGCGGGTCGGGGTAATTGAAGTCGAAGTGCTGAGCAGCGTGGAGATGATGAAAGGCGTGGTCAGCCTGCCGCACGGTTGGGGGCATGCCCGGCCGGGCGTGCAGATGACCATTGCCATGGGGCAGCCAGGCTCCAGCGCCAATGACCTGACCGATGAGCGCCAGCTCGATGAGTTGTCCGGAAATGCAGCGCTTAATGGTGTACCGGTGACCGTCGCGGCAGCGTAAGTGTCTGTCGGGGAGACCGAGCATGGCGCTCGGCTTTCCGTTACAATGCGTCACCGTGCCGACAACTGAGTCGGAAAGTTCAGCCGAGGTGCTTCATGGATATCATCGAAACTATTAAAGAGCAGATTGCTAACAACACCATTCTGCTTTACATGAAAGGCTCGCCGAATGCCCCACAGTGTGGCTTCTCCGCGAAAGCCGCTCAGGCCGTCATGGGCTGTGGTGAGAAGTTCGCTTATGTGGACATCCTGCAGAACCCGGAAATCCGTGCCAACCTGCCAAAGTACGCCAACTGGCCAACCTTCCCGCAATTGTGGGTTGCTGGTGAGCTGGTCGGTGGTAGCGACATCATGACTGAAATGGCCGCTGACGGTTCGTTGCAGGCCCTGATCAAAGACGCTGCGGCCAAAGCTGCTGCTGGCAAGACCGAAGCCTGATTTATAGGCAGAAGCGGCCGTCCGGCCGCTCCTGCTGGTAATAAAAAGCCCCGCCTCTCGTAAGAGGGCGGGGCTTTTTATTGAGTCGAGATCAGCGCCGTAGAAGTTATTCGTCGCCCATCTGCGATTGCAGATAGTTCTCCAGACCGACTTTATCGATCAGGCTCAGTTGAGTTTCCAGCCAGTCGATATGTTCTTCTTCGGATTCGAGAATATCTTCGAGCAGTTCACGGCTGCCGAAGTCCCCGACTGTTTCGCAATGAGCGATAGCCTCTTTGAGGTCGGCATGGCCGGTACGCTCGATGCGCAGGTCACACTCAAGCATTTCCTTGGTGTGCTCGCCGATGTGCAGCTTGCCCAGGTCCTGGACGTTTGGCAGGCCTTCCAGGAACAGGATGCGCTTGATCAGCTTGTCCGCGTGTTTCATCTCGTCGATGGATTCGTGGTACTCGTGCTTGCCGAGCTTGTTCAGGCCCCAATCTTCATACATGCGTGCATGCAGGAAATACTGATTGATTGCGACCAGCTCATTGCCAAGAATCTTGTTGAGGTGCTGGATAACCGTGATGTCGCCTTTCATGTGGGGTCCTGCCCTTTAATTACCCTGTAGACGGCGAAGTCTGAGCTTGGCAGTTGTTAGTGTCAAACCTAAGTTATTGAATACTATATGAAAATTAATCGGAATAAGAATGTTTGTGTTCCGCATCCTAACGCTAAGCGATTGAATTACAGGCATAAAAAAACCGGACGCTAAGTCCGGTTCTTTCGAATGTTCTATTTACGCTGCCGAAAATTCTACAGGGTAGGGGATCGCCGCCTGGCTCAATTGCAATTCGGCCAGGGTCTCGCGTACCACTTGCTTGGCAAGGCAGGCGCATTTTCCACATTGGCCGGCAACGCCGGTAGCCTGGCGTACCTCGCGGTAGCTGCAGCAACCTTCATAGATCGCATCGCGGATTTTTCCGTCGGTGACACCAGTGCAAAGGCAGACATACATAAATTGAGAACCGTCGTGGGTTATGGCTCGGTTGCGACGGATCTTAATGTTAACGAGAATGATTGTCAAAGTGGTTTCGGCACGCTTTGCGCCAGAACAGCGACAGCCTGACGAACGGCATAATGCGGCCCGGGATGGTGTCATTACGCCTGCGCCGAGGTTTTTGATGTCGTTGTAAAAAGCGCTAAGGACAGGCGAAAAACGCGGTGTATGATGTGCGGTCTTTGCGAAGGGCACTCGAGTCATGAACCTGTCGTTTATTGGCGACAGACTGGTTCGATGCCGTTCTTCACGCCACCACACCAGGAGATATCCAATGAGCGTACTCGTAGGCAAACAAGCCCCTGACTTCACCGTACCGGCCGTACTCGGCAATGGCGAGATCGTTGACAGCTTCACCCTGTCCTCGGCCATCAAAGGCAAATACGGCCTGGTGTTCTTCTATCCACTGGACTTCACCTTCGTTTGCCCGTCCGAGCTGATCGCTCTGGACCACCGCATGGCTGACTTCAAGGCTCGCAACGTTGAAGTGATCGCTGTTTCGATCGACTCGCACTTCACCCACAACGCCTGGCGCAACACCCCGATCAATGCCGGCGGCATCGGTCAGGTTCAGTACATCATGGCTGCTGACATGAAGCACGACATCGCCAAGGCCTACGACGTTGAGTCCGAAGGCGGCGTGGCTTTCCGTGGCGCATTCCTGATCGACGACAAGGGCGTTGTTCGCTCGCAAATCGTCAACGACCTGCCACTGGGTCGTAACATGGAAGAGCTGATTCGCCTGGTCGACGCCCTGCAATTCCACGAAGAGCACGGCGAAGTTTGCCCGGCCAACTGGAAAAAAGGCGACAAGGGCATGACCGCTTCGCCAGAAGGCGTTGCTGCTTACCTGACCGAGAACGCTGGCAAGCTGTAAGCCACGCGTCAGGCATAAAAAAACCGGCCGCCAAGGCCGGTTTTTTTATGGGCGGGATAAATCCTGCGACTGAATCAGTCGTTGAAATCTTCCCAGCCGCCCATTTGTTTCCAGCGATTGACGATGCCGCAGAACAGCTCGGCAGTCTTCTCGGTATCGTAGCGAGCCGAGTGGGCCTCGCGACCGTCGAAGTCGATATCGGCAGCCTGGCACGCTTTGGCCAGGACCGTTTGACCATAAGCCAGACCGGCCAGTGTCGCGGTGTCGAAGCTGGAGAACGGGTGAAACGGATTGCGCTTCATGTCCAGGCGCGCAACGGCGGCATTGAGGAAGCCCAGGTCGAAGCTGCTGTTATGGCCGACCAGGATCGCCCGTTTGCAGCCGTTGGCTTTCAGCGCCTTGCGTATGCCACGGAAGATGTCGGTCAGTGCCGCTTCTTCACTCACGGCCATGCGCAGTGGGTGATCGAGCTTGATCCCGGTGAATTCCAGCGCCGCGGCTTCGATGTTGGCGCCTTCGAACGGTTCTACACGGAAGAAATAGGTGTGATCGGGGTACACAAAACCTTTTTCGTCCATGCTGATAGTCGTGGCGGCAATTTCCAGCAAGGCGTCAGTGGCACAGTTGAAACCACCGGTTTCAACGTCGACGACAACGGGCAAGTATCCACGGAACCTGGCTGCCATCGGGTGACGTGAACCACCTCCGCCTGAACTTTCCTGTTCGTCGTCGAAATGGTCTTCACTCACGCGTGTTCCTCCAGCAGGCGCCAGCGCAGTTTTTCACCGGCGCGCAGCGGGATGACAGTCAGCTCGCCGAACGGCAGGCTGGTTGGGGCGGTCCATTCTTCGCGGACCAGGGTAATGCGGTCGGTGTTCGCCGGCAGGCCGTAGAAGCGCGGGCCGTTGAGGCTGGCGAAGGCTTCGAGCTTGTCCAGCGCATTGCGCTGTTCAAAGGCTTCGGCGTACATCTCGATCGCGGCATAAGCGGTGTAGCAACCGGCACAGCCACACCCGGCTTCTTTTGCGTGTTGGGCGTGCGGGGCCGAGTCTGTGCCCAGGAAGAACTTCTCGCTGCCGCTGGTAGCGGCGTCAAGCAGGGCGACCTGATGGGTATTGCGCTTGAGAATCGGCAGGCAATAGAAGTGCGGACGAATCCCGCCCACCAGCATGTGGTTGCGGTTATACAGCAGGTGGTGAGCGGTGATGGTTGCGCCAACGTTGGCCGGAGCCTCGTTGACGAACTGCACGGCATCGCGGGTAGTGATGTGTTCGAACACCACTTTGAGCGTTGGGAAACGCTCCACGACCCGACGCATGTGCTCGTCGATGAAGACTTTTTCGCGGTCGAAGACATCGACGTCGCCGCGGGTGATTTCACCATGAATCAGCAAGGGCATCCCGACCTCGGCCATGGCCTCGATCGCGGGGAAGATCTTGTCGATGCTGGTAACACCGGAATCCGAGTTGGTGGTCGCGCCAGCCGGATACAGCTTGGCAGCGTGAACGAAACCGCTGGCCTTGGCCTCGCGAATTTCATCGGGTGTAGTCCGGTCGGTCAGGTAAAGCACCATCAGCGGTTCGAAACGGCTGCCGGCCGGGCGCGCAGCGAGAATACGCTGGCGATAGGCGTCGGCTTCAGCGGCGTTACGCACCGGTGGTACCAGGTTAGGCATGATGATCGCGCGACCAAAGGTGCGCGCGACATCCGCGACAGTATTGGGCAACACAGCACCATCGCGAAGATGAATATGCCAGTCGTCGGGACGCAGCAGGGTCAGGCGGTCGGACATTGGGGATTCCAGGCGGGTCAAACTCAAGGGAATGCTACCGGAAAAGACTCATCCAGGCACTCGCTATCAAGTTTTGCAGCAAGCTTCCGATATCACAAAGGTATGCCGTAATTATATGTATCGGTCTTTTTGTTGTAGAAGCCAGTGGAGCCTCCCGTGCGCCAGCGTTATTTAGCCTTGCTCAGCGTGTTTGCCAGCCTTCCTGCCATGGCGCTCACTTTCCAGACGCGTCTGGAGAGCATCGAGTGGACGGTCGAAGGCGACAAATTCGAATGTCGCCTGAGCCAGCCGATTGCCGATTTCGGTTCGGGCGAGTTCGTGCGGCGCGCAGGCGAGCAGGCCACCTTTCGTCTGAAGGCCTACAACCCGATGATCACCGGCGGCTCGGCGACGTTGCTGGCCGCCGCTGCGCCTTGGCAGCCGGGGCGCGGCGATATCAATCTGGGGTCGGTCAAGGTTGGCAGCGGTGATGTGCTGTTCAACAGCTCGCAACTCCAGGCCGGACGCCTTATCGGCGGTTTGATGGACGGTCGCAGTCCGCTGATTCGGCATTATTCGCGCGATGGCGGAGTGTCGGAAGTCCGTTTGTTGCCGGTCAGTTTCAGCAAGGCCTACGCCGATTATCAGGCGTGTGTCGCCAAGTTGCTGCCGATGAATTACGAGCAGGTGAAGCAGGCTGAGGTTGGTTTTCCGGGCGGTGGTATCGATCTGGACGCGCAGGCCAAGGCCAAGCTGCAGGTCATGCTGACCTTCATGAAGGCCGACCCGACGGTCAATCACATCGAACTCGACGGTCATTCCGATAACAGTGGCAATCGCCTGACCAACCGTGATCTGTCCCGGCGCAGAGCGCTGGCGGTGATGGACTTCTTCAAGGCTAATGGCATTCAGGAGTCGCAAATCACGATGCGCTTTCACGGCGAGCGTTATCCGTTGGCCCCCAACACCAACACCGCCAATCGGGCGAAGAATCGCCGGGTCAACGTTCACCTTGAGCGCGTTGCACCCACCGATAAACCGGCGCCGCAAGTCAGCTCGGCAAGCAGTGCCGCAACGACCTCCTGAACTGGCTGAAATAGTCGCCCGCTCGACATAATCTGTCGCTTCGTCATCATAAGCTGTCGCGCCTCTGTAATTTATCCTCTCACGGCGGTAGACTTCTCGGCTTTCCGTAGAACCCCGTGGAGTGATGGCATGGCGGACGTAAACAAGGTCGTTCTGGCGTATTCCGGCGGCCTGGACACTTCGGTGATCCTCAAGTGGCTGCAGGATACTTATAACTGTGAAGTGGTGACCTTTACCGCTGACCTGGGTCAGGGTGAAGAGGTCGAGCCGGCCCGCGCCAAGGCACAAGCCATGGGCGTAAAAGAAATCTACATCGACGATCTGCGCGAAGAATTCGTGCGTGATTTCGTTTTCCCGATGTTCCGCGCCAACACCGTTTACGAAGGCGAGTACCTGCTGGGTACTTCCATCGCTCGTCCGTTGATCGCCAAACGCCTGATCGAAATCGCCAACGAAACCGGCGCAGATGCCATTTCCCACGGTGCGACCGGCAAGGGCAATGACCAGGTTCGTTTCGAGCTGGGCGCTTATGCACTCAAGCCAGGCGTGAAAGTGATCGCCCCTTGGCGCGAGTGGGACCTGCTGTCCCGCGAGAAGCTGATGGATTATGCGGCGAAGCACGCGATCCCGATCGAACGTCACGGCAAGAAAAAATCCCCGTACTCGATGGACGCCAACCTGCTGCACATTTCCTATGAAGGCGGCGTGCTGGAAGACACCTGGACCGAGCACGAAGAAGACATGTGGCGCTGGACCGTCTCCCCGGAGAACGCTCCCGACAAGCCGCAATATCTGGAGCTGACTTACCGCAACGGCGACATCGTTGCACTGGACGGCGTCGAAATGACTCCGGCTACCGTGCTGGCGACCCTGAACCGTATCGGTGGCGAACACGGTATCGGCCGTCTGGACATCGTCGAGAACCGTTACGTGGGCATGAAGTCCCGTGGCTGCTACGAAACCCCTGGCGGCACCATCATGCTGCGTGCTCACCGGGCGATCGAGTCGATCACTCTGGACCGCGAAGTGGCTCACCTCAAAGACGAGCTGATGCCTAAATACGCCAGCCTGATCTACACCGGTTACTGGTGGAGCCCTGAGCGTCTGATGCTGCAACAGATGATCGATGCTTCCCAGGCGCATGTGAACGGTGTGGTTCGCCTGAAGCTGTACAAAGGCAACGTGATCGTCACCGGTCGCAAGTCCGATGAGTCGTTGTTTGATGCCAACATTGCTACCTTCGAAGAAGATGGCGGCGCCTACAACCAGGCTGATGCAGCCGGCTTCATCAAGCTGAACGCTTTGCGTATGCGCATCGCCGCAAACAAAGGCCGCAAGCTGTTCTGATGCGGTTGGCATGATCGACGATTGTGGCCCCGTTTGTAACGGGGCCACAATGTGATCGAGGAATTCGTGTGTGGCTGTTTGCCTTCTGAGTCCGTGTCACCAGGACTTTGTTTTTAACTTCCTGGATTGTCTATCCCCCCCCTTTCTGTTCTGTCTCTGTCAGAGACTATTTACCCGGCCACTGTACTGGGTCGGTGTCAGTGCCGGCTGACGACGGTCACCGCCAATGTGCTCAAGTTATAACTCATGTAAAAAGACTCTTTGGGCTCCAACGCTTTTGCATCTGATTTTTTGAGTGCTCTTTCGTTAATCAAATGTTCCGACTCGCCGCTTGTCAGAAAGACGATCACTTCACGGTGGTGGTGTTTCCTTGAATAGAGTGCGTTCATCAAATTGTCGACATCTTTCTTTTTGCGAATCCATCGTGCATCAATAATTCGCATGCCGTGTATCGACGCAGGTAAAGACACCGGGTGTTGAGTCGAAAGGTTCGCGATGAAGGTTATATAGGCGGGTGGAGCGGGCGCGCTCTGAAGAAGATAGTCGGGTTTACGTCCTTTGATTGAGTTGGGGTGATTGTCCTCTTCAACAGGGTCGTTGATGGAGGTGCTTCCGTTTTTTTCTGGTCGAGAAGCATCGTCGATGACTTTTACAAACTGCTTGCTCTTTTGGAAATCAGAAGGTGCATACAGTGATTTGTAGTTAAAGTTTAGTGTGATGAAAAATAAAAAGAGCAGGTAAAAAGGGAAGCTGATCAAAAACCAGATGTAAGTCTGGCGCTCCTCGTTGTCAAGAAAAGGCAACGATACGGCTGCCGACGTTTCGGAGAGCGTCGCGAATATTGCAATTATGGTCATCGGGTTGGATATTTTTTTTTGAGTTTTTGTCATTTTGATTACTCGTTAAATAGTGATCTATAGTGGATTCCTTGTGGGTGAAAATATTAAGTGGTAGTGGTTGTCGGGTATTGATTTATTACTTTTTGTAAAGGCTTTGTGGATCGGTCTGCTTTGCAGTTTTATCACTATTTTTAACGGATCAATAGCCTTGTTTTTGTGTGATTAATGTAGGTGGGTGAAAACGGGTTGTTTTGATAATAGACTCATGTTTCATGAATGGCCGGGATGGCGTGTGTATCGTCAGCTGTTTTTTTTTTGATGTCCGCAGAAAAAATACAGATGACCGGAGGAGGGTAAAGCCTCGAATAAACTTTAAGCGACATTGTTTTCTATGAAATCCTGTAGGGAAAATCCTTGTTGTTTGTAGGGATTGTCTCTCGGTGTAGGTGGTTGGGCTGGGCAGCATCCCAAGGTCGAAACGACTACGCTATTGTGCGGGCTCTAAAAATTCGAACAGCGAAAATTGGACTTGCCCATGAATAAAGTGCTGATCGTGGATGATCACCCCGTCATTCGTCTTGCTGTACGTATGCTAATGGAGCGTCATGGCTACGAAGTCATTGCCGAAACGGACAATGGTGTCGATGCCTTGCAACTTGCCCGTGAACAGATGCCGGATATCGTGATACTGGATATCGGTATTCCGAAACTGGATGGCCTGGAAGTTATTGCACGCTTGACCTCGACGACCATGCCTTTGAAAGTGTTGGTCTTGACGTCGCAGGCCCCCGGTCACTTTTCAATGCGTTGCATGCAGGCAGGGGCTGCCGGGTATGTCTGCAAACAGCAGGACCTCACCGAGTTGCTCAGTGCAATCAAGGCTGTATTGTCAGGATATAGCTACTTTCCGAATCAGGCGTTGCACTCGGTTCGCTCAAGTTTGGGAAACGCGAGTGAAGCAGACATGGTGGATCGGCTGTCAGGAAGGGAGATGATGGTTTTACAACAGTTGGCCCGAGGCAAGACCAACAAGGAAATTGCCGATGGAATGTTTCTCAGCAATAAAACCGTCAGTACTTACAAAACGCGTCTGCTATTAAAGCTCAATGCTCGCTCGCTGGTAGACCTGATCGAGCTTGCGCAGCGTAATGGTCTGGTTTGAATCTCTCGGGGCGAGTAGTGCTTTGTGCACGGAAAGCGTCTGAAGGTAAGCGGAATCTGATCGGTTTTTGAGTCGCCGGATGGCTTGCCCTGATGTCCCCGCCGCGCCGGACTCATTGAATCAGAGAGCATTGCCCAGCGCTTGAGGGAGTGCTGAAAAGCCTCCATTTCGGGAGGCTTTCAGGTGTTAAAGGTCAAAGTCGTAATCGGCCAGTTGCTTTTGCAAGCGGCGCTCCTCCAGGAGATTATCGATGGTGCGACGTTTGCTCAGGTTGGTCTTCGCTACCTCTACCACAGGCTCGGCATCATCGGCCTCAACGGAGATGAAGTCGTCTTCTGTGTCCAGTTGTTCTTTGCCAGTGCTCATAAGGTTAACTCCAGGCTAAGACTGCCATTGGCGCTTCTTATATCGACATTCTCCCGGCGGGTAAAAAAGATTTTTTCAATCGGTAAATCAATAAAGGTAATAGAGCCTCAATCGTCGGAGGTCTTTTGCTTGTATTCGCACAGGTCTTCGATACGGCAGCTGCCACAGCGGGGCTTGCGAGCCAGGCAAACGTAGCGCCCGTGGAGGATCAGCCAGTGATGGGAGTCGAGCAGATACTCCTTGGGCACAAACTTCATCAGTTTCTTTTCCACCTCGACGACATTCTTGCCTGGCGCTAACCCTGTGCGGTTGCTGACCCGGAAAATATGCGTGTCAACGGCCATGGTCAGCTGACGAAAAGCCGTGTTGAGCACCACGTTCGCGGTCTTTCTACCGACCCCGGGCAGCGCTTCCAGCTCCTCGCGGGTTTGCGGTACTTCACCGCCATGAAGCTCTACCAGCATTCGGCAGGTTTCGATGACGTTTTTTGCCTTGCTGTTGTACAGGCCGATGGTCTTGATGTACTCGGACAATCCTTCTACACCCAGCGCATAAATCGCGGCCGGAGTATTGGCTACCGGGAACAGCTTGGCGGTGGCCTTGTTGACGCCCACGTCGGTGGACTGCGCAGAAAGGATCACGGCGATCAGCAATTCGAAGGGTGACGAGTAGGCCAGTTCGGTTTTCGGTTCCGGATTGTCTTCGTGAAGCCGGCGGAAAATTTCCAGGCGTTTTGCGGCATTCATGAGTAGAGCAGTTCCTTGAAGGCGGTCAGTGTGAGGTTGAGGCACCAGGCCAGGCTTGTTTGGCGGCTATGAGCAGTCCCAGCAGGATAAACCCGCCGGGGGCGAGGACGGCCAGTCGTATGCCGCCATCAGCGGTAAACAGCCAGCCTTGCCCGCTGTAATCAATAATTCCGGTCAGCCAGGACACATGGCTGGCGAATGACCCATTGCCAAGAGCTTCTCGCA
The DNA here is from genome assembly GCF_056396945.1 of Pseudomonas sp. 05N432. Classification (NCBI taxonomy): domain Bacteria; kingdom Pseudomonadati; phylum Pseudomonadota; class Gammaproteobacteria; order Pseudomonadales; family Pseudomonadaceae; genus Pseudomonas; species Pseudomonas sp. 05N432. The sequence goes on along the minus strand of NZ_JBFTMM010000019.1, from coordinate 266,617 downwards.
ACACGCCCAGAACAACCGTCAGCCCGAAAAACAGGCTGGACAGGCGAATCCGGTCGCTCATGCTGGCCTGGGTAAAAAAGCCGTTGTGCTCCAGCACAATGCACTGCAGGGCAATCAGTCCTGCATACATTCCCAATTGCTGATGCAGTTCAAAGGCCCAGGCCTGTAATGCCAATGTTGCCAGGCTGGTCAATGTGGCGGCGAGCGCAATGCAGGTGATCAACTGCATGGACGGGACGATGCGCGGTCGCAATACGCTCATCTTCAGGCCGTAAACACCAATGACCAGCAGCGATAACAACGACAGGCCCAAGGCTTTTACCAAGGCGTCACTGGCGCCGATCAACGGGGTCAATATCAGCGAGTTCTGCAGCATCGAGGACTGGTTCATTGTCTGCTCCCGATCAGTTGTGGCTGATGCTCGTCGAAATAGCGTAACGCATCATGGATCGCGCTGATCACCGCCCTGGAAGTGACGGTTGCGCCGATCAACTGGTCGAATTGCCCCTGATCTTTTTTCAGCGCCCAGCCACTGTCACCAGGGTCGTTGCGCGACTTGCCGAAAAAGCCCTGAAGCCAGGGATTGGGCTGGTCGGCGATTTTTCCTCCCAGCCTGGGTGTTTCCGATTGCTTGAGGGTTTTGACCCCCAGCAACTTGCCGTTGATGTCGATCACGATCAGCAGTTCGATCGCGTTTTCGTAACCCGTCACCTGGCTGCGTAATATCACTGCACTGGGTTTTCCGCCTGCTGTGGCCAGGTAACCGCCCAACAAGGTGCTGTTGCTCAGCGCGATATCCTTGAGTTCGAGTGGCTGGTCCAAAGGCTGATTGTCGTAGCTGCCGGCTGGCAGCATGTCGAACAGCTTGTGGCTTTCAATCAAGCGCTGTTCAGCCGAGATCCGCGGTGCGGCGGCGTGTTGCAGGAAAAATGTCGCGCCTGCGCCCAATCCGGCCACGACCACCAGCATCAGCACACTGAAATTCCGGTTCATGGCGTACGAGGCTCTGGTTGTGCAGCGGCGAGGCGTTCCAGGGCCGGTACGCAGAGATTCATCAGCAGCACCGCAAAGGCCACCCCGTCGGGATAGCCGCCCCAGGTTCGAATCAGGTAGGTCAGCAGACCGACGCCCGCGCCGAACATCAAGCGGGCTTTGGGACTCTTCGCTCCCGATACCGGTTCGGTCACGATAAAGAATGCCCCGAGCATGCTCGCACCCGTCAGCAAGTGAAAGAGCGGCGAGCCGTGGGAGTCCGAACCGGAGCCGTTCCAGCACAGCAGGCTGATGACGAACAGACTGCCGAGCATGCCGACCGGCGCATGCCAGCTGAACATCCGCTGCTGTAACAGGAACGCGCCGCCGGCGAGGAAAGCCAGATTCACCCATTCGATACCGTTACCACCCATGTGGCCAAACGCCGGGTTGCCGGCGAAGAGTTCGTCCATGGTCAGGCTTTTGTTGATTCGCAGGCTATCCAGCGCCGTGGCCGTCACCCAGGCGTCGGGCTGCTCGGCGCCGCTGAAATTGAAACCGAAAACCTGTTGCAGGCCGGCGAGCAGATTTATCCCGTGGGACGTTGGCCAGTGGGTCATCTGTCGCGGGAAACACACCAGCACCAGCGCAAAACCGAGCATGGCCGGATTGAACGGGTTTTTGCCAACGCCACCATAAAGGTGCTTGCCGAAAAACATCGCGAATGCCGCAGCGCTGACCGTCAGCCACCATGGACAGTAAGGCGGTAGCGCCAGTGCGAGCAAGGTGGCGCTGACCAATGCGCTGCCGTCGTTCAACGCAGGCTTGAGTGGGTACTTGCGCAAGCGCAACACCAGCGCTTCAACCGCTAACGCGCTGCCGCAGGCTAGCAGCAGATTGATCAGAACGCCCCAGCCAGATAACCAGAACAACACCAGCATGCCTGGCACGGTGGCCAGTAACACCCGCTTCATCGCCTGTTGCAGGCGATCATCGACCGGTTCAAGGGGCGACATAGGCGTTTACCTGGCGCTCGGCTTCGCAGAGCCGTTCGCGGGCCTTGGCCAAGAGCTCCGCCGGCGTATCAGGATGCCGCTCGAGCTTGCTGACATCGGCGCGGGCATAAGCCAGTTCGGTTTTCAGTTGCCGCAGTTGAGCGTCGATGGGACGTTTTTCGACGCGTAGCAGATCGGGGGCCGGTTTTTCGCTGGCGCCTTCGGCAGCGTGCAGCGCCTGTTCCGCTTGAGCGAGGGCCACGCCGAGTGCTTCCAGTTGCTCGGCGGGTACTTCGCTGGCCTGGGCTTTTTTCAGCTCAGCGCGACGCATCGCCAGCTGGATTTTTGCGCGTTTGAGTTCGGCATCGTTGGCCGGCGCCGTCGATTGCACGGGTACTGGCGGCACCGTGCTTTCGAGCTGCGCCAGGACCTGCTCGGCGGCTTCGAATTGCTGCTGCAAAATGATCAGCTGCGACTGTTGTTCAAAGGTCGGTGGATGCCCGAATGCCTTCAATGATTTGTTCAACTGCGCGCGGCTCATCGCCACATCGATCTTGGCTTTTTTCAGCGCGGCATCGGCGGCAGCGGTTTTTTGTGCCTGAACCCGGGCAATGGCGTCCTGCAGCGGAGTATTGCTGGCGTCGCTGTGCTGTGCGGCTTTTTGCGCGCGGGCCAGTCGTTCAGCGTGCTTTTGCTCTTCCTCACGACGCAGGCGCGCATTGCGCTGTTCGAAGCGTTGTCGGGCGTGATCGCGTTTAGCCGTGCGTGCCCGCAGTTCTTCGGGCGTGAATGCCAGACCACCGACAATCGGCAGCACTTTGTCCGAGGGCAATGGATGCATTTCGATGCAATCCACCGGGCAGGGTGCTACACAAAGATCGCAGCCGGTGCATTCGTCGATCAGCACCGTGTGCATCAGTTTTGCCGCGCCGACAATCGCGTCTATCGGGCAGGCCTGAATGCACTTGGTGCAGCCGATGCATTCGGCTTCACGGATAAATGCAATTTGCGCCGGTGCCGAGCCACGGCTGGTGTCCAGTTCCAACACCGGGATTTTCAGCAGTTCGGCCAACGCTGAAATGGTCTCGTTGCCGCCCGGCGGGCACTTGTTGATTGCCTCGCCATTGGCGATGCCTTCAGCGTAGGGCTTGCATCCGGGGTGGCCGCATTTGCCGCATTGGGTCTGCGGCAGGAGTGCGTCGATACGTTGAATCAGACTCATGTTTTGATCAGTCCGCTGAAGCCGAGAAATGCCACTGCGATCAGTCCGGCGCTGATCAGGTCGATCGGCAGGCCACGAAAGGGCAGGGGCACATCGTTATTGAGAATGCGCTGGCGCAGGTCGCTGAACAGACTCAGCACCAGCCAGAAACCCAGCCCGGCGCCAAGACATAGCGCTGCGTGATAGCCAAAGCCTTTGTCGCCCTGCATGCCGAACAGGCTCAGCCCCAGCACGCCAGCGTTGCCGAGCAACAACGGCCACAAGCCGTCGAACGGTAACTGCGGCAGGGCACGCGTCAGCAGATTCAGCACCGGGGTAATCAGCAGTACGCTCAAGGGCAAAAACACAAACAGGTACAAGGACGTCAGCCCAAGCGGTATCAGCAACCAGTGATAGGCCGCGTAACCCAGAACGCCGCTGAGCAACATCAGGCAGGTGGTTGCAATGCCCAGGGCATGAACCTGACGCCGTTCGATGGCAGGCTCACGCGTCGATTTCATCAACGGATCGACACCCAGCGGCCAGTGCACGATGAAGTTATTGATCAGGGCGGTGCTGATGAGCGTGAGCAGAATGTCGGTCATGGGCGTGCCGGGTTGAGCGAACGGGCCTGTGCATAAAGATTAGGCATTATCCGGCAAGCAGATATGAAAATCCCACCGCCGCGAGTMAACGCGACGGTGGGATCGGTTCAGTCAGGCAACTTACTTGATGCGCTGACCCGGCTTGGCGCCGCTGTCCGGGCTCAACAGGTAGATTTCTTGGCCGCCAGGGCCTGCCGCCATGACCATGCCTTCGGAGATCCCGAAACGCATTTTGCGTGGCTTGAGGTTGGCGATCATCATCGTCAGACGACCTTCAAGCTTGGCCGGGTCCGGATAAGCGCTCTTGATGCCGGAGAACACGTTGCGTTGCTCGTCACCGATATCCAGGGTCAGGCGCAGCAGCTTGTCCGCGCCTTCCACGGCTTCGGCCTTGAGGATCAGGGCCACCCGCAGGTCGACCGCGGCAAAGGTATCGAACTCGATCTCTGGCGACAGCGGATCCTTGGCCAGCTCGCCATTCCCTTGTGGGGCGGCATCGCCGGTGTCGGTCTGGCTGGCGGCCAGGTCTTCTTTCGAAGCGTCGGTCATGGCTTGTACCTTGACTGGGTCGATACGGGTCATCAGCGGTTTGAACTCGTTCAGTTGATGGTTGCTGAGCAGGGTTGCGTGATCGTTCCAGGTCAGCGGTGCGACGTTGAGGAACGTCTCGGCATCGGCGGCCAGCAACGGCAGCACGGGCTTGAGGAAGATCACCAGTTGGCGGAACAGGTTGACGCCCAGGGCGCAGATCGCCTGGACTTCGTCTTGCTTGCCTTCCTGTTTGTTCAGCGACCATGGCGCCTTGTCGRCGATCCAGGCGTTGGCACGGTCGGCCAGGCCCATGATTTCACGCATGGCACGGGCGAAGTCGCGAGCCTCGTAAGCCTCGGCGATGCTTGGCGCAGCAGCCAGGAACGCTTCGGTCAGTTCTGGCGCGGCATTACCGGCCACCAGCACACCGGCGTTGCCTTTGTGGATGAAGCCTGCGCAGCGGCTGGCGATGTTGACGACTTTGCCCACCAGGTCGGAGTTGACCTTCTGCACGAAGTCTTCGAGGTTCAGGTCCAGGTCGTCGACGCCACGGCCGAGTTTGGAGGCGTAGTAGTAGCGCAGGTATTCCGGCGACAGGTGGTCCAGGTAGGTCCGGGCCTTGATGAAGGTGCCGCGGGACTTGGACATTTTCTGGCCATTGACGGTCAGGTAGCCGTGTACGTTGATACCGGTCGGCTTGCGGTAGCCCGCGCCTTCGAGCATGGCTGGCCAGAACAGCGCGTGGAAATTGACGATGTCCTTGCCGATGAAGTGGTACAGCTCGGCGGTGGAGTCTTTGGCCCAGTACGTGTCGAAGTCCAGTTCAGGACGACGTGCGCAGAGGTTCTTGAAGCTCGCCATGTAGCCGATTGGCGCGTCGAGCCAGACATAGAAGTATTTGCCTGGCTCGTCGGGGATTTCGAAACCGAAGTACGGCGCATCGCGGGATATGTCCCACTGTTGCAGGCCGACATCCAGCCATTCGGCGATCTTGTTCGCAACCGCGTCTTGCAGGGTGCCGCTGCGGGTCCATTCCTGCAGCATCTGCTGGAAGTCCGGCAGCTTGAAGAAGAAGTGCTGGGAATCCTTGAGTACCGGCGTGGCGCCCGAGATCGCCGACTTCGGATCCTTCAGGTCAGTCGGCGCGTAGGTGGCACCGCATTTTTCGCAGTTGTCGCCGTACTGGTCTTCAGTGCCGCACTTCGGGCAGGTGCCCTTGATGAAGCGGTCGGCCAGGAACATTTTCTTTTCCGGGTCGAAATACTGGGTGATCGAACGCGTGGCAATGTGCCCGGCGTCACGCAGCTTCAGGTAGATCTGGCTCGACAGCTCACGGTTTTCTTCGGAGTGAGTGGAGTGGAAATTGTCGAAGTCCACCAGGAACTCGGCAAAGTCGGCGCTGTGTTCAGCCTGGACGTTGGCGATCAGTTGTTCCGGGGTGATGCCTTCTTTTTCTGCGCGCAGCATGATGGCCGAACCGTGGGCGTCGTCCGCGCAGACATACGTGCATTGATTGCCGCGATGCTTCTGGAAGCGCACCCACATATCGGTCTGGATGTACTCAAGCATATGGCCAAGGTGGATTGAACCATTGGCATAGGGCAGGGCGCTGGTGACGAGGATCTTGCGTGGCTCGGACATGGGGCTCGGCTACTTGATGAAACGGAGGTCGGCCACTATAAAGCGCCGGCGCATATTTTTCACCCTTCAGGCCTGTTTCCCGATGCATCGCTGCGAATATCTGTGGCGAGGGAGCTTGCTCCCGCTGGGTGGCGAAGCCGCCCCAAATCAGGCGACACCGAGCTGTCAGTATCACCGCGTCGATAAAGTTACGGCTGCTGCGCACCCGAGCGGGAGCAAGCTCCCTCGCCACAAATGAGTGTCCGGCGTAGGATACCCGTCTGATTTTCCAGCCTTGTTATCGGAGTTGCCCATGAGCGCCGTCAATCGCGCAGCGGTGGAAGCCGTCCTTCGTCAGTACACCGACCCTTACTTGAACCAGGATCCGGTCAGCGCCGGTTGCCTGCGCAGCATCGACATCCAGGGCGACCGCGTCAGCGTTCAGCTGGAACTGGGCTACGCCGCCGGCCTGTTCAAGAGTGGCTGGGCGCAAATGCTGCAAATGGCGATCGAAGGCCTGGATGGCGTGACCTCGGCCAAAGTCGACATCACTACTGTGATTGCCGCGCACAAGGCGCAGGCGCAGATTCCAGGCCTGGCCAACGTCAAGAACGTGGTCGCCGTGGCGTCCGGCAAGGGCGGCGTGGGCAAATCCACCACCGCCGCCAACCTTGCGTTGGCGCTGGCCCGTGAAGGCGCCAAGGTCGGGATCCTCGATGCTGATATCTATGGTCCGAGCCAGGGCATCATGTTCGGCATCCCGGAAGGCACCCGACCGAAGATCAAGGACCAGAAGTGGTTCGTGCCGATCGAGTCGCATGGCGTTGAAGTCATGTCCATGGCGTTTTTGACCGACGACAACACGCCGATGGTCTGGCGTGGCCCGATGGTTTCCGGCGCCTTGCTGCAACTGGTGACGCAGACGGCCTGGAGCGATCTGGATTATCTGGTGATCGACATGCCGCCGGGCACCGGTGACATTCAGTTGACCCTGGCGCAAAAAGTCCCGGTGGCCGGTGCGGTGATCGTCACCACGCCGCAGGATCTGGCATTGCTGGACGCCCGCAAAGGCGTGGAGATGTTCCGCAAGGTCAACATTCCAGTGCTCGGCGTGGTGGAAAACATGGCCGTGCACATCTGCTCCAACTGCGGTCATGCCGAGCACCTGTTCGGTGAAGGCGGCGGCGAGAAGCTGGCCAGCCAATATGGTGTCGAACTGCTGGCATCACTGCCGCTGTCGATGTTGATTCGCGAGCAGGCTGACGGCGGCAAGCCAACGGTGATCGCCGAACCGGACAGCCAGATCGCCATGGTCTACCAGGAACTGGCCCGTCACGTCGGTGCGCGGATTGTCTTGCAGGAAGCCGCCACGCCAGCGATGCCGAACATCACCGTCAGCGACGATTGATATCTGTCAAATTGACGCTGATTAAATGTGGGAGCGGGTTTGCTCGCGAATGCGGTCAATCAGTCAACTTATCGGTTGAATGACACACCGCTTTCGCGAGCAAGCCCGCTCCCACAGTTGTTTTGTGTACGGCTTAAATCCGCAAACCGCCATCCATCTCCAGGATCCGGCCGGTGTAATAGTCGTTCTCGAAGATGTACGCCGCCGAATGGGCGATCTCTTCGGGCTTGCCCATTCGCTTGAGCGGAATCCCGGAGGTCATTTTCTCCAGCGCTTCAGGCTTCATGCTCAGGGTCATTTCGGTTTCGATGAAGCCCGGCGCAATACCGGCCACGCGAATGCCATAGCGTGCCAGTTCCTTGGCCCAGGTCACGGTGGCCGCAGCAACCCCGGCCTTGGCGGCGGAGTAGTTGGTCTGGCCGACGTTGCCGGCGCGGGAGATCGAGGAGATGTTGACGATCGCGCCGCTGGTCTTCAGCTCGATCATTTTCGCCGCCACTTCACGGGTGCACAGGAATACGCCGGTCAGGTTGACGTCGATCACGGCCTGCCACTGTGCCAGGCTCAGCTTGGTCATTTCGCCATCCTTGACCTTGATCAGCAGGCCATCGCGCAGAATCCCGGCGTTATTGATCAGGCCGTGGATCACGCCGAAGTCTTCGGCAACCTGGGCGACCATGTGCGTCACCTGTTCTTCATTGGCGACGTTGCACAGATAAGCGCGAGCCTCGACACCGGCGGCTTTACAGGCGGCGACGGCCTGGTCGAGTTTTTCCTGGTTGAGGTCGACCAGCGCCAGTTTCGCGCCCTTGGCGGCGAAATACTCGGCCATCGAACGGCCTAAACCCTGGCAACCGCCTGTGATAATGATTACTTTGTCAGTGAGTTTCATTCGCATGCCCCCAATGGCAGGTCAGAGTGGTTTCCTTCAGAGAGCCTCTCGATCTGCACCTGATGTGGCCTGGCTGCACATGAGAACTGCCCGATGGCATTGCTGGAACTTTGTCCCAGGTACCTGTCCGTTTTTTTGACGGATTCTATATAAGGAGTCATAAATTGAGCGTTGAAGCTGCCAAGCATGCCCGAGAATTGCTGCTCAAGGAATACCGCGGAGTGCTCTCGACACACTCCAAGGCGATGCCCGGTTTCCCGTTCGGCTCGGTGGTTCCTTATTGCCTGGACGAGCAGGGCCGGCCGCTGATCCTGATCAGCCGGATCGCCCAGCACACCCACAATCTGCAAAAAGACCCCAAATGCTCATTGCTGGTGGGTGAGCGCGAGGCTGAAGACGTACAGGCCGTTGGTCGCCTGACCTACCTGGCCGAAGCGGAAAAAATCCAGGATCAGGCCGCCATCGATGCCGCCGCCGAGCGTTATTACCGCTATTTCCCGGATTCGCAGAATTATCACAAGGCGCATGATTTCGACTTCTGGGTACTCAAACCGATACGGCATCGCTACATCGGCGGTTTTGGTGCGATTCACTGGGTCGACCAATTGACCCTGGCCAACCCATTCGCCGGCAAGGCCGAAGCGAGCATGATCGAACACATGAACGCCGACCACGCCAAGGCCATCGCCCATTACGTCGAGCTGGCCGGCCTGCCGAAAACCGCACCCGCTCAGTTAGCGGGCATCGACGCCGAAGGCATGCACCTGCGCATTGGCCAGGGGCTGTACTGGTTACCGTTCCCGGAAGTGTGTAATACGCCGACACAAGTACGCGAAGCCTTGGTTTTATTGGCTCACGCCGAGCAATGGCCGAAAAATGCGACAGCCGACGCTTGAAATCACGAAACGGCGACGTCATCTACGTTCTACTTGCAAGGCATTCTTGCGTTGAGGAACCATTTGATGCGCCCTTTTTTATTGCTCTTTCTGCTGTTCCCGGTGTTGGAGCTGTTCGTATTCGTCAAGGTCAGCGCGGCCATCGGGTTTTTCCCGGCGCTGCTGCTGATCATTCTCGGCTCGATGTTCGGCGTGTTTGTGCTGCGCATCGCCGGACTGGCTACCGCATTGCGCGCTCGTGAGAGCCTGAACCGCGGCGAGTTGCCAGCGCAGACCATGCTTGAAGGCCTGATGCTGGCCTTGGGCGGCGGTCTGTTGATCCTGCCAGGTTTCATCAGCAGCGTGATCGGTCTGATCATGATAGTGCCGATCACCCGCCGGCTGCTGGCCAACGCGATGCGCAAGCGCGCCGAAGAGCAGGCAATTCGTCAGCGTGCCTTTGCCGATGATCTGCAACCGCGTGGCGGCCCGGCTCCGCGTCAACCGTTGGGCCGTGAGCCAAACGTGATCGAAGGCGAGTTCGAGCACCGCGACTCCAAGTAACCGCTTCATTCACACGGCACCTTCGCTCGCTGCGTTTTCACACAACCTGTGCGGTGCCGTGTTCGTTTCTGTGGTCGGTGCCGTAAAAAATTTCACTGCCCAGCCCTTGTAATAAGCTTATGCGCCCTTATGTAACGGTCACCGCAAGGTTTCTGGTGAAGATCACCAGACAGACTTCCGCGGTTCGCTTGACGAGCCGCAACCGGCAACGCCGGAATTTAACCCGCCGGGATTACACCGGCCGCTGAAAACCACAATTAGGAGAGATCGACAATGAAGCTTCGTCCTCTGCATGACCGCGTCGTCATCCGTCGCAGCGAAGAAGAAAAGAAAACCGCTGGCGGTATCGTTCTGCCAGGTTCGGCTGCCGAAAAAGCCAACAGCGGTGAAGTCCTTGCTGTAGGTACCGGCCGCGTGCTGGACAACGGTGAAGTGCGTGCGCTGGCCGTGAAAGTGGGTGACAAGGTTGTGTTCGGCCCGTACTCCGGCAGCAACACTGTGAAAGTCGACGGTGAAGACCTGCTGGTAATGGCTGAGAACGAGATTCTCGCTGTTATCGAAGGCTGATTTGCGCTCAATTTCCCGCTACTACAAAAGTATTTAAGGAATATCGATCATGGCTGCTAAAGAAGTTAAATTCGGCGATTCCGCCCGTAAGAAAATGCTCGCCGGTGTCAACGTCCTGGCTGACGCAGTGAAAGCGACCCTGGGCCCTAAAGGCCGTAACGTGATCATCGAGAAGAGCTTCGGCGCTCCGACCATCACCAAGGACGGCGTTTCCGTAGCCAAAGAAATCGAGCTGAAAGACCGTTTCGAAAACATGGGCGCGCAGCTGGTCAAAGACGTTGCCTCCCGTGCCAACGATGACGCAGGCGACGGCACCACCACCGCGACCGTTCTGGCTCAGTCGATCGTCAACGAAGGCCTGAAAGCCGTCGCTGCCGGCATGAACCCGATGGACCTGAAACGCGGTATCGACAAAGCGACCATCGCTATCGTCAAAGAGCTCAAAGCCCTGTCCAAGCCATGCGCTGACACCAAGGCAATCGCTCAGGTCGGCACCATCTCGGCCAACTCCGACAGCTCCATCGGCGACATCATTGCCGAAGCCATGGAAAAAGTCGGTAAAGAAGGCGTGATCACCGTTGAAGAAGGCTCGGGCCTGGAAAACGAACTGTCGGTTGTAGAAGGCATGCAGTTCGACCGTGGCTACCTGTCCCCGTACTTCGTCAACAAGCCAGAGACCATGACCGCCGAACTGGACGGTCCGCTGATCCTGCTGGTCGACAAAAAGATCTCGAACATCCGCGAAATGCTGCCAGTACTGGAAGCCGTTGCCAAAGCCGGTCGTCCTCTGCTGATCGTTGCCGAAGACGTTGAAGGCGAAGCCCTGGCGACTCTGGTTGTGAACAACATGCGCGGCATCGTTAAAGTGGCTGCCGTCAAAGCCCCGGGCTTCGGCGACCGTCGCAAGGCCATGCTGCAGGACATCGCTGTTCTGACTGGCGGTACCGTTATCTCCGAAGAGATCGGCCTGAGCCTGGAAAGCACTACCCTGGAACACCTGGGTAATGCCAAGCGCGTGATCCTGTCCAAAGAAAACACCACTATCATCGACGGTGCTGGCGTTGAGGCTGACATCCAGGCTCGCGTTGTTCAGATCCGTCAACAAGTGGCTGACACTTCGTCCGACTACGACCGTGAAAAACTGCAAGAGCGTCTGGCCAAGCTGTCCGGCGGTGTTGCAGTGATCAAGGTTGGCGCGGGTTCCGAAGTTGAAATGAAAGAGAAGAAAGCCCGCGTTGAAGACGCCCTGCACGCCACCCGTGCAGCCGTTGAAGAAGGCGTGGTACCTGGCGGTGGCGTGGCACTGGTTCGCGCTCTGCAAGCGATCTCCGAGCTGAAAGGCGACAACGATGACCAGAACGTCGGCATCCAGTTGCTGCGTCGCGCTGTTGAAGCGCCACTGCGCCAGATCGTTGCCAACTCCGGCGACGAGCCAAGCGTTGTCGTCGACAAGGTCAAGCAGGGCAAGGGTAACTACGGTTACAACGCTGCTACCGGCGAATACGGCGACATGATCGAAATGGGTATCCTGGACCCGGCTAAAGTGACTCGTTCGGCTCTTCAAGCGGCTTCGTCGATTGCCAGCCTGATGATCACCACCGAAGCCATGATCGCCGAGATCAAGGAAGACGCACCAGCTGGCGGCGGCATGCCAGACATGGGCGGTATGGGCGGCATGGGCGGCATGATGTAAGCCAGCCTTACCCCGTACGAAAAAACCCCGCTGGCGTAAGCCGGCGGGGTTTTTTATTTTCTGTGAAGATGATCGTTCACGCGCAGAGCGTGGGAACGATCAAACCCGACAGGCATTCTGACAGGGCGGATAATCAGACAGCCCTATCCCTGAGTCATTCTTGGCCTTAAGCTGCGCGGTCCAAGACGGCCGTAACTGTGTACGGAGCAAGTGCCCATGCGAATTCTATTGGTTGAAGACAACCGCGACATCCTCGCCAATCTGGCCGATTACCTGGGGCTTAAAGGCTATACCGTGGATTGCGCGCAGGACGGGTTGTCAGGTCTGCACCTGGCGGCCACCGAGCATTACGACCTGATCGTGCTCGACATCATGCTGCCCGGCATTGATGGTTACACCCTGTGCAAACGCCTGCGCGAAGATGCCCGGCGCGATACCCCGGTGATCATGCTGACCGCCCGTGACCAATTGGATGACCGGCTGCAGGGTTTCAAATCCGGTGCCGATGATTACCTGGTCAAACCGTTTGCCCTGTCTGAACTGGCGGCGCGCATCGAGGCGGTCATGCGCCGTACCCAGGGTGGCGGTCGCCGTGCCCTGCAGGTTGGCGATCTGAGCTACGACCTCGACACGCTGGAAGTGACCCGCGAAGGGCGCCTGCTGAAGCTCAACCCGGTAGGGCTCAAGTTGCTGGCGGTGTTGATGCAGAAAAGCCCGCACGTCTTGCGTCGCGAAATACTCGAAGAAGCCCTCTGGGGTGACGACTGTCCGGACAGCGACAGCCTGCGCAGTCATGTCCATCAGTTGCGTCAGGTGATCGACAAGCCGTTCGCCAAACCCTTGCTGCAAACCGTGCACGGCGTCGGCTATCGCCTGGCCGAGGGGCGTGATGGAGTTTAAGCAGAGCCTTGCTCAGCGGATCATTATTGCCTTTGCCTTGATGAGTGCGTTGGTGGCGGGGGCATTCGCCATAGGCATCGTGGCGACCGTGCATCTGGTCGAAGAAAAGCTGATTTCTGCAGGCCTGGGTGGCGATTTACAGCGTTTGCTGTTGATGGACAGTATGGCCGACTGGAGTCATCGTCCCGAACCCGATCAGTTGTTCTACTTCAGTGGCGGCCCTGGCGACTTCGACTTGCCCAGGGACCTGCGGCATCTGAATGCGGGCTTTCATGAAGTATTTCGCGAGCAGCTGTCATACCACGCGCTCGTCGAGATCGTTGACGGCCGACGCTACGTCCTGCTGCAGGATCAAAGCGATTTCGAAGAGCGCGAACGGGTGTTGTTTGCCGTGGTGCTGGTGGGGTTTGTATTAAGTCTGGCATTGGCGGTGTTCCTTGGCTGGGTTCTCGCGCGCAAGGTCATGGCACCGGTGGTCCGGCTGGCGCGCCAGGTGCGTCACCGCGATCAACTGCTCGGCCTGGCACCGCCCTTGGCGCCAGACTATGCCGCCGATGAAGTCGGTGAGCTGGCCGTCGCCTTCGACGCCACGCTGGGCCGATTGCGCCAGGCGCTGAGTCGCGAACGGCTATTCACCAGCGACGTCAGTCACGAACTGCGCACCCCGTTGATGGTTTTGGCCAGCTCCTGCGAACTGTTGCTGGAGAACCCGGACCTCGATCAGCGCAGTCGCAACCAGGTCGAGCGGATCGCCCGTGCCTGTGAAGAGATGCGCGAACTGGTCCAGACCTTCCTGATGCTCGCCCGGGCCAAGCGCGAAGATGCCAGCATGTCGCCGCAACAGACCCTGGGGCGGGTGGCCGAGGACTTGCTCGGCCTGTGGCGCGAGCCGATCGAGGGCAAGGGGCTCATACTGATCTATGAACCCGGTAACCCGACGGACACGCGCTATAACGCGACATTCCTGCACGCGGTCATGGGGAACCTGTTGCGTAATGCCTTGCACTACACCGACAGCGGGTTTATTCGCCTGACCATTCTGCCCCGCGGTTTTCTGGTCGAAGACAGCGGTGTCGGTATTCCTGAAGAGAAGCGTGAAGCGATGTTCGAGCCGTTTGTACGCGGTGGCGAGAAGCGTGGGGACGGGCTTGGGCTGGGCCTGTCGCTGGTGCAGAGGATTTGTGAAAACCAGGGCTGGAGCGTCAGTCTCAGCACCATGGAGCCCAACGGCTGCCGCTTTCATGTCGAGCTGGGCAAGCCGGACGCCTGACGCCTCGGTCACTACCGTAGACGCAGAGTTCAAGCAGGCGGATTTTCGGGTTCAGGAACATTTGGGCTTTATCCCGTTCTATGGTATGCGGCGCGTTTATATATTACGAAAGAGGTAGAAGGATGGCAGTTGAACAGGCATCGGAAATGGAAGTCGCTCCTGCAGACCGCTTCAATTATTTCTGGAATCAGCGCGGTGAATGGGTAGAAGAGCCCAACGTGCGTAGAGGCGGGGAAAGTGGCGTACAGCGTATTCATGCCACCAATGGTCGGCTGTTCTATGCCAAGCGCCAGACAGGGCATATTTATCGTAGCTGGTTGCACCCGTTGGGGCGTCCGACGGTGTTACGTGAGCTTGATGCGCTGAATGGTCTCCGTTCGCTGAATGTTCGAGTGCCTGAGCTGGTGTTCTGTGGCGCCCAGCGTGATCCGGTGCATCAATGGCGAGCGCTGTTGGTGACGGCTGCACTGKATGGTTTTGTCGAGATTGAAGACTGGTATGCCAGCGGCGGGCGCGAACGCCACGGTGAGGCGTTGCATGAGCGGGTGCTGCAAGACCTGGCCGAGAACCTGGCGCGGATGCACAAGGGGCGCTGGCAGCATAGCTGCTTGTATATCAAACATGTTTTTGTGCGCGTCACCGGTGAAGGTGACGCCGCCAGGGCCGAAGTGGCATTGCTCGATCTGGAGAAGTGCCGCCAGCGTCTGACCCGTCGGCAAGCAGCTTCACATGACATGAAACAGCTACGCCGCCACTCGTCGTGGGGCTCGGCAGATTGGGCGAAGCTCATCTACTTTTATAAGAAGGCGTTTGGCAGCTCCATCAAAGGTTTGTAGCCATGAAACTAGAAATTGCTAGGGGGCTATTTTTGGCAGGAGCCTTGGCAGTTGTTTCATTGGCGGTGGTCGGCCTGGAGCAACCACGTACGCAAGTTCTCAGTGCAAAGAATAGCGGCGCGCATTGCCCGCTACCACGGACTGCGAAGTCATCATCCACGGTGACCCATTCCGAAAATGATGAGTTGTTATTGTTCATGCTCGGCATGACTCAGGGAATGAAACACCAGAGTTGACCCCCCTCAGCCCACATCAAAGGCCTCGTATACGCGAGGCCTTTTGTTTTTGAACCCAAATCTTCAATTTGCCGCCATCCCCTGTGGGAGCGAGCCTGCTCGCGATGACGGCTTAACATTCAACAATGATGCCGGCTGTCAGTGAGCTATCGCGAGCAGGTTCGCTCCCACAGGAATAGCTTATGGCGGTMACTTCAGGTCCTGTCGGGTTTGGCCAGCAACGTGTAGATGCAGGGCAGCACGAACAGGGTGAACAGGGTCCCGATCGACATGCCCGTGGCGATCACCATCCCGATATCGTAGCGGCTGACGGCTCCCGCGCCGGTGGCGATGATCAACGGCACCATGCCGAAGACCATGGCAGCGGTGGTCATCAATACCGGACGCAGGCGAATGGCTGCCGCTTGCTCCACGGCTTCGCGGGGTGTCAGGCCCTTGTCCTTGCGCAACTGGTTGGCAAACTGGACGATCAGGATCCCGTGTTTGCTGATCAGTCCGATCAAGGTCACCAATCCGACCTGGGTATAGATATTCATGCTCGACCAGCCCAGGAACAACGGGATCAGTGCGCCGCAAATCGACAGCGGCACGGTCACCAGAATCACCAATGGATCGCGGAAACTTTCGAACTGCGCCGCCAGCACCAGGAAAATGATCGCCAGTGCCAAGGCAAAGGTCACCCACAAGGCGCTGCCTTCCTGAACGAACTGCCGCGAGGCGCCGCCGTAATCGAAGGCATAACCCGGTGGTGCTTCCTCTTTGGCGATTTGGCGCACGGTATCGATTGCCTCACCCATGCTGACCATCGAAACGCCGGAAAGAATCGCTGAGTTGAGTTGCTGGAACTGATTCAGCTGTCGCGGTCGTGCGCGGTCACTGATGTTGATCAAAGTCGACAGGGGCAACAGTTCACCCTTGGTGTTTTTAACGTAGTAGCTGCTCAACCACTCGGGATTGTCCCGGTAAGGCCGTTCGACCTGGGCGATGACCTTGTAACTGCGCCCCTCGATGGTGAAGCGGTTGATCTCGGCTTCCGCCAGCAACGTCGACAGTGTCACGCCCAGATCCTCCATCGAGACGCCCATTTGAGCGGCCTTGGCACGGTCGATATCAACCACCACTTCGGGCTTGTCGAAGGCCAGGTCGATGTCGAGGAACGCGAACTTGCCGGACTCCAGGGCACGCTTCTTCACCCGATTGACCAGCTCCAGCAATGGCTCGTAGTCATTGGCGGTGTTGATCACAAACTGGAACGGCAAACCTTCACCCGTGCCCGGAAGAGAGGGCAGGTTGAAGCCGAAGATTTGCAGGCCGGCGATGCTCGAAAGCTTTTGCTGCACCTCTGGCAGAATCTGCATCTGGGTTCGTTTGCGCTCATTCCAGGGTTTGAGCAGGAAACCGCCAATACCTGACTGTACGCCGTTGAATCCGTTGATCTGGAAGGACGAGTAGTACTCGGGAAACGCCTTGAATATCGCGAGGAATTCGTCGGTGTAGGTATTCAGGTAATCCAGGTTGGCCGTTTGCGGGGCGTTTGCCATCATGAAAATGACGCCCTGGTCTTCATCCGGTGCCAGTTCCGACTTGGTGAACTTGAGCAACACCGGGATCAGGCACAGCACGATCACGGCAAACACCAGCACCACCGGCCGGGTATTGAGCGTGCCGTGCAGGACACTTTGATAACGACGCTTGAGCCCTTCGAAAATCAGATCGAGACGATGCGCCAGGCCTGACGGGTTTTCATCGTGACGCAAGAGCAGCGCACACATCATCGGCGACAGCGTCAGGGCAACGATCCCGGAGATCACCACGGCGCCGGCCAGGGTCAGCGCGAACTCCTTGAACAGAGCACCGGTCAGGCCCGTCAGAAAACCGATGGGCGCATAGACCGCCGCCAGGGTGATGGTCATCGAGACCACCGGCATGGCGATTTCCCGGGCGCCTTCGAGGGCGGCGCTCAGCGGTGTTTTACCTTCTTCTATGTGTCGGTGAATGTTTTCGACCACGACGATGGCGTCGTCCACCACCAGGCCGATGGCCAGCACCATCGCCAGCAACGTCAGCAGGTTGATCGAGTAGCCCATTAGTTGCATGAAGAACATCACGCCGATCATCGACAGCGGAATGGTCACCACCGGGATCAATACCGAACGCAGCGCACCCAGGAACAGGAACACCACGACAATCACGATCAGCACGGCTTCGAAGAGAGTTTTAACCACTTCGTTGATCGAGGCCTGAATGAACAACGTGGCGTCGTAGGCGATTTCAGCCTTGAGGGTAGGGGGCAGTTGGGATTCCAGCTCCGGCATGAGCTTGCGCACTTCCTTGATCACGTCCAGCGGGTTGGCGGCTGGTGTGGCCTTGATCCCGATGTACACCGACGGCGTACCGCCAAAGGAGCTGACGGAGTTGTAGTTCTCGGCGCCCATTTCCACGCGCGCCACGTCGCTGAGCAGTACCCGGCTGTCGCCGTCGATTTTCAGCGGAATGGCGGCGAAGGCTTCGGCGCTCTTCAATTCGGTGTTGGCATTGATGCTGGTGACGACGTACTCACCTTTGACTTCACCGGCAGCGGACAGAAAGTTGTACTGGCGCACTGCGTTACCGACATCACTGGCGCTCAAGCCGAAACCGGCGAGTTTTACCGGGTCGAGCCAAAGACGCATGGCAAACACCTGGTTGCCGAGAATGGCCGCTTCAGCCATGCCGGGAAGAGTGGCGAGCTTGGGCTGGATCACCCGCGACAGGTAGTCGGTGATCTGCGGGTTGCTCAATTCCTTGCTGTAAAAACTCATGTACATCAGCGCCGAGGCCCCTGCGGCCTCCTTGCTCAGCACCGGGTCTTCAGCGTCTTTGGGCAGCTTGTTCTTGACCTCGTTGGCCTTGGCCAGCAGTTCGGTGAACAGTCGGTCGCTGTTGGAGCCGATGCGTGCATAGATTGAAATCACCGAGAAGTTCTGGCGGCTGACCGAGGTCATGTAATCGATGCCTTCGGCACTGGCCAGGCTTTGCTGCAAGGGTTGGGTGATGTAGCCCTGAATGGTTTCGGCGTTGGCGCCGGGGTAGGCCGTGGTCACCGTGATCAGCGCGTTCTCCATTTGCGGATATTGGCGCAGCGGCAGTTTGCTCCAGGCCTGGAAGCCCAGCAGCACAATCAGCAGGCTGACCACGGTGGCGAGCACCGGGCGGCGAATGAACGGATCGGTAAAAGCCATGGGAATTCCTTGATCAGTTCGTGCGCGGTTGGCTGGTCTGCACGGCTGGCAGGTTCTTGTCGGGGCTGACGACAATGTGCGTGCCGTTGTCGAGTTTGATCTGGCCGGCACTCACCACTTGCTCGCCGTTCTGCAAGCCTTTGTTGATCGTCACCAGGCCTTCGCGACGCTCGCCGGTTTCGATGAAGCGCCGTTCGGCGATCAGGATCGGCTGGCCCTGGTCGTCTTTCTCGACGTTGCCGTTCGCGTCCTTCTTCTGGGCGACCACGTAGAGCGAGTTGCCATAGAGGGTGTAGGTGATCGCGCCTTCCGGTACGACGATTCTGGGTTGCGGGTCCGGCAGTATGACCTGCAGGCTGGCGAACATGCCCGGCAGCAATTTGTCGTCAAGGTTGGCGAGAGTGGCACGTACCAGCACGTTGCGGGTGCTGCTCTCGACCTTGGGGTTGATCGCGCTGATGACACCGGGGAAGTTCAGGGTCGGGTAGGCTGGGACCGTGATTTGAACCGCCTGGCCGAGGGCGATTTTCGGCACCGATTGTTCCGGCACGAAGAAGTCGACGTAAAGGCTGCTCAAGTCCTGCAGGGTGGCGATGACCGTGCCGCTGGGCAGGAAGTCGCCGACATCCACCTGACGAATGCCGATGGTGCCGCTGAAGGGCGCGACGATGTGTTTCTTCGCCAGCGCAGCCTTGAGCTGATTGACGGTGGCCTTGTTCTTGGCGAGCACTGCGGTGAGCCGGTCGAACTCGCCCTTGGAGATCGCCTGACTGCCGACCAGTTGACTGCCACGGCCGTAATCCAGTTGCGCCAGGCCAAGGTCGGCCTGGGCGGTTTCCAGAAAGGCACTTTCAACGGCGCTGTCGAGCTGCACGAGCGGTTGGCCGGCCTTGACCTTCTGCCCGGATTCGAACTGCACGTCCTTGACCGTACCGGCAATCTCCAGGCTCAGGTTGACCCCTTGCAGCGCCTTGAGGGTACCGACCGTGGGCAAGCGCGACTGCCAGGGCCGTTCGGTGGCCGTGGCCACGGCAACGCTCACCGGTGGTCTTGGCACAGCGAAGGTCTGGATCATCTTGTAGATGGAGAAGGCCTTGTAGCCTCCCAGCATCAGGACGATCAACAGCACGACACCCAACATGATCAGCATGCGGCGACGCAGCATATTCCACTTCCTTGGAAAAAATCAGGCGAGACAGACCGAACATTACTCCGTGTATGCAGGTGATTCCAGACAGCATTCTCTCGGCGGTCACACCTGACCCGTAGCAGCTGCCGAAGGCTGCGTTCGGCTCGGTCCGCGCTCGGGCGCAGCAGTCGTAAAATCATGCGCCGCGGTGTGTCAGGCTCAACCGTGGCTGCAGGATTTACGACCGCTTCGCGCTCGAACGCAGGCTGCGCCAGCTGCTACAGGGGGTATCAGGCCAGATTGAGCGTGGGAACGATCAATTTGGCAGCGCGGGTTTCAAACCAGATGCAGGTGGTTATCCCAAAGCCCTGCGGGGAGTTCGAGGGGTTTTGCCATCAGCGGTGTCTGCCGGCAATCATAGAAACGGCAACGCCCTTGCCCCGAGGTCACGACAAAGCCATCGGCCACTGCCCCGACACCGGCACAGTCGGGCAGTGGTGCATCGAGGCGCACTTCGCCGCTGTCCAGGTCCCAGATGAAAAAGCGGTTGCCGCGCGGCGCGGTGAGCGCCACCAGCCGCAAGTCACTGTGCACCGCGACGCTCGCGGTGTAGTGCCCCATGGCCTGCAACTGGTGCTCGGCCACCGGGAACGCGACAAAAGGCTGGCCGGGACGCTTGATCGCCAGCAGCTCGGATGATTCGTGCGCGGCGCCCATGAACTGCTGGCCGGTGACGATGGTGCCGTCGCTGGCGATCCCCATGTGACGCACGCTGTTCATCTGCTGGGCCAGGATTTCCTTGCTCAGCAGGCTGCCATCGCGCTGCATCAGCACCAGGCTGGGTTGCATGGCGTCGAGGTTCATCTCGACCCGGCTTTCGGCTTCGGTACGAATCCCGCCATTGGCCACCACCAGGGTTTCACCGTCGGGCATCCATGACACCTGATGCGGGCCGATGCCGTGGGTGGAAATCTCACCGCTGTAAACCAACCGCTGACCCTCGAAACGGTATACCCCGAGCAGGCCGCGCCCCGGGTCGCTGGTGTCGTTTTCGGTGGTGTACAGCCAGTCGCCGCTTTTATGAATAACCGCGTGACCGTAGAAGTGCCGGTTCGGTTGCGACACCACGGTTTGCAGCAGCGTACCGTCACGCAGATCGACCAGATAACTCTCGGTGCCCGGTCGCCGCGCGACGAACAGGGCTATCGGCAGAGCAGGGTGGTTGATGATGTCGTGGCAGCGCTGGCCGACTTCGGTGGCGAACACCCGAGTGCCGTCCAGCCGATAGCCGACGGCGTAATGTTTGCCGTCGCTGTCGTCGCGCGCCGAAAGCAGCAAAGGACCGTGGTCCTTTTGCTTGAACAGTTTCCAGCCGCCCAGCGTCACGGCGCCCAGCAACAAACTGCCTAATGTCAGAGCCTGACGTCGCAGCATGGCGCTACCCCTCATCAGTCACCGTCGTTGGCGTTGAAGCCGAGTTGGATGCCCAGCGCCTTGGCCAGTTCACCTTCGTGCAGGCGATGGACGACGTTGAGGCTGTCGTAAAGGTCGTTGAGTTGCTGGCGACCGGCATCGTCGGTGAGCATTTCGGTCAGCGAGCGCTGGCTGCTTTCGAACAGTTTCAACGACGCGGTATAGGCGGCATCGATCTTGTCCGCCAGCGGCTTTTGCTCGACCGGCAACAGGCCACGCAGGCCCTTGTTGTCGACACCGACCCAGACCGTTTGGGCGGCAGCCAGACTCGATTCCATACTTTGCAGCGACGACTGACTGCGCCATGCATCGGCCTGGAACGGCTGTGGAATGCCCTTGGTCTGACGACCCATCGGCGTGCCGAGTTTTTTCTTCAGGGTATCCAGTGCCGTCACTTGAGCGCGCAGCAAATCGGCGATCGCTTCGTGGGAATCGGCGTAACGCTGGTTCGGGAATTTGCTCATCTGGGCCAGCATGCCGTCGGTGCTGTTCCAGCTCGCGAGGATCTCTTCGGCCAGCTGTTTCTGACGCTCGCCGATGGCCGTCAGCAGTGGGCAGTAACGGGCTTTTTGCGCGGCGTCGGCCACGTTGGTTTTTTCGTCGAACAGAATGTACTCATAGGCCGAGAGGCCCTGCACGACAACGCTGGATTTGGCCAGCGCAGCGGCATCGATCTGCGGTTGCGCGGTGACCAGTTGCTCGACCTGACGGCCGACCAGGTTTTTCTTGTCCGGCCAGAACTGCACCTGCCAGGAGCGATTGCCTTCGGCCAGTGGGCCGACCAGCAACGGTTGCAATTGTGCCCAGGCTTTTTGTGCATGGAGGAAATCGGCGCGAGCCGTTGCAAGGTCCACCTTGCCTTCGCAGTAGGCCAGCGCACTGACGGCCAATTGGCGGTCGGCTTCAACCCAGCGACTGTAGGTCGGCAGGATCACTTGCTTGGCGATGGCAGCAGAGGTAACAGCTTGAGGGTCCTGGGGCGAGCAGGCACCCAGGACGAGTGCGGCAAGGCTGGTGAACAACAGCTTGGGGCGGAACATGTCGGGCTCCCTTTTTATGGGCAAAAACGTAGGGGAAAGGCGTCAAAGAGAATTCAAAAAGGCCAGCAACGCAGCGCGCTGCTCGGCATTGAACGCTAAAACCTGCTGCTGCGCCGCGCGCGCTTCACCGCCGTGCCAGAGCACGGCTTCAAGCAGGTTGCGGGCGCGGCCGTCATGCAGAAACTGCGTGTGGCCACTGACCGCTTGCGTCAGGCCAATGCCCCACAACGGCGGGGTGCGCCAGTCGCGGCCTGAAGCCTGGAATTCGCTGCGGTTATCGGCCAGCCCTTCGCCCATGTCATGCAACAGCAGGTCGCTGTAGGGGCGAATCAGTTGATTGGCCAATTCCGGTTCTGCGGAATTCGCGGCGGTGGTGAATTTCGGTGTGTGGCAGGACTGGCAACCGGCCTGATAGAACAGGTTTTTACCGGCCAGGACTTGCGAGCCGTTGACGTGACGGCGGGCCGGGACAGCCAGGTTACGGCTATAGAACAGCACCAGGCGCAGGATGTTGTCGCTGACTTCCGGCTCGCCATCCGGGCCATTGCCGTTAGGCGCCTGCAGGCAGTCAGTCTGGGCCTGGGTGCAGTCATCGAACGGTCTCAGACGGGTGGTAAGGCCCATATCGCCGGAAAACGCGTGAACGTTTTGCTGATTGAGATTCGGTTGCCCGGCTTTCCAGCCAAAACGCCCCAAAACGGTCTTTTGCTGCGCGTCATCCCACACCAGGTTTGGACGTCCGGCGATGCCGTTTTTGGCTTTAGCCTGGGCGTCGGCGTTGGCCAGGATATCGGCGTCAGAGATGGCTTCGAGCAGTCCGAGGCCAATCATCGGCGGGGCGACTCGAGCGGAAAAAAGCGTGTCGGGATGCATCGGGCCGTAGCCCAGTTGGGTGATCAGCAGCCTGGGTTTGCGCAGTTCGATTTCAGTGCCGTCGGTAAAGCGCACCGGGACCGGATCATAGTCGACGCGAACCTTGCCTTCGGGGGCGACGCCGGGCACGGCCATGTCCTGAAGCTGCCCGCCGTAGACTGGCTCAGGCACCACACCCATGTGCTCGATGACCTTGGCGTAGGCAGGGGCGTTGGGGATCGACAGACGCACCAGCATCGACACGGCATTATCGGAATCGACCGTTGGCGGATGACCGCGACCGTCCTTGATATGGCAGTTCTGGCAGGCGTTGGTATTGAACAGCGGGCCGAGGCCGTCGCGGGCGGTGGTGGTCGAGGGGGCGATCACCCAAGGGCTGCGGAAAAAACTGTTGCCGACGCTGAAGTCCAGGCGCCGGGCCGGCGAGAGGTTGGCTGAAGGCAGGGAGAACGCATTCCGGTCGGTCTTTCTGACAGTCGCTGCGCCACCGGAGCGGGCTTCACCGGGTTCGGCCTTGGTAAAACGCGGGGCGTCATCGCAGGCACTCAGGCCCAGGGCCAGAAGCAGTGCAGACAAGCGAAGAGGCAGCGAGGGCATCGGCAATCCTGAAAGACGAGCCAAACAAGGGCGCAAAGTCTAACAGGGCAACGGAGTTTGAATAAGAGGAATTATCGTTCGCTCTCACAGGATGATCGCGATTCCCTGTGGGAGCGAGCCTGCTCGCGATGGGGCCATCATTGCCAATATTTATTTTGAACTTGCTACCGATATCGCGAGCAGGCTCGCTCCCACAGGGTATTGCGTTCAGGCAGGTATAAAAAAGGCGACCCGAAGGTCGCCTTATTGGTCGGTCAGTGTTGATCAGAAATCGTGATCAGCGTTGTCCGGGTTCAGGTCGCTGATGCCCAGTTTGCCGGCAGCCAGTTCGATTGCACTGGTCTGCTTGACCAGTGCCGCAATGGCGTCACGCACGATCTGGTTGCCCGCGGTATTACCGGCAGCGATCAACTGGTCGTAGTGCTCACCCTTGTTGGCGTGATCAACCATGACCTGGATTTTGGCCTCGGTGGTGGCCAGGTCAGCCTTGAGCGCAGCATCGGCAGCCGGGTCGGCTTTGGCCACCAGTGACGACAGGCTGGCGCCGGTCATTTTGGTGCCGTCGGTGCGGGTGTATTCGCCCAGGTACACGTTACGAATGCCTTTGGCATCGTAGAAGTGCGAGTTGTGGGTGTTGTCGCTGAAGCAGTCCTGTTCGTCTTCAGGGGAGTTGGCTTCCAGGGAAACTTTCATGCGCTCACCCGCCAGTTCGCCCAGCGAGAGGCTGCCCATGCCGAAGAGCATTTTGCGCAAACCGCTTTCAGCCGGTTCTGCTTCCAGCTCGGCGCGGTAGTTGTCAGGCACGTTCGGCTTCCAGTTGCCGACCATTTCTTCCAGGTCGCTGACCAGCAACTGGGTCACGGCTTTCAGGTAAGCGCGACGGCGGTCGTTGTGGCCACCGGTAGCCCCGGCGCCTTCCAGGTAGTCCGACGCCGGACGATTGCCAGCACCAGGGCCGGTGCCGTTCAGGTCCTGGCCCCAGAGCAGGAATTCGATGGCGTGGTAACCGGTCGCGACGTTCGCTTCGGAACCGCCCAGCTCGTTCAGGCTGGCGAGTTTTTCCGGCGTGATGTCAGTCACGTCGATCTTGTCTTCACCCACCTGGATGATCGGGTTGGCGATGATGTTGGCGTTGCCCCCCGGGTTACCCAGTGCGTGCTCGTAGCTCTTGTCGACGTAGTCGATCAGGCCTTCGTCGAGCGGCCAGGCGTTAACCTGACCTTCCCAGTCGTCAATGATGGTGTTGCCGAAGCGGAATACTTCACTCTGCAGGTAAGGCACGCGTGCAGCAACCCAGGCCGCGCGAGCGGCTTTCAGGGTCTCGGCATTCGGCTTGGCGAGGAAGGCATCGATGGCCGTTTGCAGGGTTTTCGCAGTGGATTCGGCATCGCTGAAGACCGCAAAAACCATGTCGGCGTAGTGCGCGACGACGGCTTTGCCAGCGGCTTCATCGACTTTTCCGGTGGCAGCAGGCGCAGCAGGTGCCGCAGTGCTGGTGGCCGGAGTAGGCGCTTGAGGAGCAGCAGCCTTGTCTTTACCTTCGCCGCAACCGGCGAGGGAAATAGCGATAGCCAGCAAACTGGCGGTAGCCAGAGGCATACGAATCATGGCGAACATCCTGCTTCGGTAAATAATGGACAGGCGCGGGGTGCGCAAAACTGGCGACATAATGCAAATCTTTCGCATTATGTGTAAAGGGCCGCGGATGGAAATATGTCTTGTTTACGAGGTGGTTGCGCCTGCACATGACCTGCACATCACCTGTAGCAGCCGGCGTTCGGCTGCGAAGCAGTCGTAAATCCTGACGCCGCGATTAGCCTGACACAACGCATTGCCTGATTTCACGACTGCTGYGCAGCCGAACGCCGGCTGCGCCAGCTGCTACAAGGTCCGAGGTGAGATCAGCTGCGTACTTACAGGATCAACGCGTTACTGCGTTGGGCCTGTTTCAGATAAGCGGCCAGCTCCCGGGCAGGCAACGGTTTGCTGTAGAGATAGCCCTGACCTTCGTGACAGCCTTCAGAGATGATATAGGCCTCTTGCTCGACCGTTTCCACCCCCTCGGCGATCACCTGCATGCCAAGGCTTTTGCCGAGCTGGATGATCGCGCGAACGATGGTTGCATCGTCGTCGTCATCGAGCAGGTCCTGAACGAAGCTCTTGTCGATCTTGATCTTGTCCAGCGGCAGGCTCTTCAAATAGCTCAGCGATGAGTAGCCGGTCCCGAAGTCGTCGATAGCGATCAAGGCTCCCGAACGGCGCAGGCTGAGCAGGTGTTGCGCGGCGGTGCTGATGTCTTCCATCAGGCCGGTCTCGGTGACTTCCAGCTCAAGGCTGCGCGGTGGCAGGCGATGCATTTGCATCTGGTTGTTGACGACCCGTGGCAGCTCGGCGTGGTGCAGTTGCACGGTCGACAGGTTGACCGCCATGCGCAAGTCGCTGAACCCCAGGTCATGCCATTCACGCAGCTGTCGGCAGGCCTGGTCCAGCACCCATTCGCCGATGGCGATGATCGTGCCGTTCTGCTCGGCCAGCGGGATAAACAGGTCCGGCGGCACCAGCCCGTGTTCCGGGTGTTGCCAGCGAATCAGCGCCTCGACACCGACCACCCGGTGATCGCGGTAGCTGATCTGCGGTTGGTAGACCAGGTAGAACTGATTGCGGGTGAGGGCGTCGCGCAGGTCTTTTTCCAATTCGCGGCGCCGGCGCATTTCGCTGTCGACGCTGGCGATATAGAACTGATAGCGGTTACGCGAACGGGTCTTGGCCAGGGTCATGGTCTGTTCGGCTTTCTGCAACAGCTTCTCGGTGCTGTCGCCGTCTTCCGGGAACAGGGTGATGCCGATAGTTGCGCGCAGGCGGATTTCCTGATGATCGAGGGCAAACGCCGCTTCCAGGTCGTCGAGGATGCTTTGCGCCAGTTCGGCGGCTTCGTAGGGTTGCTCGATATCGGCCTGAACCAGCGCGAACTGATCGCCCCCCAGGCGGGCGAGCGCGCCGAGACGACCACTGTGGGCACGCAGACGGTCGGCCAGGGCCAGGAGCAACTGGTCGCCGGTCTGGTAGCTGAACTGCTCGTTGATGCCTTTGAAATCATCCAGGCCCACACACAGCACGGCGACCCGGCGTTGCAGGCGACCGGCGTCTACCAGGATCTTGTCCAGTTGCTGCTGCAATTGCTGGCGATTCGGCAGGCCGGTGAGGAAATCGTATTGCGCCATGCGCAACAGGCTGTTCTCGGCTTCGTGGCGCAGGTGGGTATTGCGTTCGATGGACTCAAGCAACTGGTTGGCGGTGTTGATCCAGATCCCCAGTTCGTTCTTTTCATGACCCTTGAGCTGCGGAATCTTGTGTTCGCTGGGACGGTCGGGATTGACGTTGGTCAGGTGTTCGATGATCCGCGACAACGGTTTGGTCAGCAGCCAGTGATAGACCAGGTACAGCACCAGGCCCATGGCCATGGCCCGCAATACACYGGAGATGAAGATGATCACCGAGCTGACAATAAAGCCCTGACCGTAGGTGGCGGTGTCGAGGGTGATGCTGAGGTCGCCGTAATACTCGCTATAGGGGCCGCGCCCCACCAGTTGGGTGGTGAACGTGCGTTCCTGGCCCAGAATAAGGTCGGTCAGCCAGCGGCTGTGGGAATGCTGCAAGTCACGGGTTTTTTCCGCAAGCATCGCTTCATTGGGGTGGCCGATGGAAGCCATGCGCACGGCGTCGTCCTGGAACAGGCCTTCGATAACCTGCATACCCATTTCCCGATCAAGGCTGTACACCGCCTGGGTCGAGGGATCGCGGAACATGTCGAGGATGCGCTGGGCATCATTGGCCACGGCCTGGCGTGTTTTATAAGCATCGAAAACGATCTGCGCACAGCTCAACACCACGCCGACGATCAATGCCGACAGGAGCACGACCCGGAGCAACTTCACCGACAAGCTGTTTTTGAGTTCCAGCTTCAAAGGGTAATTCCTTGTTCCGTGCGGGTAACGTCAAGTTGCCATGAGTATTGGCAATCCCGTGATGGCAGTCAAAGGGACAATCAAGCCATGCGAATTTTGTCCGCGGGCTTGGCCTCAATGCCGTGGTAGCTGGCAAGTGGAGCCCATTAGTAGTGTTTCGGTAGGCACCTCCTGCAACTTGAGGGGGAGGGGCGAATATTTGTGTCTGGTTGATGGTAGACGGCTGTGGCGTTGGGGCAAGGGAACCTTTGTTTTCGGTGGTGTTGCAGGTGGATTTCACATTGCCCGGGCATAAAAAAACCCGGCAATGCCGGGTTTTTTTGACTGCAAGCAGACTTAAGCGGTGAAGGTTTTGCCTTCGAACTGCTCAGCCACGAACTTCCAGTTAACCAGGTTCCAGAACGCTTCAACGTACTTCGGACGCAGGTTGCGGTAGTCGATGTAGTAAGCGTGTTCCCAGACGTCGCAGGTCAGCAGCGGGGTGTCGCCGCTGGTCAGCGGGTTGCCGGCGCCAATGGTGCTGGCCAGGGCCAGGGAACCGTCAGCTTTTTTCACCAGCCAGCCCCAACCGGAACCGAAGGTGCCGATCGAAGTCTTGGTGAACTCTTCTTTGAACTTGTCGAACGAACCGAAAGCCGCGTTGATTGCGTCAGCCAGTGCGCCGGTTGGTTGACCGCCAGCGTTTGGCGCCATGCAGTTCCAGTAGAAAGTGTGGTTCCAGACCTGAGCGGCGTTGTTGAAGATGCCACCCGAAGAAGTCTTGACGATTTGTTCCAGGGTCTTGCCTTCGAACTCGGTGCCTGGCACCAGGTTGTTCAGGTTCACGACGTAGGTGTTGTGGTGCTTGTCGTGGTGATATTCCAGAGTTTCCTTGGAAATGTGCGGCTGCAGTGCATCGTGTGCGTAAGGCAGTGGCGGCAATTCGAAAGCCATGGTGATTCTCCTAATCAGGTCAGTTGCGGTGAGCGCAAGGCCGATCACGGGCGGCCAGACAAGCGCCGGGGAGTTTGTACTCTTTGCGGCGCAGGTGTCGGATCATAGCACCGGGGGTGCGGCTTAACCACGCAACAACTGTGTGGGATAGAGGTTCCAGAGCCGTTTGTAATATTCAGGCGGCGCTGATCAGTTGAAAGGCCACGGTAAACATCATCACCGCCACCAGCAGGTCGAGAATCCGCCAGGTGCTCGGGCGTGCCAGCCACGGTGCCAGCCACGCGGCGCCCAGCGCCAGGGTGAAAAACCACAGCAATGACGCACTGGCCGCGCCCACCACATAAGCGCTCGGCACTGTTTGCTGGGCCCCGAGCGAACCGATCAGCAACACGGTGTCCAGATACACGTGGGGGTTGAGCAGGGTCACCGCCAGTGCACTGAGCAATACCGCTCTTAATGAACGCACGGTCTGGTTTTCACCCTGTTGCAGACTTTGCCTGGAACAGGCGCGACGCAGGGCCAGGCTGCCGTACCACAGCAGGAAGGCCGCGCCGCCCCAACGGGCGATTGCCAGCAACAGTGGATTTTGCGCGAGGATCGTCGCCAGCCCGAACACCCCGGCGGCCACCAGCAACGCATCGCAGGTCACACAGAGCGCCGCCACCGGCAGGTGATGTTCGCGGCGCAGGCTTTGCGCCAGCACGAACGCATTTTGCGTACCGATCGCCATGATCAGTCCCGCAGCGACCAACAGGCCGTTCACATAACTTTGCCACATAAGGTTTACTCCGCGTTGGCCGCGAGTTGCCGCAGTACCGACATCGCGCGCTTGGCGTCGGCCTGGCCGACAAACAAATGGTCGTGGTAATAGCCGGCAATCACGTTGCAGCTGATTCCGGCCTGGCCGAGGGCTGTGGCAAAGGCCGCGGTCAGGCCAACGGCTTCGAGGGCCGAATGCACGTTGAGGGTGATCCACGCCGCCAGATAGTCGAAACTCAACCCGGCCTTTTCGGCTTGCGAGCGCTCAAGGATCACCGTCAGGCCTTCCTGCTCGCGGAAGCTGCCGATGATTTCGCAGTCCTTCGGCAGACGGCCGTCGCGTATTGTGCAGAACACGTATTCGCCGTCGTTGAGCTGCGGGCTCATGCTGCGCAGCAGGGTGTTCAGTGAGGTTTCGCCAGCCATGTTGCTGATCCTTGTTGAGGAGTTCTTGCTCAGGCTGTGTGAAAACTACTGCGCTCGACAATCCTGCGTTAAAAACAGGCTCGGAATGCTCATTTACAACCCGTAAACTCCGCTTCCTCGCCTGTTTTTGCCTTGTCTTGTCTTCGCTCGCTACGTTTTCACACGGCCTGTGCTGGTCATTCTCCTGTTCCAGGCTGTATAAGAAAAACCAATATTGCTGATCGCTCATTAGGAAAACTGATGTTCGACTATAAATTGCTGTCCGCCCTTGCTGCGGTGGTAGAGCAGGCCGGGTTCGAGCGCGCCGCTCAGGTGTTGGGGTTGTCGCAATCGGCGATTTCCCAGCGCATCAAGTTGCTCGAGGCGCGCATCGGCCAGCCAGTGCTGGTGCGGGCTACACCGCCGGCGCCGACCGAAATTGGCCGGCGTTTGCTCAACCATGTGCAGCAGGTGCGTTTGCTGGAGCGCGACCTGCAAAGTCTGGTGCCCGCTCTGGATGAAGAAGGCTTGCCGGAACGCCTGCGCATCGCCCTCAATGCCGACAGCCTGGCCACCTGGTGGGCCGAGGCGGTGAGTGACTTTTGCGCCGAGCAACATCTGTTGCTCGACCTGGTGGTGGAAGACCAGACCGTTGGCCTCAAACGCATGCGCGCCGGTGAAGTGGCGGCGTGCGTGTGTGCCAGTGAGCGCCCGGTGGCGGGCGCTCGCAGTGTGTTGCTGGGCGCCATGCGTTACCGCGCCCTGGCCAGCCCGGCGTTTATTGCCCGGCATTTTCCCCAAGGGGTCAGGGCCGATCAGTTGGCCCGCACACCGGCGCTGGTGTTTGGCCCGGATGACTTTTTGCAGCACCGTTATCTGGCGTCATTGGGCGTGGAGGGTGGTTTCGAACATCATTTGTGCCCGTCATCCGAAGGTTTTATCCGCCTGACCGAAGCTGGCCTGGGCTGGGGGCTGGTGCCGGAGTTGCAGGTGCGCGAACAACTTGAGCGCGGTGTGCTGGTGGAGTTGTTGCCAGATAAACCGATTGATGTGCCGTTGTACTGGCATCATTGGCGCAATGGTGGCCAGTTGCTGGGGTTACTCACCGAGCATCTGGTACGTTTATCCAGGCAGTGGCTGGTGCCGTTGGACTGACGGGCAGCGTCAAGAGCACACGAAATCTGTAATGCGACACGCATGAAAAACGAAACACATCGGAGCAAGTCATGAAAATTCTGGTCACCGGCGCAAGCGGCTTCATTGGCGGGCGCTTTGCGCGATTCGCCCTGGAGCAGGGCCTGGACGTGCGAGTCACCGGCCGCCGGGCCGAAGGCGTCGAACATCTGGTTCGACGGGGCGCAGAGTTCGTCCAGGGCGATTTGAGTGACCCGGAACTGGTTCGCGAGCTGTGCGCAGACGTCGAAGCCGTGGTGCATTGCGCGGGTGCGGTGGGGCTTTGGGGGCGTTATCAGGACTTCCATCAGGGCAACGTGCTGGTCACCGAAAACGTCGTCGAAGCCTGCCTGAAGCAAAACGTCCGGCGGCTGGTGCACTTGTCGTCACCCTCGATCTACTTCGATGGTCGCGACCACCTGGGGCTGACCGAAGAGCAGGTGCCCAAGCGCTTCAAGCATCCTTATGCGGCGACCAAATACCTGGCCGAGCAAAAAGTCTTCGGCGCCCAGGAGTTTGGTCTTGAAGTACTGGCCCTGCGTCCACGCTTTGTCACCGGAGCGGGTGACATGAGCATCTTCCCGCGCCTGCTGAACATGCAGCGCAAAGGGCGTTTGGCAATCATCGGCAACGGCCTGAACAAGGTCGATTTCACCAGCGTGCAGAACCTCAACGAAGCAATGCTCAGCTGTTTGCTGGCGACGGGATCGGCGCTTGGCAAGGTCTACAACATCAGCAACGGTGCACCGGTGCCGCTGTGGGATGTGGTCAATTATGTCATGCGCCAGATGGACGTCCCGCAGGTGACTCGTTATCGCTCCTACGGTTTGGCCTACAGCATTGCGGCGCTGAACGAGGGCTTTTGCGCACTCTGGCCGGGGCGTCCGGAACCGACCCTGTCACGTTTGGGCATGCAAGTGATGAACAAAAACTTCACCCTCGATATCAGCCGCGCCAGGCATTATCTGGACTACGATCCCAAGGTCAGTCTGTGGACGGCGCTCGATGAGTTTTGCGGCTGGTGGAAGGCTCAGGACCCGGGCGCAAAATAAACTCTGAACCGAGCCAACTGATCACGGTCGATCAATGCGGCGAATTCAGGGTTTATACTCGTCGCATTTAGCCATCACTGTGGTTCAGAAAGGTTGCCTCATGTCCATGCGTAACGATGCCAACGACGACTTCGATGATGTACCGAGCCTGCGTGCCGACCCTCACGATGTCGATGATTTTCCAACCGCCGCCGCTGCCCGTGAACACTCCGGCGTACATGCGCGAAGCGCGAGCAGGGGCAAAGTAAAAGTCCCGAGCACCGGCCCGTTGTGGGCCTTGGTCGGGGCGTTGCTGTTTGCCTTTGCCGGCCTTGCCTGGTGGAGTTTTCAGCAGATCTCGCTGATGGAGCAGCAACTGGTTGCGACCCAGGAAAGCTTTGCCCGCATCAGCGAGGAAGCCGCCGGGCGCTTGCAGGATATTTCCGGCAAAGTGGTCGCCAGCCAGTCGAACGTCACGAGCGACAGCGAAGCACTGAAACTGAAAATCAAGCAACTTGAAACCAGGCTGGTGGAGCAGAACCAACAGCAGCAAGGCGTGGTTGGCCAGGCGTCGGACCTGGACAAGCGGCTGGCACAGATCGCTGCGCAAAGCGTCGAGCAACATGCGGTCAATGTTCAGTTGCAGACCGATCTGAAAGCCCTGAGCTCTGAGGTGGCGACCCTGAAAAATACCCCGAGCGACACCAGCAAGTTCGAGGCCCAGCTGAAAAGCCTGGGTGCCGAAATCGCCGCCTTGAAGAAACAAGGCAACCCGAGTGCGGCGATCGAACGCCTGGAGCAAGAAATGGTGGTGATCAAAAGCCAACAGGACAACCGCCCGGCCGCCGCTCAAGGCAGCAACGCGAATGTCGCCGAGTTCGACGCCTTTCGTGGCCAGGTCACGCGCAACATCACCACCTTGCAGAGCCAGATCCAGAACCTGCAACAGCAGCTCAACGCTCGCCCTTGATGTTGTGATCCCTGACCGACCGCTTTCGCGAGCAAGTCGACTCGATCTTTCTACCGAACCTTGTCTTCCCGCCCGCGCAACACCTTGTTCGGCATCGCAATCGCCGCCGCCAGACCCAGCAACGACACCGCTGCGCTGACCATCAGCAAATGCCTGAAGGTCAGCAGCAGCTCGGCGCGCAAGGCGTTTTGAGTCTCGCCCGGTGCGGCGTTCAGGCCATCAAGCAAAACGTTTCCGGAACTGCCCTCGGCAATCAGCGACGAGCCGGTCAAGTGGGCGAAACTCGAATCCTGCAGCAGCGCCAGCAACAACGCCGACATCAAGGCCACGCCGACCGCGCCACCGAGTGAGCGAAACAGGTTGGTGGTGCTGGTGGCGACGCCAATGTCGCGTTGCTCTACCGAGTTCTGTGTGCCGACCAATGAGGTCGGGAACTGCATGCCGGCGGCAATGCCGCAGAGCAACATGAAGGCGCTGCTGATGATCATCGCCTGCGGCGGGCTGAACGCCATGCCGAGAATCGCGATCGGGGTGAGCAGGGCGCCTGTCAGGATCATCGGTTTGTAGCGACCGGTCACCGAGGTCCGGCGACCAGCGAAGTAGGCGCCCATCGGCAACCCCATCGCCAACGGCAACAGGTGCAGCGCCGCACTGTCGGCTCCGGCCCCGGTGACGCTCTGGAAGCGCAGCGGCATCAGCACGATCAGCGAAATCGCCTGGAAACTGGTGAAGAAAATCGTGCACCAGCAAAGGAGCGCATTGCGGTTGGCGAACAGGTGCATCGGCAGCAACGGTTCGCGCGCCCGCCGCTCATGCCAGACGAACAACGTCAGGGTCAGCACCGCACAC
Organism: Pseudomonas sp. 05N432; assembly: GCF_056396945.1. Lineage (NCBI taxonomy): Bacteria > Pseudomonadati > Pseudomonadota > Gammaproteobacteria > Pseudomonadales > Pseudomonadaceae > Pseudomonas > Pseudomonas sp. 05N432. The sequence goes on along the minus strand of NZ_JBFTMM010000019.1, from coordinate 233,034 downwards.
GCCAGCAACCCGAGCACTTCGTTGCTGCGCCACGAATGCCCTTGGCCAATCTGAGTGATGCCCAGCAGCAACGCGGTCAGGCCGATGATCATCAGCAGCGTGCCCAAATAATCGATGATCGGCTTGCGCTGCGGCACTGGCAAACCCACCAGCGTACGGTTGGCCACCAGCCAGGCGCCGAGGCCCAGCGGCAGGTTGATCAAAAACACCCAGCGCCACGACAGGTACTCGGTCATGTAACCGCCGAGCACCGGTCCGGCCACGCTGGCTACTGCGTACATGCTGCTGAAGTAACCCTGATAACGCCCGCGCTCGCGGGGCGGCACGATGTCGCCGATGATCGCCTGGCTGACCGAAATCATTCCGCCGGCGCCGATGCCCTGAATGATCCGGGCGAGGACAAGCTGCTCCATGCTCTGGGCCATGCCGCAAAACACCGAGGCCAGCGTGAACAACCCCATGCCGAACAGCATCAGTCGCCGACGGCCATAAAGGTCGCCGAGCTTGCCGTAGATCGGCACCGCCACGGTCATCGCCACCATGTAGCCTGCGATGACCCAGGCCAGCAGGCTGAAATCCTTGAACTGGGCGGAAATGGCCGGCATCGAGACGGCCACGATGGTTTGATCCAGCGCCCCGAGAAAGATCGCCAGCATCAGGGAGACCAACACGCTGCGGATGGCCGGTTTGGTGGAGTCAGGCTGGTTCAGATTAGTCACGGGGCAAACCTGCGGGCGGTGATTAACCCGCAAGAGGCAAGGCGAGCGGGGATGCTCGCCAGTGTAAGTCGATAGCAGGCTATTCGATAGCCTCATACGGAAGCCCGACGTAATTTTCTGCAATGGTTTTTCGACCGGCTTCGGAGTCGACGAAGTACTCGAGCTCCGACTCGCTGATGCGCTGGCTGAAGGCATCGCTGCCTTCGAACGTGTGCAGCATCGAGGTCATCCACCAGGAAAACCGTTCGGCCTTCCAGACTCTCCGCAGGCAGATTTCCGAGTACTTCTCCAGCAGCTCGGTGCGGCCGTCGCGGTAGACCTTGAGCAGAATGTTGAACAAGGTGCTGACGTCGCTGGCGGCCAGGTTCAGGCCTTTGGCGCCGGTGGGCGGGACGATATGGGCCGCGTCGCCGACCAGGAACATCCGCCCGTACTGCATGGGCTCGACCACAAAACTGCGCAGCGGCGCGATGCTTTTTTCAATCGACGGACCGGTGACCAGCGTGTCGGCAAGCGCCTGCGGCAGCCGCGATTTCAGCTCCTCCCAAAAGCGCTGGTCGGACCAGTTCTCGACCTTTTCGTCAGCGGGCACCTGCACGTAATAGCGGGTACGCGTGGTCGAACGCATACTGCACAGAGCGAAGCCGCGAGCATGTCGGGCGTACACCAGTTCATCGTGGACCGGGGGGGTGTCGGCAAGAATGCCGAGCCAGCCGAACGGGTAGACCCGTTCGAATATTTTCAGCGTGTCGGCGGGAATCGATTGCCGTGCAACACCATGAAAACCATCGCAACCGGCGATGTAGTCGCAGTCCAGGCGCCAGGTTTCACCGTCCTTTTCAAAGGTCAGGAACGGCTCGGCGGATTTCATCCCGTGAGGCATCACGTTGCTGGCCTCGTAGAGGGTCGATGCCCCCGCCGACTGACGGGCAGCCATGAGGTCGCGGGTGACTTCGGTCTGACCGTAGATCATCACGGTTTTGCCGCCGGTCAACGCGTGTAGATCGATGTGCACCTGGCGTCCATCGAGGGCCAGCTGGAAGCCGCCGTGCACCAGACCTTCAGCGTCCATGCGCTGGCTGACGCCGGCCTGGCGCAACAGATCGACCATGCCCTGTTCCAGGACCCCGGCGCGGATTCGCCCCAATACATAGTCGGGTGTCTGGCGTTCGACAATGACCGTGGCGATGCCGGCGTTGTGCAACAACTGGCCGAGCAGCAGGCCAGAGGGGCCGGCGCCGATAATGGCGACTTGGGTTTTGAGAGTTTTCATTGTTGTTAGGACTCGCAAGCTTCACGCGGACAAAGTCGGTGAATGGTTTTTATGAATCGAGTACTTGCATTTTTCGCTTGTGAGTCGGTCAATTGAAGGTGAAAACTGCGCCGAAACCTGTACATTTCGCCAATCGGGGCGATTACCGCCCGTTACGCTGAGGCCTGGACTGAAGTTATGAACAAGCCTGCCCTTCCTTCGATTCCTGTATTCAAACTCTATGGCGAGAGCCTGGACTGGCCGACCCCTGACTTGTTGCATTGCGAAACCATTTCCAAACGCAGCCGGGAACATCAATGGGAAATCAAACCCCATCGGCATGCCGATTTATGTCAGTTACTGTTTGTGTACAAAGGTCAGGCGGAGCTTGAGATCGAGGGGCAGCGTACGCAACTGAGCGAAACCGCGATCCAGATCCTGCCACCGCTGTCGGTACATGGTTTTCGATTTTCCGAAGACGTAGAAGGTTTTGTGGTGACGCTGGCGGCACCGTTGGTGGCTCATCTTCAGACGCAGTTGGGCAGCTCGGTGAATGCCCTGGCTGTGGCGCAGAGTTACTCGGCGGGTACCGACGCGGACTACCTCAACAGCCTGTTTACGGCCTTGCAGAATGAGTACGTCGGGCACCAGCCTGCCCGCGAAATGCTCATGCATGCGCTGGTCAGCGTGATCATGGTGTGGGTCAGCCGCCAGGCGATCCAGCGCCGCGCCGCCAGTCAGCGACCACAGCGTGCACAGGAATACCTCAACGGGTTTATTCAACTGGTGGAAGAGAATTATCGCCAGCACGTGAAGGTCGAGGATCTGGCACACCGGCTGGGGATTTCCGTGTCCCACCTCAACGGCACCTGCCGTGAGCTGGCGGGGCAACCGGCATTGCAGATCATGCACGAGCGTCAGTTGCTGGAGGCCAAGCGACTGTTGACCTACACCAGCATGACCATTTACGAGATGTCGGATGTATTGGGTTTCTCCGACCCGACCAATTTCACCCGGCTGTTTCGACGCCGCGTGGGGATCTCGCCGAAGGCGTTTCGGGATCGCTTGAAAGCTGATCAGGATAGCGAGGGCTAAGCGCCCTCGTTACTTGAGGTTCAGGGTCGCGGTGTGTGGAATGCACCGTTCAAAGTTGCAGCTGGCGTACTCACGTGGCAGCTGCCGGGCCTGTTCAACGCGGTAGGCGGCGGTGCCATACAACGCCAGCGCGGCGGTGCAGGTGATGAAGATCGCGAGATACCTTCTGGTCTTGACGTTCATGGCGCTGACCTCTGAACCGGTACCCCTTATTTTTTAAGGGGTACTGATATCAGCATAGGTCAGCGGTGGTGAGTTGCCATAAGCCCCCTCGCCACAAGGTAGGTGTTCTGCCTTTAAAGCCCCGTATCCCACGCAGGTGTTTCAGGAAATCTCGATACCAGAAAATCCAGCATGCTGCGCAGTGCTGCGGGCATGTGTTTGCGTGAGGCGTACACCGCGTACATATTCATCTGCCGTGKTTCGGCGTGAGGCAGCAGGCGCACCAGTTCGCCGCTGTGGATATGCACGCCGGCCTGGTAGCTGGGCAGCATCGCCACGCCGGCACCGGCCATTGCTGCGCGCAGCAGAGTGCTGGCTTCGTTGGCGCTGATGTTGCCCTGCACCGGCACCGAAACCTGCTCGCCGTCCTGTTCGAAATGCCAGAGGCTTTTGCCGAAGTAAGAGTGGGTCAGGCAATTGTGCTGGCTCAAATCCTCTACCCGTTGCGGCGTCGGGTGTTCGCGCAGGTAGGCGGGGGAGGCGCAGATCACCGAACGGCAGACGGTCAGCTTTCGGGCAATCAGGTTCGGGTCCAGGTCGTTGCTGGTGCGGATCGCGAGGTCTATGCGCTCGTCCACCAGGTTCACCGTGCGGTCGAGCATTTGCAGGTCGATGCTGACGCCGGGAAAGCGTTTGACGTATGCCGCCATGGCGTCCGCCAGTTGTGCCTGGCCGAACGAGGTGCTGACGCTGATCCGCAGCAAGCCGCGTGGCGCATCGTCCGGCTCGCTGACGGCGGCCTGCATGTCGCTCGACAGATCGAGCATCTGTCGGCACCGCGGCAGGATCTCGGTGCCGGCGGCGGTCAGGCTGAGTTTGCGCGTGGTGCGGTGCATCAAGCGCGCCCCGACCCAGTCCTCCAGTTCGGCCAGATAGCGCGACACCACCGGGCGCGACAGGTCCAGATGATCGGCCGCGGCTGACTGGCTGCCGAGGTCGACGACGGTGACGAACACCCGCATTGCTTGGAGACGATCCATGATTTGCCCGCTTTCAGAAACAAACTATGTTCAAGCATCGCATTTTTTGTAGCGAGTCAGGCAACTAAGCTCTGTCCCATCGCCAAACACGGCTTATGCACAACGGAGCAGCACCATGATCGGCTTCACTTCTTTCAAGCGTCTTTTACTCGCCACCGCCACCCTGGGTTTTGCCGCTCATGCGGCAGCCGCCACGCCGGCACTGACCCTGGACGTCTACAACCCGGGCGCCGCTGCGATTTTTCCGGTGACCTCGGTACTGGTCAGCGGCKAGAAAGAAGCGATTCTGGTGGACGCGCAATTCGGCAAATCCCAGGCCGAGCAGGTGGTGGAAAAAATCCGCGCCAGCGGCAAGCAACTGACCACCATCTACATCAGCCACGGTGACCCGGATTACTACTTCGGCCTGGACACCCTCACTGCTGCTTTCCCGAAAGCCAAGGTGCTTGCCTCGCAACCGACGGTTGATCACATCAAGGCCACCGTTGAAGGCAAAGTAGCGTTCTGGGGACCGAAACTGGGTGCCGATGCACCGGCAAAAACCATTGTGCCGGGTGTGCTCAAGGGCCACAGCCTGACCCTGGAAGGCAAGCAACTCGACATCATTGGCCTCGACGGCAAACAACCGGACCGGACCTTCGTCTGGATCCCGTCGATCAAAGCGGTGGTCGGTGGTGTGGTCGTCGCGGAAAACATCCACGTGTGGATGGCCGATACTCAAAGCGCGCAGTCCCATGCCGATTGGTTGACTACGCTGAAGACCATCGACAGCCTGAAACCGAACACCATCGTTCCAGGTCATTACCTGGGTGACAGCGCACGTTCGCTGGCCGCTGTGCACTTCACCGCCGACTACATCAAGGCGTTCGACGCTGAAACTGCCAAGGCCAAAGATTCGGCCGAGCTGATCGCCGCGATGAAAAAGCGTTACCCGAACCTCGGCGAAGAAAGCTCGCTTGAACTGAGCGCCAAAGTCGCCAAAGGCGAGATGAAGTGGTAAGTCGTTTAACCCCTTGTGGCGAGGGAGCTTGCTCCCGTCCAGCGCGAACAAGCTCGCTCGCCACAGGTCACACCTAATCAACTGGAGCACTGTTCATGAGCAAGATCGCAATCATTGGCGCCACCGGTCGTGCCGGTAGCCAACTGCTGGAAGAAGCCCTGCGTCGCGGCCATAGCGTCACCGCCATCGCCCGCGACACCTCGAAAATCAGCCCGCGTGCCGGTGTTGTCTGCAAAAATTTCGACGTTGCCGATAGCGCAGCGCTGCAAGCGGCGGTTGCAGGGGCTGATGTGGTGATCAGCGCGGCACACTTTTCGACGATCCCGGCCAGCGCGATTATCGAGCCGGTCAAAAAGGCCGGCGTGAAACGTCTGCTGGTGGTCGGCGGTGCCGGTTCGCTGTTGGTGCCGGATGGCAGCAAAGTCATCGAATCCCCGAACTTCCCTGAAGAGTACAAGGCCGAGGCTACTGCCGGTGGCGTCTACCTCGACACCTTGCGTCAGGAAAAGGATCTGGACTGGACCTTCCTTTCACCGTCGGCGCTGTTCGTCGAAGGTGAGCGTACCGGCACCTTCCGTGTGGGCAAGGATGATCTGCTGGTGAGCGCCGAAGGCAAGAGCTGGATCACCTTCGCCGACTACGCGATTGCGATGCTCGATGAAGTCGAGAAGCCAGCGCATAGCCGCCAGCGGTTTACTGTCGGCTACTAATCCACAGGACACCACGCGCTCCCTGTAGCAGCTGGCGCAGCCTGCGTTCGAGCGCGTAGCGGTCGTAAAACCTGCACACGCGATTCTTCAGGTAAACCGCATGTGCCGGATTGCGAGCGCTGCGCACTCGAACGCAGGCTGCGCCAGCTGCTACGGGGGGAAGCGTTTGAGGTCAGATTCACCGCGCCTGCGCCTGCACCACCAGCCATTCCATCAATTCACGCAACTGCGGCGACGGTCCCGGTTTCTGCGGGAACACCAGGTAATACCCCAGCCCCGTTTTCACCTTCAAATCAAAGGGCATGACCAGCCGTCCGGCACTCAGGTCATCGCCGATCAACGACCAATCCCCAATCGCCACCCCCGTCCCTTGAGACGCCACGGACATCGCCAGGTCCAGGGTTTCGAAATGCTGACCCTTGCCGAGTGTGCTGAGGTTGACGTCCGCCGCTTTCAGCCAGGCCTTCCAGTCCCGCTGATCGCGCGTTGGATGCAGCAGCAAATGTTGGCTCAGGTCTGACGGGCTGTGCAGCGGCACCGGGCCGTCGAGCAGTGGCTGCGAACAGACTGGCGTCAGTTGCTCGTCAAACAGGTGCAGCGACGCCAGTGAACTGTCCGGCGGTGCGCCATACATGACGGCGGCGTCGAACTGTTCGCGATGAAAATCCACGCCATGTTGCACCGTGGTGGTCAGCTCCACCGGCACGTCCGGGCGTTCCTTTTGCCATTGCAGCAAACGCGGCAGCAGCCAGCGCATGACACAGGTCGGGGCCTTGAGCTGCAAGGTTTCGCGGTGTGCGCCGACCTGTTCCACCGCCTCATCGATCAAGCCGAACACTTGCTGAATCCGTGGCAACCACTCAAGCCCTTCGGCCGTCAGGCTCAAACCGCGTGCCTGACGGTGGAACAGCGTGTAGCCCAAATGTTCTTCCAGCCCGGCGATCTGCCGGCTCACCGCGCCCTGAGTGATGTGCAGCTGCTCGGCCGCCCGGGTGAAATTGCAGCACTGGGCCGTGATCAGGAACGTGTGCAGCGCGGGAAGGGGGGGAAGTCGTTTCATGGGACGCCAAGGCATGAGGTGAGGACATGGCGAGTATGACTTTTTATCGATTGTTGCGGCTACCCGCTGACCGTTCCAATAACGCCATGACTGAGCACCGCGGCGCGCCATCCAATGCCGCGCGGGGCCAGCGTCTCAACGAACAAGAAGGGTAAAGATATGGCGACGTGCGGCGAAGTATTGGTCAAGTTACTCGAGGGTTACGGGGTCGAGCAGGTGTTCGGCATTCCCGGCGTGCATACCGTTGAGCTGTATCGCGGGCTGGCCCGTTCGAGCATCAACCACGTTACTCCGCGACACGAGCAGGGTGCCGGCTTCATGGCCGACGGTTATGCCCGCACCAGCGGCAAACCGGGTRTGTGCTTCATCATCACCGGCCCCGGCATGACCAACATCACCACGGCGATGGGCCAGGCCTACGCCGATTCGATCCCGATGCTGGTGATCTCCAGCGTGCAATCGCGCAACCAGTTGGGCGGTGGACGCGGCAAGCTGCACGAGCTGCCGAACCAGGGCGCACTGGTGGCTGGCGTTGCGGCGTTCTCCCACACGCTGATGTCCGCTGCTGAATTGCCGGGCGTGCTGGCCCGTGCCTTCGCCTTGTTCCAGGCCGGTCGTCCGCGTCCGGTGCACATTGAAATTCCGCTCGACGTGCTGGTCGAAGACGCCGATGCCTTGCTCACCAGCCAACCGGTGAACATCACTCGCGCCGGCGCAGCACCGTCGGCCGTGGCGCAAATGAGCGAACTGCTGGCCAACGCCAAACGCCCATTGATCCTCGCCGGTGGCGGTTCGATCGATGCAGCGGCCGAGCTGACCCGACTCGCTGAATTGCTTGATGCACCGGTGGCGCTGACCATCAATGCCAAAGGCATGCTGCCGTCGGCTCACCCGTTGCTGATCGGTTCGACCCAAACGCTGGTGGCCACCCGCGCCCTGGTGGCTGACGCCGATGTGGTCCTGGCCATCGGCACTGAACTGGCCGAGACCGACTACGACGTGACCTTTGCCGGTGGCTTTGAAATTCCTGGCACTTTGTTGCGGGTCGACATCGACCCGGACCAGACCGTGCGCAATTACCCGCCGAAGGTGGCGCTGGTCTCCGATGCGCAAAGCGCGGCCCAGGCCTTGCTCGACGGCGTGGCCAAACATTCGCTGGCCGAGCGTTGCAGCGACTGGGGCCAGGCTCGCGCCGCCAGCTTGCGTGCCGAACTTGAAACCATCTGGGATGCACCAACCCGCGCGCAGACGCTGTTCCTGCAGACCGTGCAGGATGAGTTGCCGGAAGCGGTATTTGTCGGCGACTCGACCCAACCGGTGTACACCGGCAACCTGACGTTCAACCCGGAGCGCCCGCGTCGCTGGTTCAACTCGTCGACCGGTTACGGCACCCTCGGCTATGCCTTGCCGGCGGCCATTGGCGCGTGGCTCGGCGGTGGTCAGGAACGCAACAGTCGTCCACCGGTGGTGTGCCTGATCGGCGACGGCGGCCTGCAATTCACCTTGCCGGAACTGGCCAGCGCGGTGGAAGCACGCACCCCGGTCATCGTCCTGCTGTGGAATAACCAGGGCTACGAAGAGATCAAGAAATACATGGTCAACCGCGACATCGAACCGGTTGGCGTGGACATCTACACCCCGGATTTCATCGCCGTGGCCAAAGGCCTGGGTTGTGCGGCACACGCCGTCAGCGGCGTTGAAGAACTGCGCGCGGCACTGCGTGCAGCCACTGATCGCCAGGGCCCGACCCTGATCGAAATCGATCAGACCCAGTGGATGAAGGCGGTGTCGGCATGAGCTTTCCAATCATCCAGGACGGTTTGTATATCGATGGCCAATGGTCGGCTGGCGACGAGCATTTGCGGGTCATCAATCCGGCGACCGAAGCGCTGTTGACCACCGTCAAGGGTGGCGATCAGCGCGCGGTTGATCAAGCGGTCACAGCGGCCAGTGCGGCGTTTGTGCAGTGGTCGAAAACCACCGGTGCCGAACGCGGCGCGGTGCTGCGCAAGATCGCCGATGGAGTGCAGGCACGCCGTGAACGCTTGATGCACTTGCAGTCGAGCAACAACGGCAAGCCACAGTTCGAAGCGGGCATCGACGTCGATGACGTGATCGCCACGTTCGAGTATTACGCGGGTCTCGCTGAAGCGCTGGACGCCGGCCAGGACCGCGTTGTGGAACTGCCGAGCGAAGACTTCGCCGCCCGCGTGCGCCGTGAAGCGTGCGGTGTGGTCGGATTGATCGTGCCGTGGAACTTCCCGATGGTCACCACTGCCTGGAAGCTCGCACCAGCCTTGGCAGCGGGCTGCTGCGTGGTGCTCAAGCCTTCGGAAGTCACGCCGCTGCCGGAGCTGGAACTGGCGGCGATCATCGCCGAGAGCGGCTTGCCCAACGGTGTGTTCAACCTGGTCTGCGGTACGGGGCTGGCGGTCGGTGCACCGCTGTCGGCCGATCCGCGGGTGGCGAAAATTTCCTTCACCGGCAGCAACGCGGTGGGCGTTCAGGTCATGCAGCGTGCGGCGGAAACCGTTAAGGGCGTGAGCCTGGAGTTGGGTGGCAAATCCTCGCTGCTGGTGCTGGCGGATGCTGATCTCGACCTGGCCGTGGAGCTGGCCAGTGGCGGTGGTTTCTTCAATGCCGGGCAGATGTGTTCGGCCACCAGCCGAGTGTTGGTCGCCGATGAACTGGCGGATGAATTCCTGCTGCGCCTGACGGCGCGGGCCAATGCGATTCGCGTGGCCGACCCGTTTGATCCCGAGGTTGAAATGGGCGCGTTGGTCAATCAGGCGCAATACCAGCGCGTGCTGGGCCACATTGATCGCGGCTTGAGCGTGGGCGCGCGGCTGGTCTGTGGCGGTGACCGGCCTGCCGATCTGCCACACGGCTATTTTTTGCGGCCGACCATTTTCACCGAAGTGCCCCTCGACAGTGCGTTGTGGTGCGAAGAGATTTTTGGCCCGGTGCTCTGTGTCCGCAGTTTTGCCACGGAGCAAGAGGCGATCGAGCTGGCCAACGACAGCCAGTTCGGTCTGGTGGCCAGCGTGGTCAGCGGTGACCCGCTGACCGCCGAACGGGTCGCCAACGCCTTGCAGGCCGGGTTGGTATGGATCAACGCGCCGCAGGTGATCTTCCCGCAGACGGCCTGGGGCGGCTACAAGCAGAGCAGCATCGGCCGCGAGTTGGGGCCGTGGGGCTTGCAGGCGTTTCAAGAAATAAAGCATGTGATTCGCGCCGTCTGACAGCACGAAAACGGCCCACGCATGCCTCGTAACGAGGCATGCGCCAGGGACATGGCACCAATGATTTTTTTTCGATTGTTGCGCGTTTTGCGTGACCTCAGGATGAACCCGCAGACCTCGCTACAGCCCTTGTAACACGGGGCTGGCAGCGGATCGAAGAGCGCGGGCGCAAGGGATGCTCCTAACTCATACCTACAACAATAAAGGGAGTCCTTCATGGGCGATCATGATCTGAACAGAAGACAATTCATCAAGACCGTCGGTGTTGCATCGGTTGCGGCGGCGGCCATGAGCATGCCGTTCATCCGCGCCAACGCCAGTGACACACGTTTTCAGGGCAAGACCCTGCGGCTGTTGACCTGGTCCGATGACACCGGGCTTGCGGCGCTGCGCAATATCGCCGCGACCTTTGAAGCCAAGACCGGCGCCAAGGTCATTGCGGACCGTACCGGCAGTACTTCGGAAATGGTCGCCAAACTGAAGGCCGGTGGTGATCGCCCGCAATACGACGTCATCACCCTGGCTGGCGTCGGCGCTGAAGGTCTGGCCGCTGCCGGGTTGCTGGAAAAGCCGGACCTGAACCGCATTCCCAACCTGATCGACATACCGGAGAAATACCGCACCGGGGCCAACGGTCACGGCATCGGTTATCTGCTCTGGTGCAACAGCCTCGTCTACAGCAGCCGCACTCAGAAAGAAGCCCCGGATAGCTATGCGGCCCTGTGGGACGCGGACCTGGCGCCGAACATCTTCCTGCCGCCGCCGAACTGGACCGAGGCCATGGACCTGATCATCATCGCCGCCAAACTGGCCGGTGGTGACGAACACAACATCGAGCCCGGCTTCAAGAAACTCGCCGAGCTCAAGAGCCGCGTGGTGACTTTGGGGGAAAACCCGAACCAGATCGCCGAACTGTTCCGCACCGGCTCCCTGGACATGGGTGGGCTGTACGCTCCAGCGTTCTTCCCGAAACAGATCCGCGATCCGAACTACGGTCTGAGCGCAACCTTTGGCATGAAGGAAGGTTTCTACACTGACCTGATGCAGTCGGTCATGCCGAAGAACCGTCCGGGCGATACCGACCTGGCCTATGCCTTCATCAACCACTCATTCGATCCGCTGGTGCAGGGCAAGATGGCCGAAGACATCTACAACGGTCCGGTCAACGCCAAGGCAATCATCTCTGCCGAAGCGCGCAAGAGCCCGTACATCCTGACGCCAGAGCAGATTGCCGAGAAGGCGATCATGCACGACAACGCCTTCCTGGCGACTGTGCATGACCAATGGATTCGTCGCTACACGGAAATCTTCTCTTCCTGATCGAGTGCCGAACACAGGCCCTTCAATCACCGAAGATCCCCTGTGGGAGCGAGCCTGCTCGCGATAGCGATCTGTCAGTTACATCAATGTCGACAGGCAGGCTGCAATCGCGAGCAGGCTCGCTCCCACATGGGGTCAATAGGTCTTGGAAATCCTGTGTTCACTCAGCTGCTTTCCATTGACGAGACCATTGCTATGGAACACCAACCTCTGACCCAAACGGTCAGCCCCGTTGCCGTACGCCCGAGCTTCGGCGTTTCGCCGACGACGCGCGCCTGGTTATTTCTTTCGCCATCGATGCTGTTTCTCGGTGTGCTGATTGCTGCCAGCCTGCTGGTGTTGCGCATGAGCGTGGGCACCAAGGGCGCGGAATGGAGCGGTTTCAGCCTGGCCAGTTATGCCCAGCTGCTGGAACCCTATTACCTCAAATCCCTGCTGCTGACCTTGCGTCTGGCATTGATCAGCGCGGTGATTGCCGTACTGCTGGCAATCCCGGTGGCGTACACCATGTCGCGCCTGACTTCTCCGTTGCTACGTCGAGTGTTTCTGGCCGCCGTGCTGTTGCCGTTGCTGGTCAACCTGTTGCTGCAAAGCTACGGCTGGCTGGTGATCCTGGGGCCTGGCGGGATGCTCAATCAGGCGCTGATGGGCCTGGGCCTGATCAAGCGTCCGATCATGCTGCTCTACAACCAGAACGGCGTATTGATGGGCCTGGTCCAAACCGCTTTCCCGTTGGCCGTGTTGCCGATTGCCAGCGCCATGCGCGGCGTTGCCCGCACTTACGAGGAGGCCGCAGCGACCTTGGGTGCGAGCCGCCTGAAGGTGTTTTTCCAGGTGGTGCTGCCGATGAGCATGCCGGGAATCATCACCGGCGCGACCCTGGTTTTTGCCTATAACGCCAGCAGCTTTGTGGTGCCCTTGCTGCTCGGTGGTCGGCGCGTGCCGATGCTCGCGGTGATGGTGCATGACCAGATCGCCCCGCTGATGAACTGGCCAGCCGCTTCCGCGGCGGGTGTGGTGCTGATCGTCACCACGCTGGCCATCATGACCTTGTCCGAATACAYCACTGGCCGTCGTCGGCGCATGCTGGAGGCTTCGCAATGAGCACGTTGAGCAAGAAGCGCCTGTCGCTGTTACCGGGCGATACCGGTAAATTTGCCGGGATCCTTTCAGGCGTCATCCTGTTTCTGGCGGTGTTGCCGATCCTGACCATGATTGTCATGTCGTTCAGTGGTTCTTCGAACCTCGACTTCCCACCCAGCAGTTACAGCCTGCAATGGTACAAGGCCGCCTGGCACACCTTTGCGTCCCCGGACGCCAGCGATGTGCTGAGCCTGGGCAAAGCCATGACCACCAGCCTGATGGTGTCGTTCATGGCCATGATCTTCGCGACCCTCGTTGCGGTGCCGGCGGCTTATGCGCTGACCCGCCTGGAGTTTCGTGGCAAAGCCGTGGCACTGCAGTTGATGTCACTGCCATTGGTGTTTCCGATGGTGGTACTGGGCCTGGCGTTGCTGCTGGTGTTCGACAGCCTGCCGTTCCAGATGACGGTGTCGCGACTGGTGATTGCCCACGTGATCCTGGCCTTGCCGTTCGTGGTGAAAAACTGCACGGCGGCGATGCTGTCCATCGGCAGCGAAGTCGAAGAGGCCGCACAAATGCTCGGCGCTTCGCCGATGCGGGCGATTGTCGATGTGGTCGTGCCGTTGATGAAGTCGGGGATCCTCGCCGGGATGCTGCTGGCGTTCATTGTCTCGTTCAACGAGTTCACCGTGACGTACTTCCTGTACACCATCGATGTCATGACGGTGCCTATCTGGATGTTCAGCCGCACCGTGTCGTCGCTGGACCCAACCGTATTCTCGTTTGCCGTGCTGATCGTGCTGATCGACTTCGTCCTCATTTGGGCGTTGGAGAAGCTGGTCGGTGAAGGTGGCGTTTCCTTTTGATTTGAGGTGAGCAACATGACTGGTTTGATTCTGGAAAACGTCGAGAAGCGTTACGGCACGGCGTGTGCGGTCAAGGACGTCAACCTGCACCTGCCTGAAGGCAAACTGGTGTGTTTTCTTGGCCCTTCGGGCTGTGGCAAAACCACCTTGCTGCGAATGATCGCCGGCCTGGAAACCCTTTCCGACGGCGAGATTCGTCTGGACGGTGAAGACATCGGCAACACGCCGGCGCACCTGCGTAACTTCGGCATGGTGTTTCAGTCGCTGGCGCTGTTCCCGCACATGACGGTCGGCGAGAACATCGCCTATCCGCTGAAACTGCGTGGCGTGAGCAAGGCCGATCAGCAGGCGCGGGTGGTGGAGTTGCTGGAACTGATTCAGCTGCAAGAAATGATTGATCGCCCGGTTGCGAAACTCTCCGGTGGTCAGCGTCAGCGCGTGGCGATTGCCCGGGCGATTGCCTCACACCCGAAAATCCTCCTGCTCGACGAACCGCTGTCGGCCCTCGATGCCAAGCTGCGCGAATCGATGCAAGTGGAGATTCGCCAGCTACAGCAACGCCTGAACATCACCACCATCATGGTCACCCACGACCAGCGCGAAGCCATGACCATGGCCGATATCGTGGTGGTGCTGGGGCAGAATCGGGTGCAGCAGGTCGGCACGCCGATCGAGATCTACCGGCATCCGGCCAACGAGTTCGTCGCTGACTTTATCGGCTCGGGGAACATTTTCCCAGCCACCGCATTGGGTGACGGCAAAGTCGGTTTGCCCGGTGGCGATGCGCTTCAGGTGCCGATTTGCAGCAGCATCGTGGTCGGCGAAAAGGTCAAGATGCTGGTGCGTCCGGAAGACCTCCAGCTGTCGCACCCTCAGGCAACCGCAGGCAATCGCTTGCTGGGCAGGGTGACGTTCGTGCGCGATATCGGCGCGACCATCGAAACCACGGTCGAGTGTTCCGGGGTGACGCTGACAGCCTTGAGCACGCCGTGCCAGGGCATCGGCCTGAGCATCGGCAATCCGGTGTCGGTGACCATTCCGCCCGAAGCCTGCCGCGTACTCGCCGCCTGACTTACTGGCCCTATCGCGAGCAGGCTCGCTCCCACACTGGATCGTATGTGTACACAAGATTTGTGAACACTTCAGATTAAATGTGGGAGCGAGCCTGCTCGCGATGAGGCCGGCACAGCCTGCCGAAAAGTCAGATCAAACAGACATCCGCAACCGTGCCAGATCCCGCAACGGCGGCGCGCCAAACAGCCGGCTGTACTCGCGGCTGAACTGCGAGGGGCTTTCATAGCCCACGCGGTAACCTGCCGCCGAGGCATCGATGCCCTCGGCGAGCATCAAGCGCCGCGCCTCTTGCAGGCGAAGTTGCTTCTGATACTGCAGTGGACTCATCGCCGTCATCGCCTTGAAGCGATGGTGCAGGGTCGACACGCTCAGGTTCACTTCCCTGGCCAACTCATCAATGCGCAACGGCTGCTCATAGTTGCCGTTGAGCCATTTGATTGCCTGGCCGATGCGATGGCTCTGGCTGTTGGCAACGGCGATCTCATACAGCCGGTGCCCCTGCTGGCTGCGCAACAAGCGATAGAGAATCTCCCGACGAATCAGCGGCGCGAGCATGGCGATGTCTTTCGGGGTGTCGAGCAAGCGCGCCAGGCGCAGCACGGCATCGAGCATCGGCTGATCCAGTTGTTCGACATACAGGCCGCGCCCGGCAGGGCGGGTGGGCACGCCAATGGGCCCGGCGTCGGCAATCAATGCGGTGATTTCCGCCGGGTCGATATCCAGGCGCAAGGCGAGGATCGGCTTATCTGGCGAGACATCGACCACTCGTCCGCTGAGCGGCATCGAGACCGAGACCACCAGATAGTTGAGCGGGTCGTAGTTGAAGACGTCGTCGGCCAGCCGAACTTCCTTGCGCCCTTGGGCCATGATGCACAGTGCCGGCTGCGCGAGCACCGGGGCGAAGTCATGGGACTGGCTGTGACGCGACAAAAACAACGAGCCGATGGCGGTCGCGTAGCTGCCATCTTCGCAGGTATTACGTCGAATGATTGCCGAGAGCTCCACACGCTGTTTTTCCATGTTGGCGTCCAGCGGGGCGTGAGTGGAATCCAGAGATGACATGCAAAACATCCTCGGCAAGGAGATGGAATGAGCACAGCTTAAATTTGTGCAAGTCCAGGCGGTAGGCGAATCCTGCGCAAAACTTGCCTGATCCTGCTGTGTGGTCGGATTCAGCATAGAGAACGTGAATAGAACGCGGGAAAACTTGCTTGAAACCCCTTTGTCACATTCCAGGATCAGAGCTTGCCATGGCACGGCGATAACTCTGTTTGCGTGCAGGATTGTGCAACAAGCCGGCAGGAATCGACTAACGGGCCTAACCCCCGTCGCTTAATCTCTGTTCCTGTCGCAGCTTCTCTCAGGCTGCCGATCGTCTACATCAGGGAGAGTCGAACATGTCCACGCAGATCCCCGTCAGCCATATGGCTTTTGTCCGCGCCCGTGCAGGCCGCTCGATGGAGTTGGGCGCGCGTTTGAGCAGCCTGATCGAACCGTCACGTCAGGCCAATGGTTGCCTGCACTTTGCCTTGCAGCATTCGTTGTGCGATCCCGAACTGTGGCTGGTGTCCGGTTTTTGGGTCGATCAGCAGGCCATGACCGCCTATTTCGGCACCCCGGCCATGCAGATCTTTGCCGAGCTGGTGCAAGAGTTGGTGGTCAACAGCCTGGATTTTCACACCTTCAGCGAAGTCTCGGCGGCTCAGGCCCACGGCGAATATCCGCAGTTGAACAGCGCCTCACTTCACCAGTTGGCCAGCTGACGGTTTAGAATGGCCGACTTTCCATTGGCCAGGATCCGCGACATGGCACGTAAAGAGTTTGCACAGTTCGAAGCTGTTTCCGCCGTAGTACCGGGTGAGGGAGGTTACAGCGCCGCCATCGCCGTCAAAGCCCTGGGTGGCTCAGGCGCCCCGCGTTTTCACAAAATCCTCGATGAACAGAAATTCAAGACCGCCTTCGAAGCCGATCAGGCTGCCGAGCAGAAGCTTGAGCAGTTGACCGACGTCGCTGAAGACGGCGAACTGGTCTGGTAACGATTTGACCTATGCCTTGGTGGCCCCCGGGCGGAACATCTTGAACAAGGCCTCAGGCCCCAGCTGGAAATAATCCGCCGGCCCGCCGCCGCGCAGAATCGGTTCTGCCGCGGCGGTGTCGTACACCCCATCCTTGAGCAGCCACTTGGCGATATGCACGGCGACCACTTCGCCGAGGATCAGCCAGCTCGGCACCACCTCTTTGTTTGCGCGTTGCAACTGAATGATCTGCGTGACCTTGCATTCGAAGGACACCGGGCTTTCAGCGACGCGTGGCACCTGAATGATTTTCGAGGTCGCTGGCGTCAGCCCGGCCAGTTCGAATTCGTTGACGTCGGCCGGGACCATCGCGCAACTCTGGTTCATCTGCTCGGCCAAAGGGCGGGTGGCCAGGTTCCAGGCGAATTCGCCGGTCTGCTCGATGTTGTTCAGGCTGTCTTTACGGCCGACGCTTGAAAACCCGATGATCGGCGGAATGTAGTTGAACGCGTTGAAAAAACTGTACGGCGCCAGGTTCGACCGACCTTCGGCATCCTGTGAGGAAATCCAGCCGATAGGCCGCGGGCCGACGATGGCGTTGAACGGGTCGTGGGGCAGGCCATGGCCCAGGGCAGGTTCGTAGTAGTGAATGTCGTCGGGCATTGCGCGGGTTCCTGTATGCAAGGCTTGGAGGGATGAAGGCCATAGTGCAAGGGCTGATGGCTTATTTCCAGCTGTTATGGGGCATCAAAACAATGAGCGTTCCTGTGGGAGCGAGCTTTTGTGGGAGCGAGCCTGCTCGCGATGACGGCTTATAATTCAACATTGCAGTTGACTGTCAGACCGCTATCGCGAGCAGGCTCGCTCCCACAGGGACTGTGTGGCTTCAGACATTTCTTGTCCCCCCTAAAACAACTAAGCCCGGCCGAGGCCGGGCTGTGAAGTCTGCCCAAGGTTCAGCTGATAGCGGCGGCAGTACCGGTGCGATCAAAACCGTCGGCGGCGATAGCGTCGGCGGTGCCGGTGTGATCAAAGCCGTCAGACGCAACCTTGGCCGAGCCGGTGCGATCGAAGCCGTCAGCAGCGACTTTGGCCGAGCCAGTGCGGTCGAAGCCATCAGCGGCGAAAGACGCCGAGCCTGTGTGATCGTAACCATCAGCCGCCACAGCGGCAGAACGTTCAGCGGTGAAAGCGCCTGAACCGGTGCGGTCATAACCGTCGGCAGCGAAGGTGTTGGCGGCCAGTACGGAGAGGGTCAGGGCGAAGATCAGTTTGGTTTTCATGATGTGTTCTCCAAGTGTGTTTGCGTGTTGTGCGTTGGGTATGGAGCTCATACTACGCAAGTAAATTTGATTAAAAAGCGCAAATAAATGCTAAAAACAATCGATTAAGTAGATGTTAAGGCCGTAGAAGAGTATTTCCAGACACTGCTTCGAGGCCTGCATTGTGTATACGCACGAGACGTCGATATGGATTCAAGCGGCGACAGAACCAGAGTGTCGGCAGGGCATTAACGGATCGTTATCGGTTCGTCGCGGGTTTGGCGGGGGGGATTGGTGGTGTGCAGTACAAGTACGCGAGTCGTGGGGCTGCCGAGGTGTCTTGATCGGCTCGGGGCCGAGTAGCGGCCATCGCGAGCAGGCTCGCTCCCACACTGACCGAGTCAGACACAGATTTTATGTCTGACATCGATCTAATGTGGGAGCGAGCCTGCTCGCGATGGGGCCAGTACTGCCAGCCTCGATGTAATGGTCAGTCAGTTTCGATCCGCGAGTGTTTGCGGGTGTCCTTCATAGTCACATACACCAGCAACGACACCGCGATGCAGGCCGTGACATACCAGTAATAACCGGTTTCCATGCCGATGCTTTTGAACCAAAGGGCGATGTATTCAGCGGTCCCGCCGAAGATCGACACGGTCAGCGCATACGGCAGGCCGACGCCCAGCGCGCGGATTTCAGTCGGGAACAGCTCGGCTTTGACCACCGCGTTGATCGAGGTGTAGCCGCTGACGATGATCAGCGCCGCCATGATCAGGAAGAACGCGCCCCACCAGGTCTGGATGGTGTGCAGGGTGGTGAGGATCGGCACGGTGAACAGGGTGCCGAGAATGCCGAAGGCAATCAGGATTGGCCGCCGTCCGACTTTATCCGACAGGCCGCCGATGACCGGTTGCAGGCACATGAACAGGAACAGCGTGGCCGCCGAAATGGTGGTGGAGTCGGAGATGCTCATGCCGACCGTGTTCACCAGGTATTTCTGCATATAGGTGGTGTAGGTGTAGAAGGCCAGGGTGCCGCCCATGGTCAGGCCAACCACGGTCATCAGTTCCTTGGGATGACGCAGCAGGGTGCGCATCGCGCTTTCTTTGGACTTCTCTTTCTTGGCGAATGACTCGGTTTCTTCCATCCCGCGACGCAGGTACAACGCGACGATGGCACACAGTGCGCCGATGCCAAACGGAATCCGCCAGCCCCAGTCGTACAGTTGTTCGGTGGTCAGGGTTTGCTGCAGCACGATCAGCACGCCGAGGGCGATGAGCTGGCCGGAGATCAGCGTGACGTACTGGAAGCTCGAGAAGAAGCCGCGACGTTCCTTGGTCGCCATCTCGCTCAAATAGGTGGCCGAGGTGCCGTACTCGCCACCGACCGACAGGCCCTGCAGCAAGCGGGCGAATACCAGCAGAATCGGTGCGCCGACGCCGATAGTTTCATAACCCGGGCTCAAGGCGATGATCAGCGAGCCGAAGCACATCAGGTACACCGACGCCATCAACGCCGCTTTACGTCCGGCGCGGTCGGCATACAGGCCCATCAGCCAGCCGCCGATCGGGCGCATCAAAAAGCCCACGGCGAAAATCGCAGCGGTGTTCAGCAGTTGAGCGGTGGTGTCGCCTTTGGGGAAAAAGGCTTTGGCGAAATACAGCGAGAAGGCGGCGTAGACATACCAGTCGTACCACTCGACCATGTTGCCGACAGAGCCGCTGAAGATCGATTTGATGCGGCTGGCCGTGGTCTTTTCTTTGGCAGGCACAGCGGCCGACCCAAGAGGCAGGGTTTGTGAGTTATCCATGACGGATCCTTCATTTAATTGTTTTTGTGGAGCGCGCGTAAGCGCAGCCTGGGAGGGCTATAGCAGGAGCTGTGCCAAGGGGGAGAGGGCCGGTTTAGAGGGGGTGGCGGGAATGAGTGAGCGGAAATCCGCTTATTCAGATTGGGTGGTAGGCGAAAAGCCGCTTATCCAGTTCATTGATTTGCGTTGTCTGTACCTGCCTCATCGCGAGCAGGCTCGCTCCCACACTTGATCCAGGGTGTACATAAATTTTGTGTAATACGCCGATCCACTGTGGGAGCGAGCCTGCTCGCGATGAGGCAGGTACAGACACTACAAAAACTCAGCTTTCTCGCAGGAACATCTCTCGGCTCAGCCCATGCCGCTGCATCTTTTCATTGAAGGTCCGGCGCGGCAGTTGCAGTTCTTCCAGCACGGCTTTGATATCGCCCTTGTGCCGGGTCAGCGCGGCGCGCAGGCAGTGGGCTTCGAAGGCTTCCTGCTGGGCGGCGAGGGACTGGCCGGGTTCGATGCCGACCGGTTCCGGCTCACCCAGGCCCAACACCTGGCGCTCGGCGACGTTCGCCAGTTCGCGCACATTGCCCGGCCAGTCGTGGCTCAGCAACCGACTCAACTGCGGGCCGCTCAGAGGCGGGAAGCTGCGTCCCAGCCGCTGGGCGGCGGCGTGAGCGAAGTGTTCGAACAACAACGGAATGTCCTCACGCCGCTCGCGCAACGGCGGCAGGCGCAACTCCGCGACATTCAGCCGATACGCCAGGTCTTCGCGAAAACGCCCGGCTCGGGCTTCATCGAGCAGGTCGGGTTTGGTTGCGGCAATGATCCGCAAGTCCACGTGAATGCTCTGGTTGGAGCCCAGTCGCTCGAGCTTTTGCTCCTGCAACACCCGCAGTAATTTGACCTGCTGAGCCAGCGGCATGCTTTCGATTTCATCGAGGAACAAGGTGCCGCCATCGGCGTATTCAAGCTTGCCGATGCGTTTGCCCTGAGCGCCGGTGAAGGCGCCGCTTTCATGACCGAACAACTCGGCTTCGAACAACTGCTCGGGGATTGCCGCACAGTTCAGTGCCACGAACGGCTTGTCGGCGCGCGGGCCGAAATCATGCAGACAGCGGGCGACCAGTTCTTTGCCGCTGCCGGTTTCGCCGCGGATCAGCACGTTCACCGGCAGCGCCGCGAGGTCCAGCACTTGTCGGCGCAGGGTCTGCAAACCACGGGAGACGCCGAGCAGGCTGGCGTCGAGTTTGCTGCGGTTATCGGCCTGTTCGTGCAGGGCGCGGTTTTCCAGTACCAGCCGACGTTTGTCCAGCGCCCGGCGCAGACTGCTGAGCAAGGTTTCCGGGCTGAAGGGTTTTTCGAGGAAGTCGTAGGCGCCATCGCGCATGGCTTCAACCGCCATCGGCACATCGCCGTGGCCGGTCAGCAGGATCACCGGCAAATCGGCGTCCCGCTGTTGCAGCCGGGCCAGCAGTTCCAGGCCGGTCATGCCGGGCATCCGCACATCGCTGAGGATCACCCCCGGGAAATTCGCCGGTAACTGCGCCAGGCATTCATCGGCACGGCTGAACAGTTTGACCTCGAATCCCGAGAGGCTCAGCCACTGTTCGACGGCATCACGAATACTGCTCTCATCGTCGACCACGATCACTGCGTTCAACATTGAATGTGCGCCTCCAGATCGATGGGCAAGGTGAGGGTGAAGATGGCGCCGTCGCCGTGATTGTCGGCGCTCAGGCGACCGCCGAGTTCATGCACGATGGCGAACGATACCGCCAGCCCGAGGCCCAGGCCATCACCCACCGGTTTGGTGGTGAAGAACGGATCAAAGACTTTCGGTAGATCCTGCGGCGCAATACCGCCACCGCTGTCGGAGACCGTCAGGCGCCATAGCTGCTGATCGGCTTCAAGACGGATTTCCAGGCGCTTGACGGGTTTGTCACGCATCGCATCGAGGGCATTGCGCAGCAGATTGATCAGCACCTGTTCCAGGCGAATCGCATCGCCGCGAACCCAGGCCGGGCGACTCAGGTGCAACACACTGTCGATCTGTTCATCGCGCAGCCGAGCGTCAAGCAACTGCAAGGATTGATCGACCACCGCTGCCAGGTCCAGCCGCTCGCGCAAACCGCAGGGGCTTTTACGGGCGAATGTCTTGAGGTGACTGGTGAGGGCGGCCATGCGCGTCAGCATCTCATCCACCGGCTTCAGCGCTTTATACGCGTCGTCGATCCGGCCGTGATCGAGCAACAGGCGCAAGGTCGCCAGCTGCATGCGCTGGGCAGTGAGTGGCTGGTTGATTTCATGGGCCAGGGCCGCCGACATTTGCCCCAGCGCCGCGAGTTTGGCTGATTGCACCAGACCGTCCTGAGCGGTGCGCAGCTCGCGGGTGCGCTCTTCGACCAAGCGTTCAAGCTCTTCGCGGCTGCGCTGACGCAACCTGGCCAGACGCCAACGCTGGTTGAGAAACAGCAATAAAAACACCAGCGTCAGCCACACTCCGGCAGCGGCCAGCCCGGCGTTTCGCACATCTTCGAAGGCCACCTGCGGGCGCCGCAACAGGTGTAACGTCCAGCCTTCGGTGCTCAAGGGCAGCGATTCCCAGAGGTAATCCGCTGTGCCGTCGGGGCCGTCGACGCGGGCCAGATAACTGTTCTGGTCAAAGCGCCGAATCGGTTGATGGTCGAGCGGGGTCAGCGGTTGCCTGTCGTATTGGCGGGTGGTTTTAAGCTCGGCGCGATCAGTGTCCGACAGCGTGCCCAGCAACCGATAGCGCCATCCCGGCTGATTGGCGATAAACACAATGCCTCGCGCATCGCTGACCAGCAGGGTGTCGCTGCCCTGACGCCATTCGCGCTCCAGTTCCGGAAACTCGAGTTTCACCACCATGGCGCCGAGAAACTCGCCGTTGTCCGCCGTCACCGCACTCGACAGAAAATAGCCGGGAATCCCGCTGGTCACGCCCACCGCGTAAAAGCGCCCGGCGCCCTGGCTGCGGGTTTGGCTGAAGTAGGGCCGAAAGCCGTAGTTGTGGCCGACGTAACTGCTGGGCAAGCGCCAATTGCTGGCGGCCACCGCAAGGCCGGTGTGATCCAGCAGTTCCAGGGTGGACGACTGGGCCGCGCCGTTGATCTTTTCCAGTTTTCGGTTCAGCGCATCCTGCTGCTGCGGGCTGACCGGGCCATCGAGCGCCAAGCGCAGTTCCGGGTCCAGCGCCAGTACGGCGGGCAGGGCACGGTAACGTTCGATCAGCGTGTGCAGGGAATTGGCGTACAGCGCCAGTTGCTGATTGGCGCGGGCGGCATCGTCCACCTCGGCCTGGCGTTCGGCGTGGCGCATGGCCAGGCCGGCTGCCAATGCAGCGCCAGCAAGGATCAGCAGGGTATACAGCGTCAGGCGTAGTGGACGAGCGATCGCAAGCATGGCGTAAGAAACAGTCAGCAATACGGGCGCGCACCATAGCATGCAGTGGTGCAGGAGGGCTTGACCAAAGGCACCGTTGGCGAGTCGTTATGGAGAATAAAAAAAGCCGCGCTGTCTTTGCAAACAGCGCGGCTTTTTTTTCCAGCGGTTAAAGGCTTATTGCACTTCTACCGCCAGGCTTTCACTGATTTTCTTCTGCCAGATGGCAGGTCCGGTGATGTGCACCGACTCGCCCTTGCTGTCGACCGCAACGGTCACCGGCATGTCTTTGACGTCGAACTCGTAGATCGCTTCCATGCCCAGTTCGGCGAACGCCACGACGCGGGATTTCTTGATCGCTTGCGCCACCAGGTAAGCCGCGCCGCCCACTGCCATCAGGTAAACAGCCTTGTGGTCCTTGATCGCTTCGATCGCGGTCGGGCCACGTTCGGATTTGCCGATCATGCCCAACAGGCCGGTTTGCTCGAGGATCTGGCGAGTGAACTTGTCCATCCGCGTAGCGGTGGTCGGGCCGGCTGGGCCCACCACTTCTTCGCGCACCGGATCGACCGGGCCGACGTAGTAGATGAAGCGACCCTTGAGGTCCACCGGCAGGGTTTCACCCTTGTTCAGCATCTCGACCATGCGCTTGTGCGCGGCGTCGCGACCGGTGAGCATCTTGCCGTTCAGCAGGACGGTTTCGCCCGGCTTCCAGCTCTGCACTTCTTCCGGGGTCAGGGTGTCGAGGTTGACGCGGCGAGCCGACGGGCCGGCTTCCCAGACGATTTCCGGGTAAGCGTCCAGCGGTGGCGCTTCCAGCGACGCCGGGCCAGTGCCGTCGAGCACGAAGTGCGCGTGACGGGTGGCGGCGCAGTTGGGGATCATGCACACCGGCAGGGAGGCGGCGTGGGTCGGGTAATCCATGATCTTCACGTCGAGCACGGTGGTCAGGCCACCCAGGCCCTGGGCGCCGATGCCCAGTTGGTTGACCTTCTCGAACAGCTCCAGGCGCATCTCTTCGATACGGTTCTGCGGGCCGCGCGCTTTCAGCTCGTGGATGTCGATGGACTCCATCAACACTTCCTTGGCCATCACTGCGGCTTTCTCGGCGGTGCCGCCGATGCCGATGCCGAGCATGCCCGGTGGGCACCAGCCAGCGCCCATTTCCGGAACGGTTTTCAGCACCCAGTCAACAATCGAGTCAGACGGGTTGAGCATGGCCATTTTCGACTTGTTCTCGGAACCGCCGCCCTTGGCTGCCACGTCGACTTCCACGGTGTTACCCGGGACGATCGAATAGTGGATCACCGCCGGGGTGTTGTCCTTGGTGTTTTTCCGTGCACCGGCCGGGTCGGCCAGGATGGAAGCACGCAGGACGTTTTCCGGCAGGTTGTAGGCGCGACGCACGCCTTCGTTGATCATGTCGTCCAGGCTCATGGTCGCGCCATCCCAGCGCACGTCCATACCTACGCGCACGAACACGGTGACGATGCCGGTGTCCTGGCAAATCGGACGGTGGCCGGTAGCGCACATGCGCGAGTTGATCAGGATCTGCGCCATCGAATCGCGGGCTGCCGGCGACTCTTCACGCAGGTAGGCCTCGTGCATCGCCTGGATGAAATCCACGGGGTGGTAGTAGGAAATGAACTGCAGGGCGTCAGCAACGCTCTGAATCAGGTCGTCTTGCTTGATCACGGTCATGAGTCGCGCTCCTCTAAAAGACGGGAACATTCAATAAGGTGCTTGCAGTTGGGGTGCATCGGTCGGCTGCAAACACCTTTACAAGGCACGCCGGGGTTGCTGGCGCGACGCTAAAAAGGCGCGGCAGTATAACGCGCCTCGAAGCCGGGCACACCCGCCGGCAGTCAAACCTTGGTCGCATGAACAGGAACATGGCAAGAGACGAAAGCTTCACACAATCATGTAGCAGCTGCCAAAGGCTGCTACGAAGTGGGTGATGTATCACCTTAAAATTGAATGGTCATTCTTGAGGTGCAACACTAAAGTGGCATCCGGCATTTCAGGGTAGGACACTGTTATCAGCCCCCTTCGCACGGTGAGCCAACGATTGACCCATAACGCTATCCAGAGTCTGTTGCTCAAGCGCTTTATTCTGGCGACGGGCACCTATGCGCTGGCGTTATTGCTGCTGTGGCTGGCGATTCTCAGCGGTCACTATCAAGGGCCGGTGCGCGGTGCGGTGATCGGCACGCTGCTGGTGATACTCAGCCAGTCGGTGCTGTTCGCGGTGTTTTCCTCCGGGCGCAATCTGCGCTTTGCCGACCCGAGCCTGACCGAAGTTCAAGTGCTGCTGGGGCTGGGCTGGCAGACCTGGCTGATCGCTCATCTGGACTCGGCTCGCGGCGCCTTCCTGGTGTTCTACCTGCTGATTCTGTTATTCGGCCTGTTCCATCTGCCGCGCCGGGCGTTCATCCGATGTGCGGCCTTGGTCTTTTTCAGCTTCGCGGGCCTTAACCTCTGGGAAGGCTATCACCTTGAACTGGTCGACCCGGTGCTGGCGGCGCTGCAAGTCTGCGTGTTGTTTATCGTGCTGGTCTGGCTGACGCTGTATGCCAGCTACGTTCAGACCTCGCGCCAACGCATGCGCAAGCGGCGGTTTGCCTTGCAAGCGCATCAAGACACCTTGCGCGGGATGATGCGCCAACTCGAAGACCTTGCGACCACCGACGAACTCACCGGGCTGTTCAACCGCCGGCATTTTCTACGCCTGGCCTCGCGCGAACTGCGCAGCATGGAAGAGGGCGTGGTGCATGGCCTGGCACTGATTGACCTCGACTATTTCAAACGTATCAATGACAGGTATGGCCATGCGGCCGGCGATCAGGTGTTGCAGGCGTTCGCCGGTGTCGCCACCGCCTGCCTGCGTGAAGACGATGTACTGGCGCGTTATGGCGGTGAGGAGTTTGTGTTGTTGCTACCCGATTGTGATCCCGAGCGCCTGACCTCTTGCTGCGAGCGGCTGCGCATTGCCTTTACCGAGGTCGAACTGGTCGGTCTGCAGGTGCAGGACCTGAGCCTGTCCGCCGGCATGACCTTGCTTGAGTCGGGCGACGATCTGGATGGCGCCTTGCAGCGTGCCGATCAGGCGCTGTATCGCGCCAAGCGTGACGGTCGCAATCGCTGCGCCGCCGCCTGGGAAAACGCCGATGCCTGATCTAAGGGTGGGCGAACTTCAGTGGTCGGTGGCTGCGGGCAGCAACCTGCTCGACGCGCTGAACCAGAACGGCATGCACGTGCCTTACAGCTGCCGCGCCGGCAGTTGCCACGCGTGTCTGGTGCAGTGCCTCAAAGGCGAGGTGAGCGACCGCCGTCCCGATGCGCTGAGTGCCGAGCAACGTGAGCGAGGTTGGCGGCTGGCCTGTCAGTGCGAGGTCGTCGATGACCTGCAGGTGGCGGTGTTCGATCCGCTGCGCGACGGCTTGCCGGCCACCGTTGAGGCTGCCGATTGGTTAAGCCCCAGCGTGTTGCGCCTGCGCTTGCAGCCCGAGCGTCCGTTGCGTTATCAGGCCGGGCAGCATCTGGTGCTGTGGGCCGGCAACGTGGCACGGCCGTATTCGCTGGCCAGCCTGCCGCAGGAAGATCGCTTTCTGGAGTTTCACCTCGACTGCCGCTTGCCGGGCGCATTCAGCGATGCGGCACGCTTGCTGAAAATCGGTGACCCGATTCGCCTGGGCGAGTTGCGCGGCGGTGCGCTGCATTACGACCCCGACTGGCAAACCCAACCGCTGTGGCTGCTGGCGGCCGGCACCGGATTGGCGCCGTTGTTCGGTGTCTTGCGTGAGGCGTTGCGCCAGGATCATCAAGGTCCCATCCGGGTGATTCACCTGGCCCATGATGCCAGCGAGCATTACCTGGCCAAACCCTTGGCGGCGCTGGCGGCACAGCGTCCCAACCTTAGCGTCGAGCTGTTGACGGCGGCTGAGCTGACCGTGGCTTTGGCGCAATTGCGCCTTGTTTCCCGGCAAACCCTGGCTTTACTC
The DNA here is from genome assembly GCF_056396945.1 of Pseudomonas sp. 05N432. Classification (NCBI taxonomy): domain Bacteria; kingdom Pseudomonadati; phylum Pseudomonadota; class Gammaproteobacteria; order Pseudomonadales; family Pseudomonadaceae; genus Pseudomonas; species Pseudomonas sp. 05N432. Next base: position 205,927 of record NZ_JBFTMM010000019.1, on the reverse strand, counting down.
TGCGGGCACCCCGACAGCGTCGACGCCTTTGCCCGACGCCTGTACCTGGCAGGGCTGCCGCGCAATCAACTGCTGGCCGATGTTTTCGTGCCGCGGGGTTGAACGCGAAATCACTTTCACGAGACTCACCATGACGAACGCCATCCTGCTGGAACGTGAGCGCGGGCTGCTGACCTTGCGCCTCAACCGCCCGGACAAGAAAAACGCCCTGACCCGCGCGATGTACAGCCAGTTGGCGGACGCCTTGCTACAGGCCGACGCCGACCCCGAGATCAACGCCATACTGATCACCGGCACCCGTGAATGCTTTACCGCGGGCAACGACATTGCTGATTTCCTTGAAGAACCGCCGAGCGACCTCGCCAGCCCGGTGTTCCAGTTCATGCGCAACCTGCTGGAATGCCGCAAACCGGTGATCGCGGGCGTGGCTGGCGCTGCGGTGGGCATTGGCACCACCTTGCTGCTGCATTGCGACCTGGTGTACATCAGCGCGGATGCGAAGTTGCGCATGCCGTTCGTCAACCTCGGGCTGTGCCCGGAGTTCGGTTCCAGCCTGATCCTGCCGCGCTTGCTCGGGCAGGCCAAAGCCGCCGAACTGTTGCTGCTGGGCGAAGGTTTCAATGGTGAACAAGCCGCCGCCTGGGGCATCGCGACCCAAGCGTTGCCCACAGGTGAGGCTGCACTGGCCAAGGCGCGCGAGATGGCATTGCGCTTCGAAACACTGGCGCCCGAAGCGGTGCGCATCAGCAAACAGCTGATGAAAGCCCCGGACCGCGAGCAACTGCGCAAAGTGATCGAGGAGGAGGGCAACCTGTTTGTCCAGCGGTTGCGCTCGCCGGAAGCGATTGCGGCGTTGTCGGGGTTTATCAACAGATCCTGAATCGTTGTTGGCTGGGCCGAAGCTATCGCGAGCAGGCTCGCTCCCACAGAGTTAAGGGTTGAATACAACATCTGTGAACACCACAGATCAACTGTGGGAGCGAGCCTGCTCGCGATAGCGGTAGCGCAGGCACCGCAACTGCCAGATTGGAAACCAAAAAGCCCCGCCATTCACATGACGGGGCTTTTGCGTTTCAACGGTCGGTGACTCAGACCCTCTTGTCGCCAACGTGCAGGATCTTCATGCCGTTGGTGCCGGCGAGGCTGCGGGGTTCAGGAAGCGGGCAAGTAGCGCAGCAGGGCTGAGACCGTTTGCCCAATCGCCCACGATCAGCACATTCCCGTCAGCTTGTAAGGTCATGCGGTGTGCGACGGTGTATTGGTTCTCGAATTGGGTGGCGTTCCAGCCTTTCCCTTCGTGGCCAAAGCCCTCATCCAGCATGCCGTTTAGGTGATAGCGAACTACCAAAAATGAAGGGCTACCGTTTTCCTGTGCCAATCTCCCGGACGCGATGATTTTCCCGGCAAACAGTCCAACATCCCAAAAACCGACATGTTTTTCGAGGGATTGAAACAGTACCTTACCGTCATTGAATGTTGGTACAAGTTCACCTTGGTCGTTGACGCAAGCCAGCACGCCCTGTGACGGAGACGACGCCGAACCGGCTGCAAGAACAGCGCCTTCGGAATACTGGACAAGCTTTCTGAGCGCGAGACTGGGGTTCTCGAACAGTTTGAAACCTTTGTCGGCGAAGGCTTGGTCGAAAGAACCATCCTCATTCACACGAGCCACCATGCCATGACCTGCCAATGTTCCGCACACCGTGATTTTTCCGTTATGCACCAAAATGTCCTCGATGGTGCTATTGCCCCAGTGTTGATTGGTAACGGCGACATAACCGGTGTTGTTGAAGGTGGTGTCAAACGAGCCGTCACTGTTGAGGCGGATCAGTAGCGCGACCTGGGCAATCCAGATCGGCATGTACATTCGCATGACCACATAGATTTTCCCATCCGCCACCGTGCAAGGCCCCGAGGCGTCCATGCTGGTGGTCGCCTGCGGTGTAAAATCCAGTCCAAGGTCTTTGGCAAGGATTTCAGGCAGTTTGACCGTCAGCTGACCGTCCACGCAAAACGCCCTATCCAAACGCCCGTCGAGATGAAGGCGAGCGAGCACAACGTCACCCTTTTTCGTATCGATACCGGACAGCAGGATTCTGGGTTCACCCCCGACGGTGGGAAAAAGGATCTGGCGCAGATGGGTGTCTTGCGTGGGGCCAAAACGCACGACTACAAATCCATCCTTGCCGAATGCCCTATTTAAAGTTCCATCTTTATGCAGGCAGGCGACACCTAGCTGATGGAAGATGTCAAAGCCGTCGACGTTGGCGTCGACGCCGCCGCCAACGTAGATATTGCCCTCATATTCGGCAATACATTCGCCTGAAGTATCTCGTGCACCGGGAAAACGCAGAATGACTTTACCGTCTTTGTTTTCACCAAATTCCGGGTCTAGACCATCGGCGGCTCGAGCGGTCAACTCTGTGTACTGGCTCATCGTTCTAATCCTTTAATCGGAGAGGGTTATCCGTAGAAAACTTCCAATGACGAGCTGCAACAGCCAAGCGCGAGTAGCCTTGATGACAGCGATAGCAGCAGTGGACGGAAACGATTAAAGGGGCTGAACGCAAGGGCGTCTACTGTCAAACCTGACAGGTGGGGTGTTGGATCGTCAGCGGTTGTGCACTGTGATCGAGGAGGAGGGCAGCCTGTATGTCCAGCGGCTGCGTTCGCCGGAAGCGATTGCGGTGTTGTCGGGGGTTATCAACAGGTCCTGAATCTTTGTTGACTGGGCTGACGCTATCGCGAGCAGGCTCGCTCCCACAGGGGATTTGTGGTGGACACAAAATGTGTGAACACCTCCGATCAAATGTGGGAGCGAGCCTGCTCGCGATAGCGGTAGTGCAGGCACCGCAACTGCCAGATTGGAAAACAAAAAGCCCCGCCATTCACATGGCAGGGCTTTTGCGTTTCAACGGTCGGTGACTCAGACCATCTTGTCGCCAACGTGCAGGATCTTCATGCCGTTGGTGCCACCGATGGTGTGGTAGCTGTCGCCCTTGGTCAGGATGACCCAGTCGCCTTTCTCGACCACACCGAGTTTGAGCAACTCGTCGATCGCAGCCTGGCTGACTTGTTCAGGCGGCAGCGATGCCGGGTCGAACGGTACGGTGTAGACGCCACGGAACAGGGCCGCGCGGGCCTGGGTTTCGCGGTGCGGGGAGAACGCGTAGATCGGCACCGACGAACGAATGCGCGACATGATCAACGGCGTGTAGCCACTTTCGGTTAAGGCGATGATCGCCTTCACGCCCGGGAAGTGGTTGGCCGTGTACATGGCGGCCAGGGCGATGCTCTGGTCACAGCTTTCGAAGACTTTACCGATACGGTGGCTGGAGGTTTTGCTGGTCGGGTGCTTTTCAGCGCCGATGCAAATCCGCGCCATGGCCTGGACCGCTTCGAGCGGGTATTGGCCGGCGGCGCTTTCTGCCGAGAGCATCACGGCGTCGGTGTAGTCGAGCACGGCGTTGGCCACGTCGGACACTTCAGCGCGGGTCGGCATCGGGTTCAGGATCATCGACTCCATCATCTGGGTCGCGACGATCACCGCTTTGTTGTGACGGCGTGCGTGCAGGATGATCTTCTTCTGAATCCCCACCAGCTCGGCGTCGCCGATTTCCACGCCGAGGTCACCACGGGCGACCATCACGGCGTCCGAGGCCTTGATCAGGCCGTCGAGGGTTTCGTCATCGGCCACGGCTTCGGCACGCTCGATCTTCGCCACCAGCCAGGCAGTACCGCCGGCTTCGTCGCGCAGTTGGCGGGCGTATTCCATGTCGGCGGCATCGCGCGGGAAAGACACGGCGAGGTAGTCGACTTCCATTTCGGCAGCGAGCTTGATGTCGGCCTTGTCTTTTTCAGTCAGGGCCGGGGCCGTCAGGCCACCACCGCGACGGTTGATGCCTTTGTGGTCCGACAACGGGCCGCCGATGGTCACGGTGCAATGCAGTTCGGTAGCGGTGGCGGTATCGACGCGCATCACCACGCGACCGTCGTCGAGCAGCAACTCGTCGCCCACGCCGCAATCCTTGACCAGGTCCGGGTAGTCGATGCCGACCACTTGCTGGTTGCCTTCGGTCAGCGGATGGCTGGTGGAGAAGGTGAATTGATCACCGATCTTCAGCTCGATGCGCTTGTTGGCGAACTTGGCGATACGAATTTTCGGGCCTTGCAGGTCACCCAGCAGGGCGACAAAGCGGCCGTGCTTGGCGGCGAGGTCGCGCACCAGCTTGGCGCGAGCCTTGTGCTCGTCGGGGGTGCCGTGGGAGAAGTTCAAGCGGGCGACGTCCAGGCCAGCCAGAATCAGCTGTTCGAGAACTTCCGGCGAGTTACTGGCCGGGCCAAGGGTAGCGACGATTTTGGTACGACGGACGGACATGCAAAGACTCCTGAGTTCAAGCGCTGAGTGAGGCTACTATGGTCCGATGCTGTAGTCATTGTTCGTTTGCACTACTTTTTGTGAAGCGCTTTGTTATTCGTTTGTTTCTTTAAACGAACAATCCTGAAGATTTTCACCAACGGGTCGATACAGAGCACAAGACAGGAGAACCCCCATGCGATTCGTGCTCATTGCCGCCCTTGCCCTCAGTGCCACGGGTTGCACCCGTTGGTCGATGGACCATCATTTGAACAACGCCTACCGCGCTTATGACCGAGGCAATTGCGAGGACGCGATGCTCGAATTGTCCCAGGTCGATCGCAATAGCCGGGCGCGGCGTTATGTACAGCCGGAAGTGTCGATGCTGCGCGGTCAGTGCCTGGAACGTCAGAAGCTCTATGTCGATGCGGCCCAGACTTATCAGTTCATCATCGCCCAGTACCCGGACAACGAGTACGCGTACCGTGCCCGCGCGCGCCTGGAAACCTTGCAGTCGCTGGGTTGGTATCCGCCGCGCAGCAGCGCCAAAGCCATTCCCGCGCCTTTGTAATGCGGCTTTTAATTTGAAGCAAACATTGAAGTACGCTGCAGGACACCTTCGTAGCAGCTGTCGAGCCCGCGAGGCGGCGTCCGGCTGCGAAGCAGTCGTAAAATCAGGCGGCGCGTTTGTTCTGGAAAACCGCGTACGCAGGGTTGGCGAGGACTGCGTCCGAACGCGGCCCGCCTCGAACGCAGCCTCGCAGGCTCGGCAGCTGCTACAGGGGGTAGAGCAGAAAAATGTGTCGATACCCGGACATTTAAAGGCTGGGCGTGTGCCCGCCTTGAGCTAATCTTCGATTAGCGTGTTTTAGAATGTTCAACCTAAACCATGTTGATACCTGTGACCGGCAACGGAATCGGGGAGAGCGCTCCTGTCTGGCAGGTACGTTCCGAAGTATGAGTACGACCCTGCTCAAGGGGCTTAATCGTGATAAACAGCCTGTTCACTGACCGCCGTATCGAGCGGCATCAACTGCCGTATTTTCTGAGAGTGTTCAACAGCATCACCGACAAGCCTGTCGGCTTTATCGGCAATGTCTCCGATGATGGCCTGATGCTGATTTGCCCATTACCGATGATGGTCGGCGCAGCGTTCGACCTGCGCCTGAAAATCCCGGCCAGCGAAGGTAGTGTGCAGGTCATCGACTTGCGTGCCCGTTGCCTGTGGTGTCGTGAAGACGTCACCCCCCACCATTACGACGCCGGTTTCGAGGTGCAACGCGCACCGCCTGAATACGGGCAACTGGTGAGTGCCTTGCACCAGTACTTCAGTTTTTACCCGGTGCCGGCTTCGGCCTGATCCTTCTTCGCACCTTCACTGCCAAAAACACAGGCCCGTAGCAGCTGCCGAGCCTGCGAGGCTGCGTTCGAGGCGGGCCGCGTTCGGACGCAGTCCTCGTAAATCCTGTGTACGCGGTTTCCAGAACAAACACGCCGCCTGATTTTACGACTGCTTCGCCCGAGCGCGGACCGAGCCGAACGCTGCCTCGCAGGCTCGACAGCTGCTACGGATGTACCTCGCGCCGAGTTTCAAGGTTTTACGGGCGTGTTTTGCGCCGAGTTTCAAGGTTTTGCGGATGTGCCTTGCGCCGTGTTTCAAGGTTTTTGCGGGCGTGTTTTGCGCCGTGTTTCAAGGTTTTGGGTGGAGGCCGGGAAGCCAGCCTCCACCCAAGATGCTTACAACTGCAACCCATACTCGATCGGCTGGATCGGGTACTCGTTATCCAGCGCCTTCTCCACCAGCAACAACCCGTGCTCGGTCAATTGATGGATCGCCAGCGCCAGGTTGCGGTGCTTGTCTTCCAGGTCGTCGGACAGGTCGAGGATCAATGTGCTCACCGAGCAGAACGTCTCGTAGGTGTAGGCCATCAAGGCTTCGTTGTTGATGTCGGGGAGCACGGCGAAGAATTTCAGCGAGCGCCGTTCATAGTCACGCGGGTTACCGGTGCCGGGTTTGAGGTAGTGGTCCAGCGCCTTGTGCGCGGCGGCGTGGAGCTTTTTCGAGTCGGGGGAATCGTAGGGGGAGACGTTGTCGTATTCGGGGGGATTCGGTGTGGCTTTGAACATGTTTATTACTCCGTGGTGGAGCTGCCACCGCCTCGCGACTAAACGAAGGGTGGCGGCTGAACGCAGGTTAGTCGACCGGACGGAGTACGAAAACCGGCGCGCCCGAGGGCGCCCTGCGCACAGCCACCATAACGTTCAGGGATAGGGAATACCTGAGCATTTGGTGTGCAGTACACCTTCGTACAACGTCCGAGCGACTAAACCCGATCGCTGATGGGCAGCGACACGAGAACAGTAGAAGCCAGGGCCAAGGTGCACAAGCCGGCGGATTCTGGCGGATCTGTAGGCTGCGGCGCAAGGATTTGTAGCCTCAGGCCGGTGATGTGATTGTGGTGAGTTTTTTAGAGCACTCCGGCTTTTTTCCAGCTCAAATACCGCGTCACCAACTCCGCGCCCAGTTCACTGGGCCGCACATCCAGCACTGGTACTCCATGGGCGCTCAACCGCTCATGGAGTTCGGCTCTGGCGTTTAAATAATCCACCGTGCCGCAATAGGCGAGCGCTTCGTCCAGGGTTTGCACCGGTGTTTGGCGCACCGTGTCGAGTACCTCTTCGCGCAAACTGGCGACCAGTACACGATGCTGTTTGCCCAGGCGTTTGACGGCGCTCAGTAGTTCTTCATCGTCTTCATCACGCAGGTTGGTGATCAGCACCACCAACGCCCGACGTTTCTGCCGGGCCAGCAATTGGCTGGCGGCGGCCTGGTAGTCGGCCGGGCGTTGGCTGCTGTCGAGGTCATAAACAGTGTTGAGCAGCACGTTGAGCTGGCCGGTGCCTTTGACCGGGGCGAGGTAGCGCGGGTGTTCGTTGGCAAAAGTACTCAGGCCGACGGCGTCACCCTGACGTAACGCCACGTAGCTGAGCAGCAGGCAGGCATTGAGCGCATGGTCGAAATGCGCCAGTTCACCGTCCTGGCTGCGCATGTGACGGCCGCAATCGAGCAGGAAGATGATCTGCTGGTCGCGCTCGTCCTGGTACTCCCGGGCAATCGGTGTGCGCTGGCGGGCGGTGGCTTTCCAGTCGATCTGGCGCAGGCTGTCGCCTTCGCGAAATTCGCGCAGTTGATGAAATTCCAGACCCAGCCCGCGCCGTTGCCGCTGGCGCACGCCGAGCTGGCTCAGCCAGTTGTCGACGGCCAGCAACTGCGCGCCGTACAGACGGGCGAAATCCGGGTAGACGCGGGTGCTGTCGGTGACGTTCAGGTAGCGCCGGGCGGACCATAAGCCGAAGGGGCTGGGCAGGTTGATTTCGCAGCGCTCGAAGCTGAAATGGCCGCGCCGCAGAGGACGCAGGCGATAGTTGGTCAGGCTGTGCTGGCCGGGTTGCAGTTCGACCGATTGCGGCAGGTGTTCGAAACTCAGGCCGTCGGGGACGTGGTCGAACAGTTGCACGTTCAGTGGCTGCGAATAGTCGTGCGCAATCTCCACATGGACTTCACTCCAGCGTCCGAGCGCGAGGCTGCCGGGCATCTGACGTTGCACGCGGGGCGACGGCAGACGCATGAGCCGTACGGCATCGAGCAGCGCCAGCATTAGAAGCGCCAGCAGCAAGCCCCAGTTGATCGACAACAGGCTCGGTGCAACGCTGAAACCCAGCGCCCTTAATGTGCCGAGCGCGATGCTCAGGCCCAGCAGGGCGACGAGCCAGATCAGCAAGAGGCGGGTGGGTTTCATGGCATGGGATTCTTCAAAGGGCGGCCCACCTGTTTGCAAGACCTACCCATTGTGGCGAGGGAGCTTGCTCCCGCTGGGCTGCGTAGCAGTCCTGAAACCGGCCAGCGCATTTTTTCAGGCATTGCGCATTAGCTTGATTGCGACCGCTTCGCGCTCGAGCGGGAGCAAGCTCCCTCGCCACAGGGGGCGGTGACAGCAAGATCGCGATACTCATATCCTTGGCGCCGGAACCTGATCGAGCAGTTGCCTGAGCACCTGATCGACCTCCAGCCCTTCGATGTCCAGCTCCGGGGCGATGCGCACGCGATGGCGCAACACGGCCAGCGCGCAGCCTTTGATGTCATCCGGAATCACGAATTCGCCACCGCGCAGCAGCGCCCGTGCCCGTGCGACCCGCACCAGGGCAATCGTCGCCCGTGGGCCGGCGCCGAGGGTCAGGCCGGGCCAGTTGCGGGTGGTGCGCGCCAGGCGTACGGCGTAGTCCAGCACCTGTTCATCCAGCGGCAGGTCACTGGCGATCCGTTGCAAGGCCAGTACATCCTTGGCTTGCAGGACGGTGCGCAGCGGTTGCACATCGAGCATGTCGGCGCGGGTCGAGCGGCTGACCTGACGGACCATGTTCAGCTCCTGAGCAGCATCGGGGTAGTCCATGCGCACCTTGAGCATGAATCGGTCGAGCTCCGCTTCGGGCAAGGGGTAAGTACCTTCCTGTTCGATGGGGTTTTGCGTCGCCAGCACCATGAACGGTTGCGCGATGGGCAGGGCGCGGCCTTCAAGGGTGACCTGGCGCTCCTGCATGGCTTCGAGCAGCGCGGCCTGGGTTTTCGCCGGTGCGCGGTTGATTTCGTCGGCCAGCAGCAGGTTGGTGAACAACGGGCCTTTGCGCAGTTTGAACTGCTCGGTTTGCAGGTCGTACACCGCATGCCCGGTGACGTCGCTGGGCATCAGGTCCGGGGTGAACTGAATGCGCGCATACTCGCCACCGAAGCAGCGGGCGAGGGCGCGTACCAGCAAGGTCTTGCCCAACCCTGGAACGCCTTCGAGCAGCACATGTCCGCCAGCAATCAGTGCGCTGAGCACATCGTCAATGACCACGTCCTGGCCGATGACGGCCTTTTGCAATTCAAGGCGCACGGCTTGCGCCAGTTGGCTGGCGCGCTGGCGCTGTTGGGCGGCATGGGTCTGGCCGGCAGGTTCGATGGAGTCATTCATAAGGCATTCCTGAGGGTTTGCAGGTGGGCGACCAGACGGCTGAACTCAGCGCGGGACAACTGCTGTTCGGGCCGCGGGCCAAGTGCCTGGCTGATGGCGCGGGTCGGTTGGCCGGTCAGGCGCGCGAGCACCTGCCATTGTTCGGCAACGCCGAGTTGTTCGAAGCCTGGGTGACGGTGTCGGGCGCGGCGCAGCACATCGTGTTGCAGCGCCAGCAGCAGGCTGTGCTGACCGTTGCGCCGCAGCATGAAGTCTGCACTGGCCCGCAAGTGTTCCTGTAGTTGTCGGCGGGCTTTGGAGGCTGGAGCCTGCATGGGGCCCTGACGTAACCCGGCATGCCAGATCCACAGGCCGATCAACGCGACGAGCGCCACCAATGCCTGCGGGAAATAACGCAGCAGCAAGGTCAGCAGGTTGTCGTGATCGATATTGAAGAGCAAGGTCACGCCGGTGTCCGAATACAGGTACCAGAGCAGCCAGGCATTGTCGTATTGGCCGATGTTCGGGTTCTTCCACAGTTCGGCGTCGGTGACCACGGTGATGGAACCGTGGCCATAACCGAGTTGCATCATGTGAGTGGCCAACGCGCTGTTGGCCCACGACTGCGCGAGGTTTTTCGGGTCTTCAAGATGGTACTGCGGATCGAAGCTGGCGTAGGCCGGAGCGTCTTCGTCTTCGAGATAGAGTTTGGTCAGGTTCGGGTACGGATCAGGCTCGGCATCAGGCGGCGGGGCCTTGAGGTCCTTGCTCATGGATTGATGCAGTTGCACCCGGTCGAGCAGCAGGTCGCCGCTCTTGCCGGTTTTTTCATTCCACAAGGCTTCGGCCACAAACAGCAAACGTCCACCGGCCCGGGTCCAGTTCAGCACCTGATCGGCCTGGCGCGGGGTCATGTTGGTGCGATCACCGAGCAGTAACAGGCTCTGCTGATGCGGTTCCAGATACGGCAGGATGTCGAGGCTGTTGGCGTGAGTCACGGTCAGCCCTTGTTGGCGCAAAAAGTGTTCGGCCGCCAGGTACGGGTTGGCTCGGGCTTCCGGGGAAGGACCGTGGTCGATGACTTCCTGATAGGGCGTGGCCTGCTGGTACAGATAAACAGCCAATGCAGCGAGCAGCCCGGCAATCAGCAGGCCAGGGATCAGGCGCCGATTCAACGCGAAGCTCCCGGGCCGAACAACGCCCGCCAGCCATCACACAGTTCCTGTTGCAGGTGCGCCGGTGGCAAGCGATGCCCATAGGCCATGTTCTGCCAGTGCACCGTCAATGTGCTGCTGAAGGTTTGCAGAGCCGGTTCCTGTAGCTGTTGGACCCGTTCCAGCACCTGGCCCTCGGTGTCGGCGGTTTTCAGCGGGAGGTTGAAGTCGTGCAGCAAACGGCTGAGCAAGGCCCGGTAGAGCAACCCGAGGGCTTCGCGGGGCTGGGTCGGCCAGAGGCTTTCGACACTGGCGGCGATATCGTCCGGCAGGGTTTCCCGGCCGAGATCAAGGCCGAACAGCTGGGTCGGCGCCGGGTGTGCGGGCGTTTGGTGCTGTTTTGGACGGCGGCTGACCAAGGTCCGCAACCCGCCGCGATAGCGCCAGATCAGCAGCGTAAGGGCGCCGATGACGCTCGCCCACAGCAGCACCTCGATGACCTGCGCCAGGCCGGCGAAGCGCTGGCTGTCGAACAGTGCGAAAAACGCTTTGAGCCAACCCGGTGTTTCCGTGTCGGCAGGTTGATCGGGCGTGTCTTTACCAAAACGATAGTGGGTAACGGTCTGCGGGTTCTTGAACGGTGGTGTGTCGAGTATGGCCTTGATGCGGTTACTGGCGGCCTGGCTGGTCAGCGGTTGCTGGAGCAGGCGCGGGCTGTCGGGTGCGTCGGCGGGTTCGGCGGCCCAGAGTGGCTGCGTGGTGGGCAACCACAGTAGTCCGAGCATCAGCAGGCAGGCGGCGACGCTGCTCAGGCGCTGGCGCAGACGGCGGAACACCAGTTCGATATCCCAGGCTTCGAGTCGGGTACGACGGTTCAGGTACAGGCTGAAACCGCAGGCGACGTAGATCGGTTCCCACAGGATCAGGATCAGCGCGTAGAGCGCATTGATCAGGTGGTCCAGCCAAAGCCAGTCTTGCTCTGCGGTGGCGATCAGCGTTTGCCAGTTCCAGTTCAGTTTGATTTGCGTGGGCAGCAAAAGATAGAACAGCACCATCAGGCCGATCCACAGGGCGGCTTCCAGATGTGCACCAATCAGCGTCAGCCAGCGTGCTGCGCCGCGATCGCGTTGTTGTAGCACGGCCAGGCGCTGCTGGCGTGCCAGACCGCTGAGCGCTTCAAGCTGCACGACCGGCATGATGAAACTGCGACTCAGGTCAAAGCGCCGCCATGTCAGGCTGGCCAGCAGCTGCGGTTTGAGCAGTCGCGGCCATTGGCGCAGCGCTTGCCTCAAGGTCGGGGTTTCGCCGAACAGGGCGCTCGAGAGGATGTACAGCGGCAACCGTTCGAACGCCGGTTTCAACCACCAGAACAGCAGCACGGCCGTTGAGGGCGAGTCCCACAGCAACAGGGTCAGCAGGGCAAACACCGGCAGCGTGACAATCGCCCAACTGGCCATCAGCAGACGGCGATGTTGCTGGCTCAGCAGAACGCCGAGGTCCATGGCTTCCCAGGAGGTACGAGGGCGAATGACCACGCTGGCGTCACTCAGGCGCATGGCGTGTACGTCCGGCAACGATCAGGTAAGTCGCCATCACTAACCAGAGGGCTGCGCCCACCAGGTATTTGACCAGCGGGGCAAGCCCGCTGCGGGATGACCAATAGGCCTCGATGAACGCAGCAAGCAGTAGAAACAGCATGACACCGCAGATCATCAAGACGCTTTTATGAGCCGCCAGGCGCAGGGCTTCACCGCGTGGCAAGCGGCCGGGGGCGATCAGCGCCCAGCCCAGTTGCAGGCCAGCCGCACCGGCCAGGGCGATGGCGCTGAGTTCGAAGGCACCATGGCCGACGACGAACGACCAGAAGTTTTCGCCATAGCCGATGTGCGTCAGGTGACCGGCAACCGCACCGATCATCAAACCGTTGAAGAACAGGAAAAACACGCTGCCCAGGCCAAACAGCAAACCGCTGGCATAGGTCTGAAAGGCGATGCCGATGTTGTGCATGATGTAGTAACCGAACATGACCCAGTCATCGCTGGCTGCGCGTTCACCCAGGCGCCCCAGGTGACCGGCTGCCGGGTCATACATGCCTTGTATCTCGGCAACCTGTTCGGCCGGGACCAGGCTGTAGATCAGCTCGGGGTGCAGGTACACCAGCAAACCGATGCCCACCAGCGAGCCGAAAAACAGCAGGCTTGAAGCCAGCACGAAAGGCCATTGCTCACGGACCAGTCGAGGGAAACCGGCGAGGACAAAGGCCAGCAGATGGGCGCCGACCCGGCCACGATGCCGGTAAAGCTGTTGGTGCCCGCGCAGTACCAACTGTTGCAAAGGGTCGATCAGGTAGCTGCTGTAGCCGCGTTCCTGTGCCAGCGCGAGGTGCTGGCACAACCGCCGGTAATCCTTGGGGAACGTGGTGCAATCCTCGACATTGGCTTTGCCGCGTTCGAGCGAATCGAGCCGTTGGGCAAATTGATCCCATTCGGTCCGATGGCGATTTTCGAAAAGTCTCTGCTTCATGCCGGCCCCAGTAAACCGCGCGCGATGCCATTGAGTTCGGCAACCGCGTGGGACGGTGAAACGTGGAGCGGCTCGGCGAGGATGCTGGCCAGTTCATTGACCCGTTCGCTGGAGAGTTCCGCCTGACGCTCGGCGAAACCCAGCACCGCGCGTTGCTCATTGAGGGTCAGCGCAAAGGGCGGGTGCAGTGCCGGCGCCTGCGGGATCTGTGGTCGGGTGACCACTTGTTCGCGGTAGATCACCAGTGTGCCGGCCGCAATATCGCCCAGCCGTTTGAAGGTCGGATGCTGCAGGCAACTGATGGCACCGAGGCTGTAGCCGAAGGGCAGCATGTCGACGAACCGCAGCAGGTTGCGGATCAGCGAGGCCGGCCAGCCAACGGGCGTTCCATCGTCATGCACGACGCGCAGCCCCATCAGCTGTTTACCCGGCGAGCGGCCCTGGTTGAGGACCTCGAACAGCACCATGTACCACCAACTGACCAGAAACAGCAGCACCGAGCCCAGCCCGATGCCGACGCTCCCCAGCAAGGCCAGGACAATAAACAGTAAGCCCAGCACCAGCCCGCGCACCCCAAGGTCAATGGCAAACGCCAGCACACGGGGCATCAACCCGGCCGGTCGCAGCGGCAGGTCGATGCCTTCCGGCGTTTCAACCTGATACCGCGTGTCCAGTGGCGGGGGCAGCGTTGCTATCCTTGGCAGTGCTGAAGTTTTGCGCATGATCAACCTGATGGTTGGGATTCAATACTGATTCGATGCTAGCAGCCTTCGCAGCGCTAACGACATAACTATGTATGACAAGGTATCGGCGAGAAATGCTTGAATAGCAAGATTGCTGGTCGGCGCCGCGCTTGAGCGCCTAGACTTCGCCCGTCTCAAGTTCAGGAACGCCCCGTGACCTCCATCTTCTGGTACGACTACGAAACCACTGGCATCTCACCGCGCTGCGACCGTCCGCTGCAAGTGGCCGGGATTCGCACTGACCTCGACCTCAACGAGATCGACGAACCGGTCAATCTCTACTGCCAGCCGAGTGACGACATCCTGCCTCACCCGGCGGCGTGCATGATTACCGGCATCACTCCCAGCCGCCTGGCCGAGCAAGGCCTGAGTGAGGCCGACTTCATGACCCGGGTTCATGCGCAGCTAGCAGCCCCCGGAACCTGTGGTGCCGGTTACAACACCTTGCGCTTCGATGATGAAATGACCCGTTACAGCCTGTACCGGAATTTCTTTGATCCGTATGCGCGGGAGTGGCAGGGCGGCAACAGTCGCTGGGATCTGATCGATGTGGTGCGCGCGGCGTACGCGTTGCGCCCGGACGGTATCATCTGGCCTGAAGAGGACGGTCGCGTCACGTTGAAACTCGAACGCCTGACTGCCGCCAATGGCATCGACCATGGCCAGGCTCACGATGCGTTGTCCGATGTGCGCGCGACGATTGCCCTGGCGCGGTTGATCCGCGACAAGCAGCCAAAACTCTACGACTGGCTGTTCAAGCTGCGCAGCAAGCAGAAGGTCATGGATCAGATCCGCCTGTTGCAACCGATGGTGCATATCTCGGGGCGTTTCTCGGCAGCTCGCAGCTATGTCGGGGTGGTCTTGCCGTTGGCCTGGCACCCGCGCAATCGCAACGCACTGATTGTCTGCGACCTGCATCTCGACCCGCAGGGGCTACTCGACCAGGACGCCGAGACCTCGCGTCAGCGTTTGTACACCCGCCACGAGGATCTGGCCGAAGGCGAATTACCGGTGCCGCTCAAACTGATTCACATCAACCGTTGCCCGGTGGTGGCACCGTTGTCGGTGTTGCGCGCCGAAGACCGGCAACGACTGCAACTGGACATGGCGCAGTATGAAGCGCGCGCACTGCGTCTAAGTGACGCACAAGAAGTATGGCGAGATAAAGTTCTGGCCATTTATGCCCACGAGGATTTCACGCCAAGCGAGGACCCTGAACAACAGTTATACGACGGCTTCATTGGCGATCGGGACCGGCGTTTATGCGAACAAGTCCGACATGCGGACCCGATGCAATTAGCGCAAGAGCAATGGCCGTTCGATGATGAACGTTTGCCGGAATTATTATTTCGTTATCGTGCGCGTAACTTTCCCGAGACCTTGAGTCACGAGAAGCACGAGCGCTGGAGATTATTCTGTCAGCAACGTTTGTCAGACGCCGGATGGGGCGCGCCGAATACCTTGCAGGGGTTTAATGAGGCAATGGCGCAATGCTCGCTTAGTGCTACAGCGATTCAGCAACAGGTACTGGACGAGTGGCGCGAGTATGTCGACTCATTACGCAAGCGTTTGGAGCTTTGAAACAAGCTGTACAAATACCTGAAGGCGGGGCATAAAAAAACGCCAGCGGACGCTGGCGTTTTTGGGTGCTCGCAAATGAACCTGCGAAGCGGGTTGCGGCTTAGCCCAGCAGGGTAGCCCAGCCTTCAACCACGTCACCGCCCCACTTGGCTTTCCACTCTTTCAGAGTCTTGTGGTTGCCACCTTTGGTTTCGATGACTTCGCCGTTGTGCGGGTTCTTGTATTGTTTAACCTTGCGAGCGCGCTTGGTGCCGGTAGTTTTTACAGCGCCGCGTGGCGCTTTAACTTTGGACTCTGGATCCAGCAGGGCGATGATGTCGCGCAGGGACTTGGAGTATTCGCCCATCAGGGTACGCAGTTTGCCTTCGAATTCCAGCTCGGTTTGCAGTTTGTCGTCTTGGGACAGGTTCTTCAAACGGGCTTGCAGCTCTTTGATAGCTTCTTCGGTGGCACGGTATTCGTTGATCAAGGACATGAGGACTACCTTATGTTGGGCGCTGGATGACAGGGTACAGTGGCGCAATAATAGTCAGGGTGTTTCATCAAGTAAACATTTAAGCCGGCTTTTATTTAATTTAATTAGAGTGCTCAGCGAAAAAAGCCTCATGCCGCTGTTAAAACTTGTCAGGGTTTCATCACAGATACTCACAAAAGCCCGCTTGCGTATTTCGCCAATAGAACATTGTTGAGCGTTCAGAGGCCGCCAATCGGTAGGGCGAGGCCGTGCATTACCGGGCTTGGTGTCAGGAATACTGCAGTTTTGCTGCGCAATCGCTAGAATAGCGGCCTTTGCGAAGTTCTGGAGTTTTCCCCCCATGCGCACTTTTCGGCTAGTGATTGCTTGCCCGGACCGCGTCGGTATCGTTGCTAAAGTCAGTAACTTTCTGGCGTCACACAATGGCTGGATCACTGAAGCGAGCCATCACTCGGACACGCTCAGTGGCTGGTTCTTCATGCGTCACGAAATTCGTGCCGATTCGCTGCCGTTCGGCCTTGAGGCGTTTCGTGAGGCCTTTGCACCGATCGCCGAAGAGTTCTCGATGGACTGGCGCATCACCGACACCGCGCAGAAAAAACGCGTGGTATTGATGGCCAGCCGCGAATCCCACTGCCTGGCTGACTTGCTGCACCGCTGGCACAGCGACGAGCTGGACTGCGAAATCTCCTGCGTGATTTCCAACCATGACGACCTGCGTAGCATGGTCGAGTGGCATGGCATTCCTTATTATCATGTGCCGGTGGACCCGCAGGACAAAGAGCCGGCATTTTCCGAAGTGTCGCGCCTGGTCAAACAGCACGACGCCGAAGTGGTGGTGCTGGCGCGTTACATGCAGATCCTGCCGCCGGAACTGTGCACCGAGTACGCCCACAAGGTGATCAACATTCACCACAGCTTCCTGCCATCGTTCGTCGGTGCCAAGCCGTACCACCAGGCGTCGATGCGTGGCGTGAAGCTGATTGGCGCGACCTGCCACTACGTGACCGAAGAGCTGGACGCCGGTCCGATCATCGAGCAGGACGTGGTGCGCGTGAGCCACAGCGACAGTATTGAAGACATGGTGCGTTTCGGCCGTGACGTCGAGAAGATGGTGCTGGCCCGCGGCCTGCGCTATCACCTGGAAGACCGCGTGCTGGTGCATGGCAACAAGACCGTGGTGTTCTGATTGATCGGTACTGATTGAAAAAAAACAGGGCCTGAGCGTTCAATCGCTTCAGGCCCTTTTTTTCAGCATGAGGTAAGGAAGATGGCTGATCCACTGGATAAGGCAACATCCAAAGCCCCCGCGACGTTGGGCGAGGGGTGCCTGAGTCGGTACGACCCGGATGAGCTGAGCCCTGAAGACGGCACGGAGTTTCCCGGTGCCGCGCAATTGTGGGAGCAGTTGAAGCCAGACGCTGACGATGAAACTGCGAGCCCTGAAAAGATTCCGAGCGCAACACATAACCTGTAGCAGCTGTCGAGCCCGCGAGGCGGCGTTCGGCTGCGCAGCGGCCGTAAATCCTGCCTC